>JBPCNK010000304.1:0-16889 GCA_051001345.1 Acidobacteriota bacterium | reverse complement strand
CGTATGCCGTATGCCGTATGCCGCAGGCCGGCGACGGAGCACCAACAGAGCCGCGACCGTGAGGGAGCGGGCCGGCAGATTGAAGGCGTAATCGAGAATCGTCGCGAAATGCGAAGGTTTCACTCATGAGTACCGCAGAGCACGCAGAGGGGGCGCAGAGTCCAGTGGTCAGTGGCCAATGGTCAGTAACCGACAGACACTTCCAACTAGCCGCTGACCACTGGCCACTGGCCACTGCTCGTTCTGCGCAACCTCTGCGTGCTCCGCGTCTCTGCGGTGAATACAGATTGGAAAGTTCAAAGCCATGAAGGAAGCAGTCATTGTCGCAGTGGTTCGTACAGCCGTTGGGAAGGCCCCGCGCGGGGCGCTTCGCACTACGCGGCCAGACGATATGGCGGCGCGCGTCTTCGAAGAGATTCTGCGGCGCGTGCCCCAGATTCAGGCCAGCGACATCGAAGACGTCATCCTGGGCTGCGCCATGCCGGAGGCCGAACAGGGCATGAACGTCGCGCGCATTGCGGCGCTGCGCGCCGGCTTGCCCGTCGAGGTCCCGGCCTTCACCATCAATCGCTTTTGCGCCTCCGGCCTGCAATCGATTGCGCTGGCCGCCGAGCGCATCGCGGCAGGGGCGGCCGAGGTCATCTTGGCCGGCGGCGCCGAGACGATGAGCCTCATTCCGATGGGTGGTCATAATATTTCTCCCAATCCGCACCTGGTCGAGCATTATCCCGACGCATACCTCGGCATGGGATTGACCGCCGAAAACCTGGCGCGCAAGCACTCGATCGCGCGCGAGCGGCAGGATCAGTTCGCTCTGGCCAGCCACCGCAAGTCCATCACTGCCATCGAGGCTGGAAAATTTCGTGAAGAAATCGTACCGCTCGAGGTGTTCTGGGACGATTGGAACTCCGGCAAACCGGTCAAGAAATCGTTCGTGTTCGATCAGGACGAGGGACCGCGGCGGGACACTTCCGAGGAAGCGTTGGCCCAGCTCAAACCGGCTTTTCACGCGCGCGGAACTGTCACGGCCGGCAACTCGTCGCAGATGAGCGACGGCGCAGCGGCCGCGCTGGTAGTGGAACGATCGCGGGCCGAACGCCTCGGGCTTGCGCCGCTGGCGCGTTTTGCCGGCTTCGCGGTGGCTGGGGTCGCTCCTGAAGAAATGGGAATCGGGCCGGTCCGGGCGATTCCGCGCGCTCTGGAGCGCGCTGGTCTGCGGTTGTCCGATATCGATCTGATTGAACTCAACGAAGCGTTCGCCGCGCAGAGCCTGGCCGTCATCGACGTAGCCGGACTGGATCCGGAACGTGTCAACGTCAACGGCGGCGCCATTGCGCTGGGCCATCCGCTGGGGTGTTCGGGCGCCAAGCTGACTGCCACGCTGCTGTACGAGATGAAACGCCGCGGCTCGCGCTACGGCATTGTCACCATGTGTGTCGGCGGCGGAATGGGCGCCGCCGGTGTGTTCGAGAACCTGACGGCTTAGGAGTCAGGCGGGCAAGGATGAGGGAGGAAGGCCCAAGAATTGGGGATTGGGGATTGGGGATTGGGGATTGAATTTCGGATTGGGGATTTCGGATTGCGGAGTTGATTGACAATTGAGGATTGGGGAATTGTGGATTGTATTGCGGATTAGTTTAGTACGAAGTGCCATCAAAAGTGACAGCCAATCGGCAATCACCCAATCTGCAATGCAATCGTCAATTCTCCAATCGGCAATCGACAATCAACTCCGCAATCCGAAATCCGCAATCCGAAATTCAATCCCCAATCCCCAATCCCCAATTTTCGAATCCGCCGCAATTTCAGATTGTGGATTGCCCCAATCCCCAATTCTTTGATCCTGCTGGCAAATCCCCAATCCGCAATATAATCGACAAGGCAACATTTCCCTACGGAGCATTATGGCTACCCAATCGATTGAGAAACTCCGCGGCGGAGAGTTTCTGCTGACCGCGCCCGAGCTGGATTCCGTCTTCATCCCCGAAGACTTCACCGAAGAACAGACGATGATCGGCGCCACGACGCGCCAATTCATCGAACGGGACGTGCTTCCGCACGTGGACGAGATCGAAAACAAGAATTTCGATGTGACCGTTGCGCTGTTGAAAAAATCGGCGGAACTTGGTCTTTTGGCCGGCTCGGTCCCGGAGGCCTACGGCGGCTTGGGCCTCGACACAGTCAGCTCGATGCTGGTCGCCGAGGAGATCGCGCGTGTTTCGTCTCTGGCCGTCAGCCACGGCGCGCATACCGGCATCGGGACTCTTCCGATCGTTTACTTCGGGACCACGGCGCAAAAGGAGAAGTACCTTCCCAAGCTGGCAACCGGCGAGTTGCTGGCCGCCTATGCGCTGTCGGAATCCGGCTCCGGGTCGGACGCCCTGGCGGCGCGCACGCGCGCCGATCTTTCAGCCGACGGTCGCGAGTACGTCCTCAACGGTGAAAAGATGTGGATCACCAACGGCGGCTTTGCCGACATTTTCATCGTGTTTGCCAAAGTGGGAGGAGAGCAATTCACCGGGTTCATTGTCGAGAAAGGCTTCCCGGGCGTGTCGACCGGCGCCGAGGAGCACAAGATGGGGATCCTCGGGTCCTCGACGCGGCCACTGCTGCTGTCCAATGCGCGCGTGCCGGTGGAAAATCTGCTGGGCGAAATCGGCAAAGGCCACAAGATCGCTTTCAACATTCTCAACATCGGACGCTTCAAGCTCGGCGCTGCCTGCCTCGGCGGGTGCAAGTACGCGCTGATTGATGCGGCCCGCTATGCATCCGAACGCCACCAGTTCGGCAAACCGATCCTGTCGTTTGGCGCCATCCAGTACAAGCTCGGACAGATGGCGCTGCTGACCTGGGTCGCCGAATCGATGGTGTATCGTACGGCCGGACTGATCGACACGGCGCTTGAGGGAGTCACCGACGCGCAGGCCAAACTGGCGGCCATCGAGGAGTACGCCATCGAGTGTTCCATCATTAAGGTTGTCGCCAGCGAGGTTCTCGACTACGTCGTCGACGAAGCCGTTCAGATTTTCGGGGGAAACGGCTATGTCCGTGAATCCTCCGTGGAGCGGTACTACCGGGACGCTCGAATTAACCGCATCTTCGAAGGCACCAACGAGATCAACCGTCTGCTCGTTCCGGGTATGCTGCTGCGCCGGGCAACCAAAGGAACTCTGCCGCTGATGGCCGCCATCCGGCGAATCATGGACGAGGTTCTCGAAGGACCCACGCTTGGCGCAACCGTTTCGGACGACGCGCTGGAAGCAGCCGGCGCCGTTGTGGCCAACGCAAAGAAAATCGCGCTGGTGGTTGCCGGGTTGGCCGCCCAGACCTATCAGGATGGCATTCAGAACGAGCAGGAAGCGCTGTGCGGGATCAGCGATATCATCATGCGCGTTTACATGATGGAAAGCGCGCTGCTGCGAGCCCGCAAGTTGGCCAACCGGCAAGGCGCTGGCAAAGCCGCCGATCCGATTGCGTACGCCTCGCTGTACATCGACCAGGCCATGGGGGAAATCGAAGGATTTGCCCGTGACGTGCTGGCCGGTCTGGCCGAAGGCGACACGCTGCGCGGTCACCTGGCCGTGTTGCGCCGATTTGCGCGTCGCGACCCGGTAAACGGCGTTCCCATCCGCCGCCGCATCGCCAACAAAATCGGCGGCAATCCAAAGTGGGAATCGGTGGTTTAGGCATTCAAACGTGTATTCACCGCAGAGACCCAGCGCGGCATAGCCGCAACCAAAGTCGGCAGCCGGCAGCGGGCAGTAGGCAGCGTCGGGCTAGCGCCGGCCCGCGGCATACGGCATACGGCATACGGTTGCGGCTATGCCGTGCTGGGTCTCTGAGGTGAAGCACGTTTCCCGTCAGAGCTTCAGGGTCCGCAAATATTCCCGGAAGTCCTTCCCCAGATCCTCACGCTTCAACGCAAACTCCACGGTTGCTTTGAGGAACTCAAGCTTGTTTCCGGCATCGTAACGTTTGCCCACGAACCGATATCCGTAAATCGGCTTCTTCTTGAGCAATTGGCGCAGGCCATCGGTCAATTGGATTTCCCCTCCCGCGCCAGCCGTCTGCTTCTCGAGCAGTTCAAAGATATCTGGATCAAGAATGTACCGGCCGATGATGGCCAGATTGGACGGAGCCTCATCGCGCGCTGGTTTCTCGACGACATCGCGCAGCCGATAGACCTGTCCGGCGAACCCGGGCGCCTGGATCGGTTCTCCCGAAATGATGCCGTAGGACGACACGGCTTCCGGATCGACCTCTTCAATGGCGATGATCGAAGCGCCCTCAAAGTGCTCGTGCACGGCGATCATCTGCCGCATGCAAGGCACCTCGGAATCGATGATGTCGTCGCCGAGGAACACGGCGAACGGCTCTTCACCCACCAACTCGCGCGCCATCAAAATCGCGTGTCCCAGCCCCAGCGCCTCCTTCTGCCGGACATAGGAGACGTGAATCAGGTCTGAGACCGAGCGCACCAATTGCAGCAGGTCGGTCTTGCCGCGCGCCTGCAAAATGCACTCCAGCTCATAAGACACATCGAAATGATCTTCGATCGCGTTCTTGCCGCGCCCCGTGATGATAATGATGTTGTCCAGACCGGAATGAACCGCCTCTTCGACCACGTACTGGATCAGGGGCTTGTCCACAATGGGCAGCATTTCTTTGGGCTGCGCCTTGGTTGCCGGAAGGAACCTTGTTCCCAGTCCGGCAGCCGGAAATACCGCCTTTCGGATTTTCCGCATCCTATTCGTCCTTCAAAACAAATCTGCTATGCTGTGCAGTCAAAATCGAAACTCTAGTGAAGACTCCAACTATTGTCAAATCACCGATACCTCGGTCGCTGCGCTCCCGATGATTGATCGCCACACCATCCGTGAACATTTCGAACAAGTCCGCGAGAAGCTCCAGCACCGCCGATCCCGCTTGGACCTGGCCCAGTGGAAACAGCTCGACGAGGAAGAGAAGGTTCTGCGCCAGCGCGTCGAAGAACTGAAGGCGCTGCGCAATCGCCGCAGCGAGGAGATCGCCAGGTTGAAAAAGAGCGGTCAGGACGCTTCCGACGCGATCGCCGAAATGAAGTCGGTTTCCGACGATATCCAGCAGAGCGACGCGCGTGTCGGCGAACTCGAAGCCCGCCTGCAGGAATGGATGTCGATGATTCCCAATCTTCCACATGATTCGGTGCCGGTGGGACACTCCGAGGAAGAGAACCTGGTCGTGCGCGTTTCCGGAGAGCCGACGCGTTTTGACTTCCAGCCGCTTGACCACATCGAACTGGGAACCCGGCTGGGCATTCTCGACCAGGATCGCTCCGTGCGGCTGGCCGGCGCTCGCTTTTCAACGCTGGTGGGCGCCGGTGCGCGCCTGGAAATGGCGTTGATCCAGTTCATGCTCGATGTTCAGACCCGCGAACACGGCTACACGGAGATGGCGCCGCCTTTGATGGCCAACAGCAAGACGCTCTTCGGAACCGGCCAGCTTCCGCGCTTTAAGGAAGACCTCTTCAAGATTGAAAACACCGACTACTACCTGATCCCCACGGCCGAAGTCCCGTTGACAAATTTCTACGCCGGCGAAATTTTGGAGGCCGAGGCGCTGCCGATCAAATTCACGGCATACACCCCCTGCTTTCGAAGCGAGGCGGGTTCCTATGGCAAGGATGTGCGCGGCCTGATTCGCCTGCACCAGTTCAATAAGGTCGAGCTTGTCAAGATCTGTGCGCCCGAAAACTCTTACGAAGAATTGGAAAGCCTGACGCGCAACGCCGAGGAGATTCTGCGACGACTGGGCTTGCCCTATCGCGTCGTGGCCCTCTGTACCGGAGACCTGGGGTTTGCCTCCGCCAAGACCTACGACCTCGAAGTCTGGTTGCCCGCGCAGGACCGCTATCGCGAGATTTCTTCCTGCAGCAACTGCGAAGATTTCCAAGCCCGCCGCGCGCAGATCCGCTACCGGCCCGAGCCCAAGGCCAAACCGCGGCTGGTGCACACGCTCAACGGATCGGGCCTGGCAGTCGGCCGCACCTGGCTGGCCATTCTGGAGAATTTCCAGCAGCGTGACGGGTCGGTCATCATCCCGGAAGTGCTGCGCCCGTATATGGGCATGGAGATCATCGCTGCGCGATGATCTCCAGTCGCGAGTCGCGGGTCGCGAGAAAGTCGCCAGTCAGTTGCCAGTCGCCAACCTTTGGCCTGACGCTGGCGACTCTCTGGCGACTCGCGACTCGCGACTTGGTTAGCGCATCGTAGAGAGCCAGGCGGCAATGGCCCGTTTGTCTTGTTCGGAAAGGGCCGGGAAAGTCTGCGGCATCGGGTCCTTCAAGCCGAAGGCGCGCGAATCTCCCAACATCTTGTACAGATCTTCGTGGCTGCGATTCGGTTTGCTGGCCACTCCCAATACGGGCGGGCCGATCCGACATTAGACCACCGCTTTTCTATCCGACGTGAAATGCCGATAACGGACCAGCAGCAATCGGCGCCAGTACGAAACGGCCGATCGCCGCAGCCAGGATCGTGCCGATTCCCGACCAAATAAGCAAAATGGCTGCCCCGAGAAAAGACCGTCGCGGAGTCGCCGTGCTGTTGTCGATTTGCATGCCGAATCTTTGGGAAAGTGCGCCCGCCCGCATTTCCAGGAAGGTGAAGGAGGCAGGCTACTAGCCGCGCGGTCCGCCGCAAGTTGCGCGCCAAAACCGGGAGAACAAAAAAGCATTATCTGGAGTCAGCTTACGAAAGGCCACTGCGCGACCGCATCCATTTCATTGAATGAGGCTGTGGCTTCATCCAAGAAATTGTGGTCGCTCGCTCTTGGCGATGGCCTTACTAGGCACGAGGAGTATTCTTGAACGTGCCTTTGGAGGTATGGCCAATGCAGAAAGTTCCGGACATAGTTCCCGTTACCGAGTTGCGCGAAGACGCCGCGGCCGCTCTCCAACGTCTGCGCACATCTCGGAAACCGATTGTGATCACCCAACGGAGTCGGGCGGTCGCAGTCTTGCTCAGCATCGAAGACTACGAGCGAACAGAGCACGAACGCGATCTGCTGCGATTCTTGGCCCGTGAGGAACAACAGATCGCCAAAAATGAAGGCTACGATCTGGCCAGCGTCCTGGCCGAAGCGGACAGGCTACTGGCGCAGGATTAACCGTCGTAGATTCGCTTCACGTCAGCTCGGGCGCAGTTTTTGGCGGCACCGACACTTTCCGTGGCACTGATACTTCCTAACGTCTGGTTACACTATGCAGCTTGAGCAGACTGGTGTGCCCCTGTTCCACGATCGGGGCGCCGGTCAGGATGACCAGCTTGTCGTTTTCTTCGACGACATTCCTTTCGAGCAAAACCCGGTCAAGGGCATGGATTAACTCGTCGACGTTGCTGATCGGGTGCATGATCATCGGTTTGACGCCCCAGTAGAAATTCATTCGGCGCGTGACAAAGTCATGCGGCGTAAAGGCAATGATCTCGGAGGACGGCCGGTACTTGGAAATCAGCCGCGCCGTCGCTCCCGTCTGCGTAAAGACGATAATGGCGCGCGCACCAATGGAGCTTGCAGCGTGAAAGGCGGCATCACAGACGGCGGCGGGAAAGGACAATGCCTCGGTCGAACTATGCAGCAGCGGGCGGGACAGCTCTTTGGCGAAGTGCTCGGCTTCCTCGATGATGCGCGACATCATCTGCACGGCTTCTATCGGGTGCTGGCCAGCCGCGGTCTCGCCCGAGAGCATCAGCGCGTCGGTTCCGTCAAACACCGCGTTGGCCACGTCGCTGGCTTCCGCGCGCGTCGGCCTTGGATTAGTGATCATCGACTCGAGCATCTGCGTGGCTGTGATCACTAGACGATTTTTCTCGTTGGCCCTCTGGATGATTTTTTTCTGAATGACCGGTACCCGCTCCGGCGGCAGCTCCACACCCAAATCTCCGCGCGCCACCATGACTCCATAGGCGACATCGAGAATCTGGTCCAAATTCACAATGGACTCCGGCTTTTCCAGCTTCGCGATCACAGGGACATCCAGCCCGCGGCGCTCGATGACTTCAAGGACACTGACGACGTCCTCGGGCCTGCGGACAAAGGACATCGCCACATAGTCGACCCCCTGCGACAGGCCGAACTCCAGATCGACAAGATCCTTGTCGGTCAAGGCCGGGATTGAGACGTTGACGCCGGGAAGGTTAATGCCTTTGTTCTCGCCGAGAGCTCCACCGTTGACGATGCGGCTGACTACATCCGTCTCGTTTGTGCGGAGGACTTCCAGCTCGATCAGTCCGTCCGCCAGAAGAATATGGTCGCCGGCGTGAACGTTCTGGGGAAGTTGCCGGTAAGAAGTGGAAACGATTGAGGCGTCGCCCAGCAACGGTCGAGAAGTAATGGTGAAGTCCTCGCCGTGCTGCAGCTCGACGGTTGCACCCGATTGCAGACGGCCGGTCCGGATCTTCGGGCCCTGCAGGTCCTGCAGAATCGCGACCGGCTTTTCCAATTCACGGGCGATCCTACGGATCGACGCGATCTGGGCGGAATACACTTGGTGAGATGCGTGGGAGAAATTCAGCCGGAGAATGTCGGCGCCGGCCGAAATGAGCTCGGCCAGTTTGTCGTCGCTGGCAGTAGCCGGCCCAACTGTGGCAACGATCTTCGCGCGGCGATGGGGTGTCGTCATTCCGATTCGGGTCCTCCAATGAAAACGGAAGCCGTTAGAATATCAGAAACCTGAAAGCGGAGGATTATGGATCGAACATCTGCCTGGAATTTGCTGAACGAATACACTCACGGCGATAGCCTGATCAAACACGCCCTTGCCGTCGAAGCCGGTATGCGCGCCTATGCTCAAAAATATGGAGAGGACGAAGAGACGTGGGGACTGGTCGGACTGCTGCACGATTTTGATTACGAGCGCTGGCCTGACGCCGCCGATCACCCGTTTCGGGGTTCGGAGATCCTCAAAGAGCTCGGCTATCCCGAAGAGGTCCGTCGGGCTATCCTCTCCCACGCGAACTATAGCGGCGTACCGCGCGAAAGCCTGATGGAAAAAACTCTGTTTGCCGTCGACGAACTGGCTGGATTGATTACGGCATCGACTCTGGTCCGGCCCGACAAGAGTCTACACACGCTGGAAGCGAGCTCGGTCAAAAAGAAACTGAAGGATAAAGCCTTTGCCCGCGGCGTCAGCCGCGACGATGTCTACGGCGGCGCCGCCGCGCTGGGTGTGGATCTGGACGAACACATCCGCTTCATGATCGAAGCGATGCGCGGGATTTCCGAGCGACTGGGTTTGAAAGGGACGCAGTAGGGCAGGGGTCAGGGGTCAGGGGTCAGGCTTCAGGGGGCAGAATTGTGCATTCTGAATTGAACTGCAATCCACAATCGTCAATAAATCCGCAATCCGCAATTCCCTAACCCCTAACCCCTACCTAACAGCCACCGCCCGCGCCGTTCCCGCCGAATCAAAAAAACGAACGGAACCTTGGTTAGCCGCCCCCGCCACTGCCGGCGCAAGATACAGAATGCTGCGATACCCGCCGCCGCTAACCAGCCGGGGAATCGTTGTTGTGGCGCCGGCACTCAGAGCGCCGCCGGGTTCTCCGGTCAGCGCCGCCATCAGAAACTCGTTGCGAGCGTTGGTCACGCCCAGCAGCGCCAACGTTGCGATCGGCCCGCTCGAGCGTACCTGCAGCAGGCCCGTCACAACTGTCGGCAAACGGGAAAAAACTTCGTCGAGGAAAAAGGAACGCTTCTCGCCGGGTTGCAGCGTGACCTGGACGCGCGCCTCCGGAATTGAAGTTCCGCTGCCAACCAGCTCCAGGTCAACCACTGCGGATGTTGCGGCCGTATTAAGCAACGCCAGGGCGGTACGCTGGCCCGGGCGCTCGGCTGCAACCAAAAGTTCCTCTTGTAGCAGCGGCGTTGCCGGAATCCCAATCTCGGAGACGGGCCGGTCGTTGTCCCAGCGGGTAATCACAGCGCTGGTCGAAGGAAGGGACGGACCGCCCGTTCGCGTCAACCGGGCATAACCATAGAAAGGAGTCGCGCTGCGCGGAAGTCTGACACGTACAAGTTGCGCGGGGGCAATCGTGAGCTCGGAGGACGCGGGCTGCGCGCCCACTGCGACAGGCGCGCCAGCCGGCGAAAACAAGTCGAGACGCGCCGTGATCGCCTGCGTGTCGGAATTCCAGAACAGCACCTCGCTCGAATAGTCTCCATCGGCTACCAGGTGGGCAAAGTAAAGCGGACCAATGGCCGGCGTTTCGACTGGATACGGGGTCAGAGAAAAATCACCCGATGCGTTTGTGATACTGCGCAGCGCCATGGAATGAAAAGGCGCCGTAGCTGTCAGCTCCAGAATTCCCTCGTAGCTGCCCGCGGACGGAAACTGCTCGCCAACAAAAAAAGCGCGTGTCTCGCCGGGGCCTAGCAGGACAGTGGTTTCACCGTTCGCGGCGCCAGCGGCGGGCACGAGCCTGAGCGAAATCGAAAGTGGCGTCGATTGGCGATTCAATAGCGCCACGGCCGAATCGACCCACCTGTCGCGAAGCACCGGCACGCGAGCCCGCGCCGTTGGCCGCGACGGCGGCAGCCGGACAACCGAGGTCACAACGCCGCGCGTGGAATACTCGAGTAGAGGCGTGGCGAGCAACGCCGGCCCGGATCGATTCTCGATCTCATACCAACCGACCTCGAGCGGCGCAGGCGCCGCATCGCTATATAGGTGGAACAGGTTCTTCGGCTGAATTGTGAAATCCAGCGCCGTTGCCGGATCGTTGATTTCCAGTTCATACCAGATGGTCTGATCGCGGCCGGTATCGATCTGCGAGTCGAAAAAGGCGCCACTGCGCACGACCGTCAGGGCTTCTTTACGATTACCTCGATCGTCGAGCGGCCAGATCCGAACACCGGCCAGGCGGCCGGCGCCACCCGCAGCGAAGGCCAGATGCAGATCCAGGCGGACGGGCCGGACCAGCGTGGGCGCCCGTCCCCAGCGGTTTTCAACCGAGGTCAACGTCTCGTTCCAGATCATGTCGCTGTTGCCGTGCTCGGTCCAGACCGAGAGGATCATCCGCCGTGTCTGGCGCAGGCCGACTCCGTCGCGGGATTGCAGCAGCAAAGCCAAGTGGTCGGGAGCGTCATCGGCCACTTTGAAACTCCAGTCGCCGCAGTCGATGGTTCGTCCCTTCAAAAAACCGATTGCGCCCTGCACCGCGCTACCGCGCAACTGGACAAAAGTCGCCGCAGTGTTGGCGCGGTCCCAGATTACTTCCTGATTGCTTGAGGTGACGGTTCCCGCAGGAAGCGCGAAAGCGACCGGCGCCGGCGTAGGACGATCGAAGGTCCGAATGCGCAGCCGCGCATCCAGAAACGCTCTCCGGTCCAGGCCCTTGGCCTCCAGGAAACGGGACCCATTGATGAGACCCTGGGCGTATCCGCCGGCCATCTCATCGCGTGCCAGTTCGATGCCGATGCTCCGCGAAGCTGCCGCGTTTTGTGCGCCGAGAAACATTCGTGAAGCAATCGGCAGTTGCGCCGATTTGACGGGGTTTCCGGCCATTGAAAAAAACGACGTGGTGAAGGCGTCGTCGAAGTTGGCGGTGCTGCCGGCGTAATCGAACAGATACACGGCGTCCCAGTCCTGGAGATTAGCGACGGCGGCCAACAGGAGCGGTCCTTCGAGCGCGTGACGGTTGGGGAAAGCGTGATTGAATTCACTGACCGTAAACGGTTTGCCTTCGACGGCGAGCGAAGCCAGCGCGCTGAGATCCTGGAGCTGATTGACTAGCGATTGATTGTTGATTCTCCAACCGGTCGGTGACCAGGCCGGCACTCCGACCCAGTACGGATGGTCCCAATAATAATGGCCGTCGACAAAATCCATTTTGGATTGGACGGCGATGTCTCCCAGGTACGCCCACCAGGGAGCCGTTCCTGTTACAAGGCCCCTGACTCCCAGATCCTGTTTGAAGAAGCGTCGCATCTCGGTGAAATAGGCTTCGTCCAGGCTCGAGTAAAACCTGAACAAATCGGCAACCCGCGTGTCGCTGTAGGATCCTAGCTCGGAGCGAAGAAGGCGCCGCACCGTGGCGCCCTCCAGGCTCTCGCTCGGGTCCAGGTCGCGTGGGGCGCTGCGGCGCAATTCGACTTGATCGATCCAGATCGTGTTGTCGCGGACGCCCAATTCAAAGGTCGGACGAACCGTGGCGCCGTCGCTTTCGTTGGCCCGAAAGCGCGCCGTGAATCGTTGCCAGGACGTCGCGAGTGAAAACGACTGGCTGAGACCGTAATTCTGCCAGGGCGGCGCGCCCTTCATGATGTCGACGCGAATCGTCCCGGCCTGAGCAGCTCGCGCGTAGAAGCTGAACTCGTAGGTGCGGTTCTTTTCGATAGCGTGGCCGTTTTGAAACGCCTGCACGTGCCAATCGGTTCCATCGGAAGTCAACTCGATGCGAAGCGCCGCGCTGCCGTCCGGTCCGGCGCCTGTTTCAACCGCCGCGGCCGCGCGCGCCGAACCGATTTGCTGGACAGTCCAGTCGCCCAGGCCGCTCTCAAAACCGCCATTACGGATCCGATCGGACGGGTCAAATCCAGCATCGCGCGCCGACCAGGCCGCCTGTAGGGCCTGTCCGGAAGGGTAGCGGTTTGACAGCCAGGAATTCCAAAGCGTGTCCAGTTCGAGGCTGTAACGCTGCGGTAAGGAGTCCGCGACGCCCGGAAGGTAGTTCAGGCCGCCCTCGTTGAGCAGGTTTCCAAATAGCGAATCCTCATTGGCGATCTCCACGAAAAGGACGGCGGGATCCTCCGCGTAGGTCTTCCCGGTGTAGACATTCCGATGGGTCAGCAACTGGCGGGCATACTCTTTTTGCAGTTCGATCATCCGCGGGTTGTAGTGAGAAACGCCCTGGAAAAAACTGAGCGAACCGCTGAACTGGCCGCTGTCGGCTACGCCGTCGGCTGCGCCGAAATGCCGCGCGACCTTGAGATTCAAATTGACGTAAATGCCGCGTTTGCGAAGTTGATAAATCAGATAGTCCAGCCGGCGGAGTTGTCCTTCATCCAGGTGCTGTGTGTCGGCGGGGAAAAAAGCCGGATCGAAGATTCCGTTGGGGCTGCCGAAGAAATCCATGTGGTGGAACCGCACAACGTTGACGCCGAGTTTGGCCAGCCTGCGCGCGACCTTTTCAGAAGCCTGAGGATCGGGAAATTCGCCGGGGCGAAGCGCGACATCGGCCGCAGGAGGGAAATTGGCGTTGAAAACGAAGTTGACTCCCCAGAAACGGGCTCGCCGCCCGCTCTTTTCAAAGTAAAAATGTCCGTCGCCGCCGGCGCGGACGTAGCCACGCGCATCGATGACGAGAGTGGGATCCTGTCCGGGAAAGTCCACCAGCAAGTCGGACGCATCCAGGAACGTGGGCGAATCATCGTCCCAGGGAAGCGTGAAGGCAAACCAGCCGGATTGGCCGAACAGCGCAGCGGGAACCAACAGGATCGCTGCCAGGAGGCCGAGGAAGCGGTGGTGGCTCAAAAGTAACATTTCAGTAGGACTCCACAGCTCCTACTGTACCAAAAATGACGCGGGTTATAATCGGTGCAGACATGGATCGTCCTGAGGACAAGCAGCCCCGTGAAGGCGGCGGATTGTCAGACGAACAGTTGCGGCAATCCCAGAAGATGGAGGCGCTCGGCAAACTGGCTGGGAAGATCGCGCACGACTTTAACAATATTTTGACAGCAGTGGTCTGTTACGCCGACCTGGTGCTGGAAAGAATGAGCGCAGCCGATCCGTCGCGCAACGATGTCCTGGAGATTCAAAAGGCCGCCGGACGGGCCACCGAGTTGACCAACCAGCTCCTGAGCTTCAGCCGCAAACCGCTGTTGCAGCCCACCGTGCTGGACGTAAACGAAGTCGTGGAGCACCTGCAATCGACGCTGCTGCAATCGGCGGCTGAACCTGTCCGGCTCGAGTTGGCCCTGGCGGCCAACTTGGATCGCGTCAAAGCTGACCGCGGCCGCATCGAGCAGGTCCTTGTCGACCTGGTGGCCAACGCATACGACGCAATGCCGGGCGGAGGAGTCATCTTGCTGGAGACCAAAAATGTCGACCGGAGCGCACATCCCACCGGGCGTTGCGTGATGCTGGCCGTGGGCGATACGGGCAAGGGAATGGATGCCCAGACCCAGGCTCAAATTTTCGACCCCTTTTTTTCAACCAAGGAAAAGGGCAAGAGGACCGGCCTGGGTCTGTCGATCGCTTACGGAATCGTCCAGCAAAGCGGCGGAGCCATCGAGTGCGAAAGTGAAGTGGGCCGGGGGACGACGTTTCGAATCTTTCTTCGTTCAAGTGATTAGTGGACTGTAACATCTGAATTGATACCAACAACATTGATCCTAGTGACGCTCTGCGGTGCAGTGAAAAGGGCTTCACCACAGAGACGCAGCGCGGCCCGCAACCGTATGCCGTATGCCGTATGCCGCAGGCCGGCGTCGCTGGTTCGATGCTGCCTGCTGCCTACTGACCCCTGACCCCTGAAGCCTGACCCCTGTTCCTACACTACCAACCCATTGCGCCGGCAGATTTTCCGGTAGCGGGGATGCGAATGGTGCGGCGTCCAGATCGGGTTGAAGCGTTGGTGCGTGACGATGGCGCCGGCCGACAGAGCTCGGTCCATCCGGTCGAAGGCCTCCTCGATGTCTCCCAGAGCCAGGTACACGGCGCCGGTTTCGACTCCCTGCAGGTCGGGATGCGGCGCGACGGTTTCCAGGTCGGCTACCGACTGCAGCGCGTCGTCACGCCGGCCCTGCAGCGCACAGACGATACCCAGCAAACCGTGGGCCAGAAAAATGTGGCGTCCGCGGGGCAGCGCCTCGCGCAGGACCTCTTCGGACTCCTTGAGCTTGTTCTCGCGCAGCAGCACGTACGCATGAACGATGTGTCCCACGGTAAAGTACGGATCGATTTCCAGCGCCCTCCGGTAGCAGGCGCGCGCCTCGTCCAGTTGATTGAGGAAGACATGCAGCAGTCCGGCGATGCCGTCAAAGATCGGGTGCATCGGCTCGATCTGCTGTGCCCGGCCGACATAATCGACCGCCCGTTGCAGTTCGTTCTGCATCGCCTTGGATCCAGCCATCGAGACATAGGCGTCCGGATAACGCGGATTGAGCCCCATCGCCTTCTCCATTAGTGCGTCGCCGGCGCCAAACTTGCGCCGGCCGAGTGACTCGATAAATCCCCTGGCTGCATAGGCCTCGGCCAGATCGGGCTCCAGTTTGATCGCGCGGTTGAGCAACTCCTCCGATCGGGCCAGCGTCTCGGGTGGCCGGCTCCAGCCGTACATGGCGTGGATATTGTAAACATTGGCCAACTCCACCAGCGCGCCGGCAAAGTCGGGATCGGCGGCAACGGCGCGCTCCAGGTATTCGATGGCGTTTTGAAGATCGCGACGGCCGAAAAAGTAGCGTCCTCGCAGAAACAATTCGTAAGCCTGCGGGTTATCCGTCGAGTGCCGGGTCAACGCCCGGCGCTCTTGCCCGCTGAGCTTCAATTCTAGCGCGCGCACAATCTGCAACGTCACCTGATCCTGGATGTCGAACAGATCCTTCATCTCGCTGTCGAAGCGTTCGGCCCAGCGGTTGAAACCGTCGGCCACATTGACCAGCTGCGCGCTGATCCGAACACGCCGGCCCTGCCGGCGGATGCTGCCTGTCAGGACCGAGTCGACGCAAAGTTCCTGGCCGATCTCCTGGGCCGGCCGGTCGCTGCTGGCAAAGCGCATGACCGCCGAGCGAGCGGTCACTTTCAGCGAGCCCAGTTTTGACAAACCGGTGATCAGTTCCTCGGTCAGGCCTTCCCCCAAAAAGGCGTCATCCTCACTGGAAGAATGCATCTGAAACGGCAGCACGGCCAGACAGCACATCGTCGGAGCTACCGTGATCACAGGACCGGCATCGAGCGAACGGCGGACCTTCTGCAGATCGGTAAACAGTTCCTTCATGGTCTGATGGCGGCGCGCCGGATCTTTTTCGATCGCACGAAAAATCACCCGCTCCAGAGAATCGGGCAGCTCCCGATTGAATGCGTAGATCCCCGGAGGCGGGTCATGCAAAATGGCGTAGATCGTCTCCAGAATCGTGCCGCGCCGGAAAGGAAGCTGTCCAGTGGACATCTGGTACAGCAGCACGCCCAGTGAAAAAATATCGGTGCGGGCGTCGACCTCCTGGCCACGCGCCTGTTCGGGCGACATGTAATCGGGGGTGCCGGCGGTTTTCTCGTCGGGCAGAAGGGCCGTCCTGGCTTCGGAAACGTCGCCGCCCGGGAGAGCGGCTTCAATTCTCTTGGCCAGGCCGAAGTCCAGGATCTTGGGACCGCGCTCGGTGACGATGATGTTGTGACCCTTGATGTCGCGGTGGACCAGTCCGCGATGGTGTGCTTCCTGCAGCGCGTCGGCAACGGCCAGGGCCTGATCAAGCAGGAAGCGTATCTCCAGAGGTTTTTCACCGATATGATCGGACAAGGGCTTGCCGGCAATCAGCTCCATGACGATGAAATGGAGCGTCTGCCCTGCGGTCACTTGGCGCGACAGGGCGGCGGCCAGCTCGCCGGTCAGCGCCGTCTCGCCGATCTCATAAATCGTGCAGACGTTCGGGTGGTTCAGCGCCGACGCGGCGCGCGCTTCTTCGAGAAGTGACTGGCGAAAGGAAGGGTCAGCGGCGCAGGCGGCATTGAGAAACTTCATTGCTACGTCGCGTTCCAGCTGAACGTCGCGGCCCCGGTAGACCTCGCCCATGCCGCCAGTGCCCAGGCGTTCTGCGATTTCATACTGGTCGATCCGGGTTGCCATATCAGTGGCCAGTGGTCAGTGGTCAGTGGCCAGTGGTCGATAGGCAATTCCAGCCGACCACTGGCC
>JBPCNK010000303.1:0-23755 GCA_051001345.1 Acidobacteriota bacterium | reverse complement strand
GGCCCGCGCCGTCCGATACGGTCTTGAGCGTTCCGTCGCCGTTATAGACCAGCGTGTGCGTGTTGCCGTTGCGGTCGGCGATCGATTCGACCGGGCGGACGGTTCCGTCGGTCAACCCGGCGCCGTCGAAGGTGAAGACCTTTTCCTGGTCCGGGTCGATGAACTTGAATTTGCCCGCTGATTCAATCATCTGGTAGGGCATTCCGCGAAAGATGCCGCCGGAGGGCTGCGCCATGGTCCAGGCCGAGCCGCTCTTGGCAAACCAGACGGTGGCGCCGCGATAGTAGGACACGCGCAGGTTCGTGGCGTCGACGCGCCGCAGCAGGATGTGGAAGTTGTGCACCCAGTTGGTTCCCATCGGACTGTCGGCCTGGCCGTAGAAGCCGCGCGCTTGGGCGGCCGCTCCGAGCAAGGCGCCGTAGTGGCGCCCGAAGAGGAGCGGCAACGGCCCGCCCAACTCCAGATCGACTGTCGTATCGATGAATTCGCCGGTGGCGGTCATCACCGGGTCGCTGGCCGTCGTCGCGGGTATGTTCTGCTGGGTGGCGCTGACCCTGTCAGATGGGAAATTCTCCAAGTCTCCGGCGGACTTCGGGCCCGGGTCCGGCTGTGCTCCTCCCGACACGTCGATGATCTTTACCGCGATAACCGTCGCTGGAATTGGCGGCCACGACAAGGTTCCCAGGACCAGTGATGCCGAGGATGGGGTCGGTTAGAGCGCCCAGACAGGTGGAGAACGTTGTCGCCCCAGTCGCAGGGTCAAACACTGCGCAGTAGCCCCCACGAGGACCCCCAGAACCACCTGTGCTGCAGTCGAGCCCTAACGCATTTATCTTCGGAAAATCCCCCGAGCGGGTGTTGCCCGACACGGCGAGCTTGCCGGCAGTCAAAGCGCTGCTGAGCACCTCCTCATCGTCTATGCCACCCCAGGTTGTGGAAAAAAACACCTGCGCTATGGTTAAAAAAGTCGCGTTGGAGACCGCTTTGGAAGCCGCTGGAGTGACCGTCAGATCGAGCCCAACCACAACGATATCTCTTCCTCCGCCGTGAGGCTGAATCGAATTGACCTTCGGGAAGTCCGCGCTGAACGTGCCGCCTGTCACATAGATCCTGTCAGTGGAAGGATCGACGACAGCACCGGTGAAGGAGTCCGACGAGTCTCCTCCGTAATGGGTAGAGAAGACTAGGCTGCGCAGGTCACCAGCGAGGATGGTAATGAATCCGTCGTTAATATTCGCGATATTTCCGGCGGGAGGCCGGATGGGATTGAGGACCGGAAAGTCGCTGGAGATGGTAGAACCGACGACAACAAGATTGCCACGGGAATCGGTAGTCATGGAGGATCCTGCAGACTCTGCTTTGGTTCCGCCTAGATAGGTGGCGCCCAGCAACTGCGATCCGGAAGCATTCAGCCGGCCGATGTAGAGATCAAAGTCTCCGCGCCCGGCCGCTTGAAACGGGTTGGCCGTCGGAAGATTGCTCGAGTTGGACCTAATCGAAAAGTAAACGGTTCCTTCCGGTCCGAGGAGGTTGGCGCCGGCGAACTCCGAGCCGCTGCCTCCCAGGTAAGTGGAATACAGCAGCGTGTTGCCGGCCGGACTGATCTTGGCCAGAAAGCAGTCCCCGTCCCTTGCTCCGCCACTGGCCGGCTGCAGCGGGTTAACCGTGGGGAAGGTCGTCGATTGGGTACGGCCCATGACATAGGCATTGCCGGCCGTGTCGACGGAGATGCGACTGCCGTCGTCGGTGCCGCCGCCCCCGAGGTAGGTGGCGTAAACAATGCGGTCGTTGGCGGGGTCGAGCTTGAGGACGAAGGCATCCTGATTGCCTCCCACGTTGGGCTGGAAGGGATTCGAGATCGGGAAATCGGTCGAGGAAGTCTGACCCGTGATGTAGACGTTTCCGCCCGAATCGAGCGCGATGCCGGAGGCGGAGTCGGAGCCAGATCCGCCGATGGTCCGCTGATAAACTATTTAGGGGTCGATAACCAGCGGGCGGCTGCGATCATAACGGCCGACGTCGAAGGTCACGCGACTGCCATGCAGCCGGAAGCTCGCCTCCACGGGCCGGCGTTCTCCATCGAACTCCTGGTAAGCGACGGGGCGGCGCTGGCGAACCTCGCCGAGCGGAGTCTCCAGCAGCAGGTCGCCGCCGGCGTCGAGATGCAACGACGTGGCGCCTTCGAAGTCAAGAACGACCGCTGAAGGATCCGCCTGCGGCGAGACCACCAGGTCATATTCCAACTCGCGCTGCTTGCCGTAAAAAATTGCGTCAATTCCGTCATAGAGCTGCTCGTAGCGGACGCGCTCGTACTGCGTCAAGCCCGTCTGCCAGCGCAAGGAATCGTCTCCAACAAAATAATTGCTCTTTCCCGGTAGCGGATCGAGACCGCTCAGTCGGGGCGACAAACGGGCGCCGCCGAACTTCATGCGCACTACCGCGCTGCGCGCGGGCTGGCTGTCGCCTGCAACCAGCGAAAGGACGACCTCGCCCGGCGCAAGAAAAAGGCCGTAGCCGGTGCCGCGGGCCAGGTACCGCACCGCCGCGTCGCTCTGCCCGAGATTCTGCTCGAAGAAAAGAGGGAGGCTCGCGTAGTCGACCCGCGGCGAACCGGTTTTCAACGGCTTTGGCACGTCGCTGTCGGCCCGGGCCGCGAGGAGGTTCGAGTGGCCAGGCCGGTGGTTGGCAGCACCGCGTTTGTCTGGATTCTGCAGCAGGGCTCCGCAGAGAATCGCCAGCAGGCAGATGAACAGCACCGGCACGATGCGCCAGATCCGAGGCCCGTCAGTGCCGCCAACGCCAGTGAGCGGGTCCGTGCCGCCGGGGGGCGGCTGGCCACGAAATTTCCAAGATTGGTATTTGCCGTTTGGCCATTTTCAACACTTTCAAAAGGAGCGCAGAGGATCCGCTCGCGGTCGCTCGCGGCACCGTTAAGGGTGCTGCCAATAAAAACGCGATGGCCGATTAGCCACCGGCACTGTCGTGTATCCAGTAGAACGTCGCAGGTATCGCAGTATCGTCGGCGTTTGATTTCGCCTCAGCGAGAGTATTGGAGCGCTGTGCCCAAATCCTACAGCCCGCGACCTGCGAAGTCATCACGAAAACTTTTCACGACATTCGCTTGGATTATTCACGAATCACCACAGCGCGGCCGTCGGGGCCGCAACCCAAAGTCGCCGGTCGCCAGTCGCCAGATGAACCAGCGCCGCGCTGGCAGTGCTGCGACCGGAAGGTCGCGGGTCGGTAGATTAAGAAGCGTGATCGAAAATCTTGCTCAAATAACAAGGGTTCGCAATGGGTAATACAGGGCGGCAGGCCGCCGGCACAGAGTTAATGCGTATTATTAATAGCTCGGATTAACACGGATCAAACGGATTGTCCCGTAGCGACGGTTGAAAACATTCAAAGAATAATCTTGAAATTCAACCGTCACGGGACGGCTCTCTAAAAAACGCATCCAACCCGGCACTGACCCGACGCCGAACTCCTCCCGGGGCAATAGCTGCTTGATGATTGGAAAAACGATTTCGCAGCGCTATAGTGGTCGATGCCGAAGGCTGGTATGAGTTCCAGTGCAATATTCGTGACTGCACGTCAAGGGCAAGCCGAAAAAGCCACTGGCCTGGCGGCCGGTGCACTGCCTGAGCCCCTTCAAGCGCCTACCAAGATTCCAATGAATTACGTCCATCTTTCGCGCCCTTCGAAAAGCTGGAATTCATGGGCCTGGAAATCCGAAGCGCGTGTTTTCCTGCTCTTCGGTCTGGCCGCTGTCCTGCTGACGAAATCTTCCCTGGCCCATCCGGTACCGTTTAGCTATCTCGATCTACGCTTGGAAGCAAACGGGATCGAAGCCACCCTGGTCGTCCATTCCATCGACCTCTCCGACGAGCTGGGCTGGGTTACGCCCGAGCAGTTGATGGATCGTGCTGTTACAGACAAGTGGCGCAGCGCAATGGAAGAATTCATCCGGGCGCGCCTCCTGGTCAGGGCCGGAGGACAAGACCTGAAGATCGAGTTCGGAAAGGTGGATATTCTCGAAGACCGGCAGGCGCTCCGGTTCCACTTGAGATTCCAATCGCGAAACACCCCGAGCACACTGGGCTTGCACTGCCTGCTTTTCCCCAACAATTCGGAGCATCAGACGTTCGTCAACATCTACGACAAGGGACACCTGGCGCATCAGGAGATCCTCGGCAGGGAGCATCCGGAGTTTGTGTATTACGCCGGAGGCGCGCAGGGAAACTTTGCGGTCCTGAAGAGATTCCTTCCCGCCGGCATCGAGCATATCCTGATCGGACCGGACCACATTTTTTTCCTGGTCGGGTTGCTCCTACTCGGCGGTCGCATCCCGCGGCTCCTGAAAATCATTACGGCCTTCACGATTGCGCACAGCGTCACGCTCACCCTGGCGGCGCTCAACCTGGTCAATCCGCCGGCGAGCGTAATCGAGCCCGCCATCGCGCTGAGCGTCCTGTACGTCGGCGTCGATAATCTCCTGGTCGGCAAGGAGGGCCGAGACACGCGCACCTGGATCGCCTTCTTTTTCGGATTCATTCACGGCTTCGGCTTCGCTTACGTGCTGCGCGAGTTTGGGCTGCCACGGCAGGCCCTGGGCTGGTCGCTTTTTTCTTTTCACTTCGGAGTTGAAATCGGACAGGCAATCATCGTAGTGGTGGTAGCATCGGTCCTGAACATCATCCGACGCCGCAGCCAGCTTCTGGCGCACCGGATCGTTCTGGTCGGCTCGGTGGCCGTGATACTGGCGGGCGCATACTGGTTTGTGCAGCGTCTCTTTTTGTAACAGTCGCCAGTCGCCAGTGCCGCTTGCGCGGGGGCAGGACGTGGCCGTGTTCGTGCTCGTGGTCGTGGTCGGTGGGACAGGCTTGCAAAGCGCCGCCGCAGTGCAGTGCCGCGACCAAAGGGAGCGGGTCCGGGCGGCCATTTAGATCACTGTGACGGCAACTATGGCGGGGACCCGCTCCCTTTGGTCGCGGCACTGAACGTCGCGGCACTGAACATGGCGGCGCTGACAGACGAATCGGCACGTATTTTCAATGCAAAGGAGCCTTGAAATGAAACGAGTATGTGCATTGGCGGCGCTGATCGCCGTGGGCGGGTCCTCGATGTTTTTGGCGCAAACGCCGCCGCAGCAGCCCAGGGCCGCCGAAATCGAGAGCGTAAAGGCCAACCTCTACGTGATCAAGGGGGGCGGCGGGCACACCGCCGCGCTGGTCACCTCCAAGGGCGTGGTCGTCGTCGATACGAAGCTGGCGGGATGGGGCCAGGCGATTCTCGACAAAATCAAAACAGTGACCGACAAACCGGTGACCACAATCATCAACACGCACACGCACGGTGACCATGTCGGGAGCAACTCGGAATTTCCCGGGACCATTGAGTTCGTCGCTCAGGAAAACTGCAAGGCCAGCATGGAGAAGATGCCGGCCTTTCAAGCCGAGGACAAAAAGCAGTTCCTTCCGGGAAAAACCTACAAAGAGAAGCTGAGCCTTCGCTCGGGCAAGGACAAGATCGATCTGTATCACTTCGGTCGGGGACACACCGGCGGTGACACGATTGTCGTCTTTCCGGCGCTCCGTGTGATGCACGTCGGGGACCTTTTTCCGACAAAAGCCGCGCCGATTATGGACTCCAACAACGGCGGCAGTGGCGTTGAGTATCCGAAAACGCTCCAGAAAGCCGTCCGCGGAATCAAAGGCGTCGACCTGGTCATCACCGGCCACAACCCGGCTCCAGTGGTGAAGTGGAGCGACTTTGTCGAATACGGCCAGTTCATCCAGGCGCTGGTTGGCGAAGTCCAGACAGCCCACAAGGCAGGTAAATCAGTGGACGACGCAATTTCTTCGCTCAAGCTGCCCGAGAAGTTCAAGGACTACAATTTGGGCCGGGCCAAAGCCAATGCGACGGTGATTTATTCGGAGCTGAAAAATTAGGGTTCAGGAACAAAGGACAAAGGACGAAAGACGAGACTGCCTATCGGGCTTCGTACTTCGTCCTTCGTCCCTCGTCCCTGAAGCCTGAAAAGGGGCAAACCGATGAACACTACTGAGGATTCGTCTCCGCCTCACCGCCCCGTCTCGACGGTTGCAGTCTTAGGACTGACGCTGGCCCTGGTCTGCGGTGCGGCGGCGGTCCTGGCAGGATTTGGAACGCGCTGGAACTGGTGGACTTTTCCAACCGGGCTGACCCTGTTCCGATGGGCGGCCCGCGGCGCTGTGGCCGCTGCGGTCCTGTCGCTGGCAGGATGCATTGCGGCGCGGCCTGCCAGCCGGCGCCGCGGCCTTGCCTGGGCCGTCGCCGGACTTGTGCTTGGTCTGTTGGTTTCTGGCACGGCATGGAACTGGTCGCGGATCGCCGCACTTGTGCCGCCCATCCACGACATTACGACCGATACGGAAAACCCTCCCCAGTTTGTCGCGGTTTTGCCGCTTCGCAGTGGCGCCCGCAACCCGGCCGAATACGGCGGACCGGAAGTTGCCGCCCAACAGCGCAAGGCGTACCCGGATCTGACGTCCGCCAATGTTGCAGCTCCACCGGCTGAGGCCTTCCGGCGGGCCCTTGCCGCCGCTCGCGAGATGGGCTGGGACATCGTCGATGCAAATGAGGCCGAAGGACGGATCGAAGCCACTGACACAACTTTCTGGTTTGGATTCAAAGACGACATCGTCGTCCGAGTTTCCGCTGCTGGCGGCGGCAGCCGCATCGATGTTCGCTCGGTATCTCGCGTGGGAAAAAGTGACGTGGGAACTAACGCAAAACGAATTCGAAAGTACCTTGGCAAGTTACCGCGCTAGACAGTGGCCAGTGGCCAGTGGTCAGCAATGCAATCCGCAATTCCCTGACCCCTGACCCCTGACCCCTGCCCTACCGCATCAGCCACATTTTCATTGTGCGCGTGACCAGATCGGCGGCGTCATGGTGCACCCAATGCGCCGCATCGGGTATCGTCACCAGCGTAAGATCCTTGGCCACCCACTCCCAGGTTCCATTCAAGGCCGGATACAGTAAGTACTGGTCTTGCATTCCGTGGAACATGAGCACGGGAACCTGGACTTTGACCACCGGCGAAGAGTCCGCAGGCGGAGCCTGGCGGGGATAGTTGCGCTTGTAGTAATTCAACATCGCTTCAAAGTCGGAGCGCTTCAACGCCTCAATGGTCTTCGACTTCAGGGCCGGATCTTTCACCCACTCGGCCAATGCCTCCGCGGTCAACTGCAAGTGGGCTCCCTCCTGCTGGAAATTGCGCGCGTACTGGCTGTTTTTCTGTTGTTCGGGATTGTTGGCCAACTCGCGCATAAGGCCGCGCGGGTGAGGCAGGTTCAAGATGATCAGTTTTTCGGTCATCTGCGGGACGTTGATCGCAAACTGCCACGCCACGGCTCCGCCCCAGTCATGGCCGACGATGGTCGCCTTCTGTTCTCCCAAGTGGCGCACGACAGCGATGACGTCTCCGACCAGCAGACGCATGTCGTAATTCTCGACGCCCTTGGGTCTATCGCTCAGGTTGTAGCCGCGCATGTCGATGGCGACGACTCGAAACTTGTCTGAGAGCGCCTCCATCTGGCGGTGCCAGGTACCCCAGTAATCGGGAAACCCGTGGATCATCACAACCAACGGCCCGCGCCCAAGACTTGCGTAATGGATCTTGACGCCGTTGCTATCGGCGTAGCCGTGTTCGACACGATTTTCCAACTGCGCCGCCTGCGCATTGAAAATCGTCACCAACAAGATCGCCGACAGACCAAAAACCGCCAGCTTGCAAAGTTTCATGCTTACCTCCTCAACGTTGATCAGTGCCGTCAAACGTCAGCGCCGTGCCCGCAGGGCACGGACCGATCCCTGACCCCCGACCCCTGACCCCTGACCCCTATTTTTTAGGCGTGTAGTCTTTCATCTTCGGCACCTTGAGCCCTTCGGGCGCAAAACGGCTCCCAATATAGAGCCCTCCCGAAAGTGGCTGATACAGCTCAATGGAAATCTGCGATATCGGCATCGCGCTTTCCTTCATCTTGTCCTTGTCTGAAAACGTAATGGATGCGATCGCCAGGATCGGCCCTGCGCCATCGGGGATATCTTTGAGCGGCTCGGCCGGCTCGGCTTCCGGGAAGAACATGCCCATCGCACCTCGATGCGTGTCGCTGTAGTACCAGCGCTTCACCGCATCCTTGTTCTCAAACCAGGCAAAGATGACGTTCTTGCCGCCTTGGGTTCTGGCTGTTTCCACCCCAATGCAGCCCTCGACTGCCTTCAATCCGCCAACCAGATCAGGATACCCTCTCGCGGTTGACTGCGAACTCTTCGGAGCTTCCTGGGCCAAAGCGACCATGACCACTGCGCAAACCAGCGCCAGGCTCACAGTCGACCGAACAACAAAATGTCTGTTCCGCTTCATTCTGACTAGCATAACCACCTCCGTGATTGATAAACGACGGAGTCTAAGTTAGCTGTCAAACGAACGTATCCCCACTGATTTCCGATAAACGGTCGAAAAAGAACCGTCAGCGGTTTACGTTCAAGTGGCCAGTGACAAGTGGCAGGAATACAAGTGTGTGGCACCGGCCTCCCGGCCGGTGTGCTGGCGACTAACTGGCGACCCGCGACTCGCGACTACTTCCGTTTGAGGTCCTCAAACCAATTCAGCACCACGTTGAACTGCATCGCGGCCTTTTCTTCCTGCTGTCCTCTGACAGTTACAAAGCCCTGCCCGTCGGCGGTGACATCGTAATTCGGCAGATTTCCGTAAGCGGTGGTCCAGACGTAATGACCCTCGAATAGTTGTCGAGGCGTTCCGGCGCTGAATTGCGGGCCTGTTTGGATGGGCACTACCATCATCTTCTCAGCCCATCGATAAAACAGCTCCCGGCCGTTGCGCGCCCAAATCGGTTGCATGCCCCCGTCCGTCGAGATCTGGAACTTTTCGCCAGGGCCGGGATACGGGCGCACATAAACTTCGATCCGGCCGCTTTCGTCGGAGGAATAAGCCATCCATCGGCCGTCGGGGGAAAACGACGATTCGCGTTCGTCAAACGGGGTGCGGAGGAAAGGCTGAGGTTTGCGCTCGCCCTTTAGCGGAAGAATCCAGAGGTCCCCTGAAGTTTGAGGATCCCAATCGGTGTAGGCAAGCAGCAGACCGTCAGCCGACCAGGAGTTTGCTATCTTCGTGTGATCGTTGCCCACCAGCTTCTCATCGGCGCCGGTGCCGTCGATAGCCTTCCAAAACAGATCCACGCTTCCCGCCCTGCTCGATCCAAACACCACTCTCTTTCCATCCGGCGCCCAGATTGGCCAGGAGTCTACGCTGGGGTCAAACGTGAGACGGCTTGTGCTTCCTCGTCCGATGTCATAAATCCAGACATCCTGATTGCTCGCACCCTCGAGAATAAAGGCGAGCCGCCGGCCGTCGGGTGACAGCCGAGGCAGCGAAAGGGCCCCTCGCAGACTGCCGAGGGGGCGCTCCTGGCCCTGACGGTCGACCAGCATAAATGTTCGCTCGGCCAAGGCCTCGGTGCCCGAGAGATAAATGAGTGTTCCCGTCGGCGAAATCGCGAAATGTGCGGCGCCCGTCGTCGACATCGTTCTGACGTCCTCTAAGACCGGGACGGCAGGCCCGACAACTTTCAACTTCTTAAGATCGAAAGGCGCCGCCAGCAGCGAGCCGGCTCGCCCAAACACCACGTGCCCGGTCGGAGAATACCGAGCACTGGAGCCTCCTTCTATCAGGGTGCGCCGCTTGCCCGTCTCCAGCGAGAGAATCCCAATGAGCGCATCGTCGTAATTGCCGAGATTGGCGCGCCGCATGGTAAACAGTATCGCTTTGCCGCCGGGTAGAATCTCGGGCCAGCGGTGGGTGAATTCTCCCTTGGCGGCATCCGGCGTGGTCACCAGTTCGGACACACCGCCGTCTGCCGATACTCGCCACAAACCACGGACTGAATCCGGCGTGAAGTAAATCGTATTATCCGGGGCCCAGGCGGCGCCGCGAGTGCCGTCGGTGTTGCCAACGTCGCAGATGGCGATGGGCGGGCCGCCAGCTAGGGCGACCTTCCTGAGTTTGCCGCGCGAGAAGAACCCCACCCACAGACCATCGGGAGAGAAAAACGGGCCGCGGGCGGCTTCGGAAGCTGAGACTTGCCTGGCATGGAGTTCATTCATCGGCCGCACGTAGAGCCACGTTTCGCCCTTGAACTCGGCGACATAGGCCACAACGCGTCCGTCCGGCGAGAGCGCCACCATGTGATGGTTGTAAGTCGTCAGTCGCTGTCCTGGCGGCAGCGTCACGGCCAGTCGCGTAGCCGCTATGGGGACCGGACCAGTCAGAGCCTTCGTTGCAAAGCCGGCCAGCAGAGCTCCGGCAACCAAACTGGTCAGACACAAGAGCAAAACCGGGACCGAGCTGGCACGCGGCTTTGGCGAAGCACCGGCGACGGACGCATTCGTTGCTGTTTGGGTTCCGAGGAGAGCTTCATCGATCTCGATTCTTGCATCGGCGATGTCATGCAGGCGCTGCTTGGGTTCCTTTTGGAGGCAGCGGCGCAACAGGTCCTGCATCTTCAGCGGCGTTGCCGGCGGCAGCGCGCTCCAATCCGGATCGTTCCTCAAAATCGCGGCCAGTGTGTCCGTCACCGTGCCGCCGTCAAACGGCCGCCCCCCGGTCAAACATTCATAGAGCAGGCAGCCAAACGACCAGATGTCGGTGCGTTTGTCGACCGGTTTGCCGCGCGCCTGCTCGGGACTCATGTAGGCGGCTGTGCCAAGGAGTACTCCACTGGCCTCGCTGGCAACTGTCAGCGTCGGGGACAGCGAAACGGTCCCCGAAGACTCCTCGGCGGCAAATGCCTTTGCCAGGCCGAAGTCGAGCACTTTGACCCGGCCGTCTGGAGTCACTTTGACATTGGCGGGCTTCAGGTCGCGATGAATGATCCCGGTTTCGTGGGCTGCTTCCAAGGCCTCGGCGATCTGCCGCGCAATCTTCAAAGCCTCTTCCATGTCAAGCCCGGCCTGACCGGCGCCATGGCGAGCGCGGCGCGCCGAGATTCTGTCAGCCACGGTTTGACCGGGCACAAATTCCAAAACGAGGAATTGTCTGCCGTCCGATTGCTCCAGGCCATAAATCGCCGCGATATTGGGATGATTCAGCGCGGCCAGCATCCGAGCTTCGCGCTCAAAGCGCGCCATCCGTTCGGCATCTTTAATGAAGCGATCGGGCAGAACTTTGATAGCGACTTCGCGGCCGAGATTGTTGTCGCGCGCGCGATACACCTCGCCCATGCCGCCGGCGCCGAGCGGCGCGACGATTTCATACGAGCCTAAGCGGAGTCCCGCCGTGAGGGTCATAGGAGTCCGGCGATTATACAATGCGCGATCAAAATCGCTTCCAGCCGATCGATCGACACACTCGGGTTCGCGAATTCGGAGATTTGCCGCCCGGATGAAAATGGACCGAGTTTGGTTCGCGCCGCCGACAACGGTGGCGCCTACAGCAGTGCCGCGCGCGTCGGTGCCGCGCGCGTAAGCAAGCGGGCAATCAGAGGCGGCATTCACACACTTGAGCATCCAACGGCTCGCCCGGTAACCGGCTTGGAAAATCCAGCTACTCCATGCCCGCTTGCTTACGCTCGCGGCTCGGACTTGGTCTCGCGGCACCGTTGATTGCCGTCCTTTAGTACGCCCACTCCGCAACGGACAATCCTCCCTGCTGCCTGGCTGTCTGTACTATAGTGCTTCGAAAGTCTTGGGGCGCTTAGCTCAGTTGGTCAGAGCGCCTGCCTTACAAGCAGGAGGTCCGCGGTTCGAGCCCGCGAGCGCCCACCAAGGTTGTCAAGAAGGCAATATCGGCATTCGACGAAACCGGCCGGCTATCGACTTGCTACCTTCAATCTCGCGTATAGCACGGGTTCGAGCACGCGGAAAATAGCGCGAGCGATCAGATCATTGCCCCGTTCGCCGAAGTGACAACTGTCGATGAAGACTTCGGTTTTAGCATCCAACTCGTCGAAGACGCCCGTTAAGTCGTAGAAGTGAAGACGCGGAAAACTAAGCTGTCCCAACGAGCTACGGAACGCCGCGTAACGCTGGCGTAGGTCCTCGTCACCCGCGGGATTAGCGAGCTGGCGTTCGCGTTCCGTAGGCGTTTTCCGGCTACACGCGAAGTTGGGCTGTAACACGAAGCAGTAATCAGCGCCGATGAATTCCAAGGAGGCATGAGCCAATCGGACGTTGCGGGATAAACGAAGAGCCGCCTGCCCGGCTGGGATCGTACTTTCCAAGGCCGGCGGGGTTTGCGGAAGCTCTTCGCCGAATCTGCTGCGTAACAAGGAATTCGCCAACAAAAAGAAATAGTCGTCCCGAAAGGATCGGAACGACATGACATTCTGCCCCTGGGAGCTCCAGAAGGCGTCATTATGTCCGGACACTGCAATCACGATATCGGGCTCGAGTTCGACCAGCCTGTTCTCGACAAGGATGCGCTCATGCGTTGACGTCCAGGCGGGTGCGGCGGCAGTAATCACTTCGAAGCGCCGGCCGAACTCCGCCGAACGGTCGTTAAGGTACTTTTCCAGGTAGCCGCCGATAGTCGTCGCATTCGATGTCGCTCCAGCGCTATACGCCGTTGACCCGCCAGTGACGAAAATGCGGCACAAACCCGCAGGTTTAGGAATGGCCAGTTCGCGGCCGTAGCGGAACTGCATCGAATTGATGTGTCCGGAAGCGAGCGGTCCCGGCATCGGGGCGTAGCCCACGTAGGGTGTTGGAATGTCCTTGCCAACCCAGGTAATGCGTGAGAAATCGAGATCTCGGGTGTAATAGCAGCCTTCGAGGCCTTCGATGGACCGCTTTGCCATTGCAAACGCGCCAGCGACAGTCTCGACTTGGCGCCATTGGGCCACCCGCCCGCGAACGATGTTCGAGGCCTTCCAGCTTTCCGGCGTGAAGCCTCTATCGGCGAGTTGATAGCCAACAAGTATCCCGAGGACAGGCAGAAGGAGCATCGTGGCGACAAAGACGACTGCGACGCTTCGTTTGCCCATGGCTGAAAATGATACATCCTTATCCGCCAAATCCGTGGCCGGCTTTTGCGATCTCGAATGACTGTCGTCTGTCCTTTCCTGGCCGTTTCCTTACTGCGCGCCGAGCCCGCCCGCCGACCCGTTCGAGCTTGAGCACAAACTATCCATCACCACCGCAGAGACGCAGGGGTCGCAGACAGCACGCAGAAGTAATACGGCGGTAGTGGCGCCGGGGGCCGCCCTTGACATGTGTGGCACATGCAAATACACTCTGCACATGTCACGCATGATTCAGCTACGCAATGTTCCCGACGCGCTCCACCGCACGTTGAAGGCGCGCGCGGCGCTGGCAGGTATGTCGCTGTCCGATTACCTGCTGGCCGAAATCCGCCAGGTTGCCGAGCGGCCGACGCTCAGTGAGCTGCGCGATCGCTTGCAGCGGCGCGAACGGGTGACTTTGCCGCTGTCGGCTGCGCGAGCGGTGCGCGCGGAGCGAGAGACGCGGTGATCGTCCTGGATGCATCGGCCGCCATCGAGTGGCTGCTTCGAACACCCACGGGAGGCCGGGTCGAAGCTCGGATCTTTGGGAAAGCGGCCTCGTTGCATGCGCCCCATTTGCTCGACATCGAAGTCACACAGGTGCTGCGACGCTACGTGACGTCAGGCGTGATCGCGCCATGGCGCGGACAGGACGCGCTTGAAGACTTTCTAGATCTTTCGCTCAGCCGTTACCCGCACGACGTGCTCCTGGGGCGTGTCTGGGAGCTTCGCGGTACTCTGACGGCGTACGATGCAGCCTACGTGGCGCTTGCGGAGGCGCTCGACGCACCGCTCCTCACCTGCGATCGCAAGATTGCCTCGGCGTCTGGCCATCACGCCCGCGTCGAGGTGATCTAGACCCTTGAATTGCGGGCTGGCTTCAAAGAGCTCTGACATCGGGCTCGCATTGAGCGGCGTTTTGCGCGCGGGACGCGCACGCTCCCAGGGACGTATTCATAGCGGCGTTCATGAATCCGCGGATGCACCACCCCGGATGAAGATGGCGGCGCATCTGGGTCGTGTCGCCAACGGCGGTGCGCGACCGTCAGGGAGCGGGTCCGCTCGACCACTTTGAATCTCCAGTGCCCGTGACTTGGCGCCGCCGGGCCGCTCGCTGACGCGCGCGGCACATGGCAGCAAGTCCATCAGCCGTCCGTAACCGAAGAAAAGTTCGCTGTCGACTCGTCGATGTCAACTTTGCCAAGTCAGACTACTCTGATAGTGTGGTGGTGGTGAAGAAGTCTTATTCCACTTATGAAGCCAAGGCGAAGCTGAGCGAAATCTTGCGTAGCGTTCGACGCGGTCAGAGCGTCGCGATTTCGTACCACGGAGAGACCATAGCCGAGATCCGTCCCGTATCAGCCAAAGGCGAGTCTGTGGAGAGCCGCCTTGAAGAGCTCAGATTTGAAGGAGTGTTGGGCCCCCCCGCGAAGCGGTCGGGACCGTTGCGGCCACTACGTAAGAGGCCTGGAGCGCTAAAACGCTTCCTGGACAGCCGCAAGTGAAGATCGGATACGTCGATACTTCGTGCCTTGTGGCGATTGCCTTCGCGGAACCTGGCGCGACAAAGCTTACCCGTACGCTCAGTGGGTTCGACAGCCTGCTCTCTTCCAATCTTCTGGAAGCGGAACTCCGCGCTGCAGTCTCACGAGAACGGACGGATGAAAAGCAAACCGAAACGCTCCTCTCCTGGGTAACGTGGGTTTTTCCACAACGCGAATTGACCCGCGAAATTTCGCAGATCCTCCGGTTCGGGTACTTGCGAGGCGCCGATCTGTGGCACTTGGCCGTTGCCCTCTTCGTTGCAGCAGAGCCGAATAGGATTTTCTTCCTGACTCTGGACACTCGCCAGAAAGTAGTAGCTAAGGCACTCGGCTTCAAAGAGCTCTGAGCATCGGGCTCGCATTGAAAATGGGGATCAGGGTCGTCCGTGGTCCGGAGCCAACAAGATCACCTTACAAAAATGCCCTACGCTGCTTTTTCGGGTGCTTTGGGTTTCCGGGCCGCCCAACCCGACCCTCCATACATTGGGAGCGCACGCATCTTGCGTGCATGTGCCCCATTCAGACAGCACGCTGGAAGCGTGCGCTCTCAGGGCTTACGCCCGCGATCCCGTGAAGTATTTTCATGACAGCGTTCATGAATTCGGGGTCCACGCGTAATCAATGACGGCTACGAGCACGCGCACAAGCACGTCAACGAGCACGATCACGTCTTGTTATCAGGATTCATCAACTCTGCCATGAATGACCGCCCAACCAGGGAGCACTGGACTAAAAAGGCCCTCCGCAGTTGGCGGGTGGCCAAGCACGTTTGGATGGGGGGTAGTACGGTTCCGCTCGAGTACCCTGTCTACCCAGAGCCGCGTTATGGCTACGGAAAGGCGCCCCACCAGCAGCTATGGAATCTGTTGGACAGCCACCGTTCCACCTATAGGAATAGTCTTGAATGGTTTCTGACGCTGTCCGACCAGCTTCTTGAAATCGGACACGAGGCAAGCAACGCGTCAGTGGAGCCTACCTGGAATAACTCATTCTTTTACAGTATCGACGCTATTTCGCTCTATGGATTCCTGGGGAAATTCAGACCCGCGACCCTGATTGAAATCGGCTCGGGCAATAGCACACGTTTTGCGAGGCGTGCCGTCAAAGACTTCAATCTGGAGACCGCGATCCTCTCAATTGATCCTTTTCCACGGGTCGAGATCGAGCGGGTCAGCGATCGAATCATCCGGGAGCCGTTGCAGTCGACAGACCTGAGTCTGTTTGAACGCCTCGGTGCAGGAGATTTTGTTTTCTTCGACGGATCGCACATGTGTTTTACGAATTCCGACGTTACGGTGTTTTTTCTGGAAGTCTTGCCGTTTTTGAAGCGCGGAGTCATTGTCCAGATTCATGACATCTGGTTGCCCTACGACTACCCTCCACAATGGAATGATCGGTTCTATTCGGAACAGTACTTGCTGGCTTGCTACCTTCTCGCTGACGAATCGCGGTTGGCGCCCATTCTGGCGAATGCCTTTTTTTGGAAAGACGAAGAACTCGGAATCGTTTTGGATCCGCTATTAGAAAGGCTTGGTTACACCGGTTGGCTGAAGTACGGGACTTCGTTCTGGTTCACTTGTTCCTAGTGGAATGTAACATCTGAATTGGTCTCGAGCGCCAGCACATGGGATCGCTCAAGCCGTTTGCCGTCAGCGCGATTGCAATGGGAGGCGAGGACCCGCTCCCTGCGGTCGCGGCACTGAACTGTGGCGGCATGCTCGGATTCATGAACGCACCTGCGTTCATGGCGCCGACACACTGACACTTCCCTCCCTGCTGGCTTTTCGGTCCGAATCCAAGCTACTATCTTGAACCGAGCGCCGAGTCCATCTCCACGCACAACAATTCATGCGCGGTGCATTCCCTGAAGACCTTCAAATGACGGACATCGCGCTCCTGACAGCCAGTAGCATCTCCAAGGCCTACGCCGGTGTGCAGGCCCTCGATGGCGCCAACTTCGAATTGCGCGCAGGCGAAGTTCATGCCCTCGTAGGGGAAAACGGCGCCGGCAAGTCCACGCTCGTCAAAATCATCACGGGCGCTGTTGACAGCGACACCGGAGCGATAACGCTCAATGGTCAGACGATTGCCGGCAACTCGCCGTTGCGGGCAAAGTCGCTGGGTATTGCGGCCATCTATCAGCAGCCGGCGCTTTTTGCCGACCTCACCGTGACAGAGAACATCGCGCTCGCCCTGGAGCCGGCGCAGGCGTGGCGCCGCATTGACTGGAAGCGCCGTCGCCGCCAGGCCGCCGGGTTGTTGGCGCAGGTGGGGGCCAACATTGACTGCGAGGCTATCGCCGCCGACTTGACGATGCCGCAACAGCAACTTGTGGAAATCGCGCGCGCACTGGGAGCAAATGCCCGAGTTCTGATCATGGATGAGCCGACTGCCTCGCTATCGGCCGAAGAGACTGAGAACCTCTTTCGCGTGGTTCGAAAACTGTGCGGGCGCGGCGTCGGCATCATCTATATCTCGCATCGGCTCGACGAGCTGCCGTTGATTGCCAACCGCGTCACGGTGCTGCGCGACGGGCGCACGATTGAGACGCGCACGATGTCGCAAGTGGATCGCCACGAGCTGATCCGCTTGATGGTCGGCCGTGAGCTGTCGGCGGTTTTCCCGAAAAAGCCGGTTGCGTGGGGCGACACGGTGTTGGAACTTCGCCGGCTCAGTTGCCGCGCCGCAGGCGTGCGGGACGTGACGCTCACGGTCCGCGCCGGAGAGATTCTGGGACTGGCCGGACTGGTCGGCGCAGGCCGTACGGAACTGGCCAAGACATTGTTTGGCATCACTCCGGCCGATGGAGGCGCCATTTTCCTGCGCGGCCAGCCGGTGGGCATCGACAGCCCGTCCCAAGCCATCCAACTCGGCATCGCTTACGTTCCGGAGGACCGGCGCAAACACGGCGTCATCCTGGACATGGCCGTAAGCGCCAACATTACGCTGGCCACCCTTGACGGCCTCGGCCGCTTCGGTCTCCTCGACTTGCAGCAGGAGCGCCGGATCGCTGTAAGCTACGCGCAGCGGTTCGCCATCAAAGCGCAATCCTTGTCGGCGCTTGTCGGGACGCTCTCGGGCGGCAACCAGCAGAAGGTTGCTCTGAGCCGCTGGCTGGCAACCAATCCCGCCGTGCTGATTCTCGATGAGCCCACGCAAGGAATTGACGTCGCCGCCAAGGCGGAGATTCACACTCTCATGGGTGAGCTTGCCGCCCAAGGGCTGGCGATCCTGATGATTTCATCGGAGCTGCCGGAAATTCTGGGAATGAGCGACCGCATCGCCGTGATGCATGCCGGTATCATCGTCGACATCCTGGATCGCGCCGAAGCGACGCAAGCGAAGATTCTCGTGCTGGCTTCGGGGCAGGATGGGAGGACCACCGCGGCGGGTGCGCGGATTTAGGCCGCGTCGCGGCAGACGAAGGCAAAAGCCGATGACGTCCACGTCCACGAGCACGAGCACGTCCACGAGCACGGTCACGCGGACGGAGGCAGTTGTCAATTTCTTGGGGGCCTGGACGTAATCGTGGACGTAGACGTACTCGTGGACGTGCTCGTGCTCTAAATGTTGCCACTGATTGCCCACTTGCTTACGCGCGTGGCCCGGTGAGGGTTGCCGTGGACGTGGACGGCTTTATTCATCATTGAGATTAATGCTGCGTCAAATGAAACTACATCGGTACAAACGCGAACTGTCGACTGCTCTGGCTTACGGAGCGCTGTTGTTGCTGGTCGGATTGCTGGCCCCCGACTTTTTTAGTGTTGCCAATTGGCGTGACCTGGCGATGAATAACGCGTCGCTGCTGATTGTCGCCGTCGGGATGACCCTGGTCGTTTTGGCCGGGCACATTGATATTTCCGCTGGTTCGCAGTTCGCGGTGTGCAGCGTTGCGGCCGGGTGGCTGGCGCAGCAGGGACTGCCTATTTTGCTGGTGGCGCCTGTCACCGTCGCCGTCGGCGCCATGCTCGGAGCAGTCAACGGAGTGTTGATCGCACGGTTCAAGATCCCATCGATTGTCGTGACGCTGGCGACGCTGGTGGCGTTGCGCGACGGGCTGCGCTGGGTAACCGAGGGCGCCTGGATGCAAAACCTGCCGGACGACTTTCAATGGTTCGGCCTGGGGCAGACTGCAGGAGAGCTGGTCATCGTAACGGTTTCACTGGCCGTATTGGCCGCCTTCCTGTGGCTGCTCAACAATCTTGCCGCCGGGCGTTCGCTCTATGCAGTCGGCTCGGACACCGAAGCCGCGCGGCTGGCCGGCATTGAGCCGCCGCGGGTAGTCTTTGGCGTCTTTGCGCTGATGGGCGCGCTGGTCGGCCTGGGGGCGTTGTTAAACGCCGTGCGCTTTGCCGAAGTTCCCGGCAATGCCGGCGTGGGCTTGGAGTTGAAGGCGATTGCCGCCGTCGTGGTCGGCGGCACAGCCATAACCGGCGGGCGCGGGTCTCTGGTGGGAACTCTCCTAGGGGTGGCGTTGCTTGGGACCATCGGCACGGCGTTGACATTTTTGGGCATCAATCCCTTTTGGGAAAAGGCGATCCAGGGAGCGATTATCCTGCTAGCTCTGGTTTCAGACGTTGCATTTGGACGGTTAAACCGTCATGCCCAACTCCATTCCCGTTGAAGCGGTGGCGCCGTGGCGCCAACGCGCATTTACCGGCCACGAGTGGGCTCTGCTGCTGGTGCTCCTGGCCGAGTGCGCTCTCTTCAGCCTTAGCGGCGATAATTTTCTGACCGCCACAAATGCGTTCGAGGTGACGCGGTTGAGCGTCGAGGTCGGGTTGCTCGCCCTGGCGTTGACGCCCGTCATCATCAGCGGGGGCATCGATCTTTCGGTCGGCTCGATGATGGGCCTGGCGGCGGTCGTCTTTGGCGGTCTGTGGCGTGACGCTCATGTTTCGCCGCCGCTGGCCATTGGCGCAACGCTGCTGGTTGGTTTGGCGGGTGGCGGACTGAATGCACTTTTGATCGCGCGGCTGCATCTGCCGCCGCTGATCGTCACGCTGGGCACGTTCTCGCTGTTTCGCGGAATAGCGGAGGGATTGACGCGCGGTATCGAAGACTACACCGGTTTTCCGCCGCAGTTTCTTTTCCTTGGACAGGGCTACCTTGGCGGAGTGATTCCTCCCCAGTTATTTTTGCTCCTGGCTGCGATCATCGGTTACGGCCTGCTGCTGCACCGCATGCTGATCGGGCGGAGTCTTTACGCCATCGGGCTTTCGGCTGAGGGCGCCCGCTACGCGGGCATTCCGGTTGCCCGGCGCCTCGGTCTGGTTTATGGTTTGGCAGGATTGGTTTCCAGTCTGGCGGCGGTCATTTATGTAGCCCATATCGGTCAGGCAAAATCGGACGCGGGCACCGGCTACGAATTCATGGCCATTACCGCGGTAGTTCTGGGCGGCACTTCCATTTTCGGCGGGCGTGGAACTGTTCTGGGAACAGTCCTGGGCTTGTTCGCCATTGTCGTTCTGCAAAACGGCCTGCGGTTGAGCGCGCAGCCGGCCGAACTGGCAGGCATCTTGACGGGCGTTTTGCTGATCGCCACGATTTGTGTGGATCGATTCTCGGCGCGCGCCCTTACGGGTTCCCGCGCCGGCAACAGCGCCGAGGAGGGTGAAGTGAAGAATTCGCAAGTGGCGGTTTTGAGCGCCGTCATTCTGATCGGCGCCTCGATTGTGGCAGGCGCCAACTGGTACTTGGTGCGCTCGCTGCGTCAGGAGATCGGAAATGGCGCGGCACTCAAGGATTCGCCGGCAGCCTCAACAGCCAGCGCGCGCCGGGTCGTGATTGCGATGATGCCCAAAGCCAAAGGCGATCCGTATTTCATCAGTTGCCGCCAGGGCGCCGAGGAAGGCGCGCGGGAACTGGGAGTGGAGCTGCTGTGGGACGGTCCGACCGATCTCGACCCGGCCAAGCAGAACGAAGTGGTCGAAGCCTGGATCACGCGCGGCGTGGACGCCATCGCGGTGAGCGTGGAAAATCAAGCCGGTATTTCCACGGTGCTGCGTAAAGCCCGGCAGAAGGGCATTGCTGTAGTTACCTGGGACGCGGATGCCGAGAAAGACGCGCGCGACCTTTTCATCAACCAGGCGACACCTCAAGGCATCGGCACTACGCTCGTTGACGAGGCCGCCAGAATTCTCGGCGGCCGGGGCGAGTTTGCGATTATCACCGCTTCGCTGAGCGCAGCCAATCAGAACGAATGGATCAAGCACATCAAAATGCGGCTTGCCGAGAAGCACCCGGAGCTGAAGCTGGTGGCAATCCAACCGAGCGACGGCGACCGCGATCGCGCTTTCGCCGAGACACAGACCGTTCTCAAAGTCTATCCGAAGGTCAAATTAATTATGGCGATCGCCGCCTATGCCGTCCCGGGAGCAGCCGAGGCCGTTAAGCAATCGGGCCGCACCGATGTCAAAGTCACCGGGCTCTCGTTGCCCAACATGTGCAAGCCTTACATTCATGCGGGAGTCATTGAAAGCATCGTCCTGTGGAATACAATGGATCTAGGCTACCTGACGGTCCATGCGGCTTACGCCTTGAGCGCCGGACAGCTCAAACGCGGCGCCCTCGGAATGAGGGCGGGACGCCTGGGCAAGATTGAAATCAAGGGGGATGAAGTGATGCTCGGCGCTCCGTTTGTTTTCAATAGGAAAAATATCGACCAGTTCAATTTCTGAAGCAGGGGTCAGGATTCAGGATTCAGGGGTCAGGGGTCAGGATTCAGCACGTGATCGTGATCGTGGTCGTGCTCGTGATCGTGCTCGTCGACGTGCACGTGCTCGTGGACGTGCTCGCTATGTCGTAGGACCGACCCGCCCAAAATCTGACAGGCTGGAAGCCTGTCCCACGTTAAGGAATCATGAAAAAAGCGGTCATCCGTGAAGTGCGCGCCTACATCATCGACCCAAGCGAGATGGGCGCCGACTACCACAATCAACAGGGCAGCCACTGGATCATCGACCTGCCGGTCGCCAATCCGATGTCGGTCTACGAAAATTACAAAGCGAAGCGCACCAGTTGGGGCATCAACGCGCTCGGCACGGTCGTGGTCGAAGTGGAATTGGACGATGGGACGGTGGGAATCGGGTGCAGCATCGGCGGCGAACCGGCCTGCTACATCATCGAAAAACATCTCAACCGGTTTGTCGAGGGACAGGACCCGCGCAACGTCGAATTGATCTGGGATCAGATGTGGCGCGCCACCATGCCGTATGGCCGCAAAGGCCTGGTCATTCACGCCATCAGCGCCGTCGATCTGGCGATATGGGATTGCCTGGGCAAACTTCGCGGCGAGCCGATCTATGCTCTGATCGGCGGTAAGACCAAGGAGCGTTTGCCTGTCTACGCCACTACATCGCGACCTGACATCGCCAAGAATTGGGGTTTTCAAGGCGCGAAAATTCCATGCCGTTACGGTCCGGGAGATGGCGTCGATGGTTTCAAGAAGAATGTCGCGGTGATGGCCGAGGCCAGAGAGCAGGTCGGCCCTGACTTTCCGCTGCGGCTCGATTGCTACATGGCGCTGACTCTGCCTTACGCCATTGAGTTGGCCAAGGCCCTGGCGCCCTACAATCTGCACTGGATCGAGGAATGCCTGCCACCGGACGACTACGACGGATATGCCGCGCTCAAAGCCGCCGTGGGTCATCTTTGCCTTGTGACTACCGGCGAGCACGAGTACACGCGCTACGGTTTCCGCGAACTGATTGCGCGCAAATGCGCCGACATTCTGCAGCCGGACATCAACTGGGTGGGTGGGCTGACCGAAGCCCGGCGTATAGTGGCCATGGCTGCGGCCTATGACATCCCGGTCATTCCCCACGGCTCCAGCGTCTTTTCGTATCACATGCAGGTTGCATTCGCGAACTGTCCGGTTGCAGAATTCCTGGTGATGAGTCCGCAGGCGGATCGGCTGGTGCCGCTCTTCGGCGAATTGTTCAAGAGCGAGCCGCTGCCGAAAGATGGCTACGTGGATTTGCCGGATGCGCCGGGATGGGGCGTCGAACTGAATGATAAGCTCAAACTGATCAGACCGTACGCGCGACGCGGAGCGGATGTTCAGAAGGGAATATCAAAGGCATGAGTCAACCATTCGACGGCCAGACAGCCATCCTTACCGGTGCGGCCGGGGGCCTGGGGCTGGCAATCGCAAAGAAGCTCCACGCCGAGGGCGCGCGCGTGGCCCTGCTCGATTTGGACGATGCCGCTTTGCAGGCCGCAACGAAAGAAGTGGGCGAGGCTGCTTTCGCCTTTCGTGTGGATGTGACGATCGAAACACAGGTAAACAAAGTCGTGGAACGAATTGGAGAGCAGTTCGGCAGAATCGATATTCTCATCAATAGCGCGGGAGTCACCGGCCAGACCAACCGCAAGAGCCATGAGGTTGACACGAATGATCTGCGGTTTGTGTTTGAGGTGAACTTCATGGGATCGTTCTTTACCTCGCGCGCGGTGCTGCCCTGGATGCTGAAACATAACTACGGACGGATCCTGCATATCGCTTCGATTGCTGGCAAGGAGGGCAACGCCGGAATGTTGGCTTACTCGGCGTCCAAGGCTGCCGTGATCGGGATGACCAAGGTGCAAGGCAAGGAATACGCCGAGACCGGAATAGCCATCAACGCGCTGGCTCCGGCGGTGATTCGGACCTCGATGGTCGAGGCAATGCCCGAGGCACAGGTCAAGTACATGACCGACAAGATCCCGATGAAGCGCTGCGGCACGCTCGAAGAGGTCTCCCATCTGGCGGCCTTCATCGTTGCCCCGGGGACGAGCTTTACCACCGGGTTCACGTTTGACATGACCGGCGGCAGGGCGACGTACTGAAATCAGTCGCCAGTCACCGGTCGCCAGTCGCCAGTCAGGGGTCAGGCTTCAGGGGTCAGGGGTCAGGGCGTGCTCGTGGACGTGGTCGTGGTCGGTATGTTCTACGACCGCCACCAAAGCTGACAGGCTGGAAGCCTGTCCCACTCTGGCTTACTGGAAAGAGGCACCAATGGCCTTCCAAGTCCAAGTCCTGAAGATGGGGCAATGCGATGTGGCCGGACCGGAAGTGTACTGGATGAGCCACTGGAATGAGTGGGTACAGCTGTACTTCTGGATGGTGGTGATTCGCGGTGACGGCAAAACGGCGATCATCAATAC
>JBPCNK010000302.1:0-14430 GCA_051001345.1 Acidobacteriota bacterium | reverse complement strand
GCTTTTCACTGCACCGCACAGTGTCACTAGCTGGAGATGAGCCGCCTGCCGCGGCAGTCAAGAGCGAAAGTCAAAATGTTGTCACGGATTGCCCACTCGCTTACGCTCGTGGCCCGGTCCGTGGTGGAGGCTTTGAAATTCGAGGGGAAACAACCATGAGCGAATCACCTAAGCTCCCGCCCGTTTCACGCCGTCAGTTTCTAAGAACTTCAGGCGCCGCAGCTGTAACCGGCGCGCTGGCTCCGCGGTGGACCGCCCGCGCCGCAGCAAACGATGTACTTCGTGTCGGTCTGATCGGCTGTGGCGGGCGCGGTACCGGAGCGGCTGTGCAGGCGTTGCAGGCCGACCCCAACGTCAAGCTGGTTGCCATGGGCGACGCCTTCCGCGACCGCCTGGACAGCAGCCTCGCCAATCTAAAGGGACAGACCAAGGCCATCGGTAACATCGACGTTTCCGAAGAGCGTCGCTTCGTGGGCTTTGACGCCTACAAGCAGGTCATCGACTCGGGTGTCGACATCGTGTTGCTGGCCACACCGCCGCATTTCAGACCGGCGCATCTCAAGTACGCCGTCGAAGCCGGCAAGCATGTTTTTGCGGAAAAGCCGGTGGCGGTGGATGGGCCCGGCGTTCGCTCGGTTCTGGCCACCTGCAAAGAAGCACAACGCCGAAACCTGTCGATTGTCTCGGGCCTTTGTCTCCGCTACTCGACCGGATTCCAGGAGACCGTCAAGCGCATTCACGACGGCGGTCTCGGGCGCATCCGCGCCTTGCAGGCCAACGACTACCGCGGGTCGATCTGGACCAAGCCGCGCCAGCCGGAGTGGAGCGACATGGAGTGGCAAATGCGAAACTGGTATTACTTCACCTGGCTTTCGGGTGACTTCAACGTCGAACAGCATGTCCACTACCTGGACGTCTGCACCTGGCTGATGAACGATGAATATCCGGTGCGCGCCGTGGGAACGGGAGGACGACAGGTCCGGACAGGACCCGAGTACGGCAACATCTACGATCACCACTCGGTGACCTATGAGTACGCCAACGGAGTCAAGCTGTTCAGCACCTGCCGTCAGCAGCGCGGCTGCCACAACGACATGAGCGCGCACGTCCTCGGCGAGAAGGGATACGCGCTGGTCTCCGAACGAAGGCTGGCGATATCAGCCGGCGACAAGGAATGGGTCTTCAAGGCGCCCGACGACAACCAGGACGACAACATGTATCAGAAAGAGCACGACGTGTTGTTTGCCGCCGTCCGCAGCGGTAAGCCGATCAACAACGGCGAGTACATGGCCAAAAGCACGCTGGTGGCGATTATGGGTCGAATGGCCACTTACACCGGCCAGATGATCACGTGGGAGCAGGCGTTGAATTCGCAGGAGGACCTGACACCCGAAAAATACGAGTGGAGCTCGATCCCCGCGCCGGCCATCGCGATGCCAGGCCTGACAAAATTCGTCTGAGAACAGGGGTCAGGGTCCAGGGGTCAGGATGTGAACGTTCTATGAAAGGGAGTTTCAAGCAAACGAAGCCCTTAATCGGAACTCAAAATGGGCTTGTTGGAAGCCCTAAGAATTAGAGATGATCTCGGTACACTTCTCAAAGAGAACGTGTGTTGTGGCGGCGGCGTTCATTTTTTTTCTGGCGGCCGCGCCGGGTCCGGCACAGCGGAAATTGCAGGAGACTCCAGCGCGGCCCAACGTTCTGCTGGTCACCGTCGACACACTGCGGGCCGATTTACTCGGGTGCTACGGCAGCTCGAAAGTCGCCACTCCGAATATCGACGCACTGGCCTCTGAAGGCGTGCGCTTCCGGACGGCCGTCGCGCCGGCTCCGCTGACGCTGCCGTCGCATTGTACGATCCTGACGGGCAAGTACCCACTGGCCACGGGCGTGCGCGACAACCTGGGCTACGTGCTGACGGCCAATCACCTGACGCTGGCTGAAATCCTCAAGCGAAACGGTTATCGGACGGCCGCTTTCGTTTCGGCCTACGTGCTGGATTCCAAGTGGGGGCTCGATCAGGGCTTTGACCACTATGACGACAACTTCCAGCCGGCGCAGGACGCCGGCCCGGCGCGCTGGGCCGTCGAGCGGAGCGGCGGGGAAACAGCGAGCGCGGCTTTGAAGTGGTTGGACGCCAACAGATCCACTCCATTTTTCTGCTGGATCCATCTGTTCGATCCGCACGATCCTTATCTGCCGCCTGAGCCATACCGCTCGCGACATCGTGACAATCCCTATGGCGGTGAAGTCGCCTACACCGACTCCGTCACGGGTCGGATCTTTGAAAGTCTCAGGCGCAATGGCGCCTGGGACCGGACGCTGGTCGTTCTGGCCGGAGACCACGGCGAAGGTCTGGGCGAACATCAGGAACCAACCCATGGTTACTATGTCTACGACTCGACGTTGCTTGTGCCGCTCGTTTTCAAATTGCCGCGCAGCCGCTCGGCGGGACGGGTCATCGACTGGCCCGTGCAACTGGCCGATGTCGCGCCGACGCTGCTGCAGGCTCTGGAAATTCCCCGGCCAGCCGACTTTCAGGGCCGCGGCTGGTTCGGCGCGATTCTGGGTAAGCAGCAGTTCGGCACAGCGCCGCCCGCCTATACGGAGACCTACTATCCCAACGAATTCGGTTGGAGCGAGTTGCGCGCCTGGCGAACGGCTGATTACAAATACGTTCTCGCTCCCCAAGCCGAGTTCTATGACCTGCGCGCCGATGCCGGCGAGCAGAACAATCTGATCGCGTCGAAGAGCGCGCTGGCCGAGCAGTACAAAGCGGCGCTGTTGGCCTTTGAAACCCGTTACGGCGACCGCGGGGCCGCCGCCGCGGCGCAGGCCCGGTTGTCGGTCGAAGACATGGAGCGCTTCCGCGCTCTCGGCTACATCGGGGGCCCGACGGCTGGCCACCTCAACCGCGCGCTCGAACGCCCGGATCCGAAGAGCAAGATCGAACTGTTTGGCCTGATCTCGAACGCTCTTACCGAGATGGCCCGCGCCGAATTTTCCGCCGCGCTGGGGAACCTTCAGCAGGTTGTGCGCCGCGATCCCTCCATTACGACAGCTTATTCACTGATCGGGCAGTGCTATCTTCACCTGAAGCGTTACAGCGAGGCGCGCGATACGTTCGAGCGCGTTGTGGCAAGCGATCCTGATCGTGTTTATCCGGCGTTCTATCTTGGCCTGACCTATTTTCACTTGCGCCAGTATGAACGGGCCGCCCCACTGCTGGAGAAAGCCGTTGCACTCGACCCAGGATTCTTTCCCGCGTACAACTATCTCGGCTTCATTTATAGCGACCAGGGCCAGAACAGTCGGGCCATCGACGCTTTTTCACGGGCTGTCCGGATACAGGAGAACCCACAGTCCTACCAGATGCTCGGACTGCTCTATGTCAACGGTAAGCAACTCGACCAGGCCGAGAAAGCTTTTCGTAAGGTGACGGCGCTTGAATCCGGCAATGCGCTGGCGCATTTCTATCTGGCTAGTGTCTACAAGCTGCAGGGGCGCCCGGAACTGGCGCAGAAGGCGCTGCAGAAGGCGGTTGAACTGGACCCGTCGCTTCGTGTCAAAATCAAGTAATCCTGGAACGATGCGCAGGCGCTTTGTTTTCGACTCTGTCTGGATCTGTGGAGTGGCGGCGGCGCTGTGGCTGGCCGGCTCGGTCGCCGTCGCGCAGGGGTCGCGCGCACGCGACAAGGCTCGTGGCGAGCAGCGCGAGACCGATCGCTATCGACAATGGCTCAACCAGGAGGTCGTCCACATCATCACCGAGGACGAACGGAAGGTCTTTGAAAAACTGACGACCTCCGAAGAGAAAGACGGATTCATCGAGCAGTTCTGGGGGCGGCGCGACCCGGATCCCTCGTCGGCGGCCAACGAATACAAAGAAGAGCACTACCGGCGTCTCGCCTACGCCAACGAACGGTTTGGGGTCGGACAGCCCGGCTGGATGACCGACCGCGGGCGTATCTACATCATCCACGGTCCGCCCGTCGAAATTGAAGCCCACCCGACCGGCGGTCATTACGCCCGACCGTCGTGGCAGGGCGGCGGTTTCAGCCAGGCCTATCCGTTTGAAGTCTGGCGCTACCGTCACATCGAAGGTGTCGGGCCCGATGTCGAAATCGAATTCGTCGACCGGCGTCTGACCGGCCAGTACCGACTGGCGGTCAGTCCGGAACAAAAGGACGCGCTGCTCCAGGTCGGCCGCTCCGGGCCGACGCTGGCCGAGATGTTGCGGCTGGAGCGCAAGAGTGACCGCCCGCATCTTTCCTACCGTAATGATCGTTTCCAGAGGACCAAGGACACGCCCTTTGAGCGTTACGCCGCCTATGTCAAAATTCAGGCCCCGCCGCCGATCAAGTTTCAGGACCTGAAGCAGCTCGTCCAGATCAACGTGACTTACGAGGACCTCCCGCTGAAAGTACGATCCGACTACTTCAGGCTGAACGACCGGCAGGTGCTCGTACCGATCACCCTGCAAGTCGAAAACAAGGACCTGACCTTCAAGGAAGTGGCGCAAAAATACACGGCAGACGTCGCCGTCTATGGCATCGTTACAAGCCTCACCCATCGCGTGGCCGAGGAATTTGAAGACGAGCTGGACCTCAGCTATGACGCCGCTTCGGCCCAGTCTCGGTCACGCGAGGTATCGGTCTATCAGAAGATGGTTGTCCTGGACGCCGGCATGCGCTACAAAGTCGACCTCGTGGTCAAGGATCTCAACGGCGGACGCGTCGGAGTTGCTCGCCAGCTATTGGTGCTCCCGCCTTTCAGCACTGGAAAACTTTGGGCCAGTTCGCTGCTAGTGTCGGACTTCATCGAGCCCATGGAAACGGCGACCGAAGCCAACGCCATGTTCGTGCTCGGCGACGTGCGGATTCGTCCGAGTCTAACCAACCGCTTCCCGACCGACAAGCCGATTGGCGCTTATCTGCAGATCTACCATCTCGCCGTCGACGAAACCGACGGCGCCCCGTCGATCCGTACCCGTTACCGCATCGCCCAGGGAGGCAAAACGCTGGTGGAAGTGCTCGACGAGAGCGGCCAATCTGTGCAGTTTTTCTCCGAGCAGCGCATGGTGCTGATCCGCGCGCTGCCTGTCGTCGGTCTCACGGCGGGGCACTACGAGCTGCAAATCGAGATCGAAGATCGAATCGGCGGCGGGCGGGCCAGCGTCAGCGGGAAGTTTGAGCTGTACTAGCCCCGACTATTCACAAAAAAGCAAAAAGCTAGTCACGAATTATCCCGAACGTGCTAAGCCACTGTTCGGTAAATCCACAAAACATCTCCCCAGCAGGAGTGGCACAGGGCTCCAGCCCTGTGTGCTTTTCTTACCAAATCAAAACCTACCAGAGGAGTTTCAATCCAAACTGAATCTCCCGGCCTGGACCCGAGCCGGAAATCTTTCCAAACCGGTCCGAAACCAGCAACGTGTCCGGGTTACCGAAGTTCGTGTTGTTGAATAGATTGAAGAACTCGGCGCGAAACTGCAGCCGGCCTTCCTCTGACAGAAAACCTCCCAGCCGGAAATCCCTGAGAATCGCAAGATCCCAGTTGACAAAGGAGGGACCTGGGATCAAACCCTTGCCGGCGTTTCCATAGGTCCCGATCTTCGGCAGATCAAAGGCTGCCGGGTTAAACCAGCCGCCGACTTTCGACTGGTTCGAATCGTGACTCCTCCTGGGATTGCTCAGCGCCGTGGGGTGCTGCTGGGATCCGTCGGCAGTTCCGTCCAGCGAGCGGTCCTCGCCGATGAAAAACTCCAGCGGGGCGCCAGTGCGGTAGCGGTAGATCGGGCTGAACGTCCAGCCCGAGATCACGTGGCCGGAGAAGTTGCCGGAGCGCCGGTCGGCCAGCGGACTAAACAGCGCCGACACGCTGAACACGTGGCGGCGGTCGAAATCGGCCAGACCGCGCTCGGAGTCCTTCGGGTTGAACGGATTGGGCGCGTCGCCTCCCAGGTTGTCCGTCGAGTTCTCATCGATGGCTTTCGACAGGGTGTAGGCGGCCAGCAACGAAAAGCCATCTGACAGACGCTTGTTTACCTCCACATCCAGACCGTGATACCAGGAGTCGAACATGCCGCTCAGCATCAGATTGTAGTAGGCCCCGTAGATGCCTTTGCCGTAGCGAACACGGTCGTTGACGTTGTCCAGCGTCGAACGCGGCTCACCCGCGCCGTCATTGCCGGGAATGAAGACGGCCGGATTCCAGGGCCAGAACGACAGCAGTTTGCGTCCGATCTTGCCGACGTAATCAACCGAAACCATCAGGTCGGGCGTTACCTGGCGCTGCACTCCGGCGTTCCAGTGCAGCATATAGCTATTGCGCAGTCCCAGGTCGGTCGAGAAAGGGTTCATCGGGAGATCAAAGCCGCCCTCCTCGGGGCGCGGATTGACCGGCGGCAGCGGCTGCGTGATGCCGGCGTTCGGCGCCGACAGCCGGCCGTTGGAGAAACCCTGTGTCCCGGAAAAAGGCGGGTTGACCTGCGCCAGAGTGTCAGCGTTGGCCGTGTCGTAGAAGACACCGAAGCCGGTGCGAAGGCTGGTGCGTCCGTCGCCATTCACGTCGTAGACCAGGCCCACGCGCGGGGCGAAGTTGTTCTTGTCGGCTCTGACGAGGCCCGCGGGCAAATCGAAGTTGGCAAACAGAAATCCCGGCGGCGCATCCGGCAGCGGCGCCTTGGTGCGATTGCCGGCCTCGATCGGAAGGACAATCGAAGACAACGCGATCTCGCGCTTGTCGTTCCAGGGCGAGGGCAGCTCGTAGCGCAGCCCGAGTGTCAGTGTCAGCCGCGGTGTGGCGCGCCACTCGTCCTGAAAGTACAGGCTCCAGTACCACGGCTGGATCGTGTCGTTGATGCGCCGGCCGAAGCCTATGGAATTGGTCCGCCAGGCGCCCATCATGAAGTCCAGCATCGCATCGCCCGACCTGGCGCCGTTGAAGCTGAACGAGGGCGGCGACAAAAATCCCTGCAGGAAGCTGAGCCGGAAGAACTCGGTACCATACTTGAAAACATGGTTACCGCGCGTCCAGCTCATGGCTTCATGGAACGAATAGGCGTCCTGGTCGAACTCGGTGAAGGAAGCCGCGCTAAGAGAAAAACGGCCCGAGACATTGAACCGCGGCGCCCCGTAGTCGGTGTAGTTGGGATACTTCATTCCCAGCGATTCGGTCGAGCGGAAGCGCGAATTACGAATTCCCTGCGTGGCCGGGTTCAGTCCGAAGGTGAAACTGTTCAGTAGCGACGAAGAGAAGATGTAGGTGTGCGAGATACCAACGTTGTGAAAATTCGATTGGCTGACCTGCTCCATCCAGCCCGGAATGTTGCCGAGAACGCGGGGCGGCAGCTCGTTGCGATTGTAGTAGTAATGCCAGAATAAGCTCTGCTTTTCGCTGATCTGGAAATCATTGCGGAACATAAACAAGTCGTTATTGTTGGGCGCCGGGTTGTTGGTTACAAGCCGCCCACCCGAAGCGTTCGGCGCCGGAATCAGCTTGAGCAGGTTGACGCTGACAGGGTCAAACAATGCTGTGGAAACTCTGTTGCCGGCGAAAGCTTCGCCGGTAAAAGGATTTTTCAATTCCCTCGTCCGGTTGGAAAAATCTCCCGCCCGCTCGGCCTCCGTCGGCGGAAAGGCGTTGGTGCTGGATGCCTGCGGTCGATCGCGAAATCCCTCGTACGTGCCGAAGACGAAGACCTTTCCCTTGATAATCGGACCGCCGGCGGCGGCGCCGAATTGGTTCTGGATCCGCTGCGGCCTGACCGTCTGGAAGAAACTGCGCGCGTTGAGATTGTCGTTGCGGTGGAATTCCCAGACGGCGCCATGCAGATCGTTGGTGCCGTTGCGGGTGGCGATGCTGACGATCGATCCGGCGTTGCGCCCTTCGGCCGCCGAGAAATTGTTCGTCTTGATCCGAAATTCGCGAACCGCGTCGGGCGGCGGCGGGTTCATTCCGGTGTTGCGCGAAGAATGATTGAAATAGGCGCCGTTGAGCGTGAAGTAGTTCTGGTTGGCGCGGCTGCCGTGGACGGTCAGGCGCGGGCCGCTGCGCGAGCCGGTCTGCACCTGAGGCGCCGACACGGTCGAAACGCCGGGGATGAGCGAGGCCAAGCCGATGATGTTGCGGCCGTTCAGGGGCAGCTCGGTGATGCGCCTGTCGTCGACAAGGCCCGACAGCTCCGGCGTCCGCGTATTGACCATCAACGCGTCGGCTTTGACCGTGACCAATTCGGAAACGTCGCCCACTTCAAGCCGCAGGTCAACGCGTACCGGCTGGCCCACGGTCAGCCGGACCGAGGGCCGAATGGCCTTCTTGAATCCGGTGATTTCGGCGCTGATATCGTAGATTCCCGGCGGCAGGGCTTCAAACGAATAATACCCGCCGTCGTCAGTCACTGCCTCGCGCGCGAGGCTGGTTTCGGCGCTGACGGCCTTGACCGTCACGCCCGGAATCACGGCTTGGCTGGCGTCGCTGACGCGGCCGTGGAGGACTCCGGTAACCGTCTGCGCCGGAACAGAACCGACAACCACCAAGAACAAAGACACGGCCACCAAAACCTTGTGGACTGACTGCACAGTCATACACCATCCCCCGTCAAAATTGGTTGATTCGAAACAGCACAAGCGGCTGAGTAGATTGTTGTCTTGGGAGCTACAAGAGTCAAGCGGAAAGGCGTCGACTTGCGGCTCTCGAAACAACCATCGGATTTTACCGGTAGCGAAGCGCAAAGACCGACGCCTGCCCGTCATCGCCGTGTCCCCCCAGGACCAGCAGAATCAGGCCGCGTACGGGGTCGTAAACCATGGCGCGGTTTTGTCCGGCGTGCGATCGGGCCAGCGCTGCGCTGCCGGCGATGTCGACTTTCCGCCAAGTGTTCTGTCGACAGTGATAGGTCCAGACGGCCGGATCGGCCCCTTCCTCGGCGGGACCATACATGAGAAAAACATCGGAATCGGGCAGGTAGACGGCCTCGCGCGTGCATATAGGCGGTCGGAGACCGGTCGGGCCTTCCACCTTCGGATCGAGTTTCTCCCAGCGGCGTGTTTTCATTTCAAAGGCCCACAGTTCATCGCGCCGAGCTCCGGCGCCATGCAGCAAGACGCGCTTGCGGCGTGAATCGTAGGCCAGGCTGGTCAGCTCGTACAGATTCTGCGGCGCAGCTCGGCTTTGATCTTGACGCCGCCAGCGTCGGCCGGCAACATCGAGCAAGTACAGCCCACTGTCTTCCGGCCGTCTCTGGTCCCACGGCAACATGTAACCGGCGTCGTTGAGACGTCTCGGCCACTGCACGCCGAGGCCCATCACTCCGTGTGGCGTCGTCAGCAGCGTATCCAGGCCCGCGGGAGCGCCGCCGATTAGTTCCCACCTTCCGCTGTCCGGATCGAACGTCCAGGTCGCATATTTAAGATAGGAGCTAGGCGGTCCGACCAGTGCATCGCGTGCGGCGCGACGCACCGCAGCAACGTCGCGCAGCACTTCCGGTTTGTAACCCTCGGTTAGCCGAATCGTGCGCACCATGGCCATGTGCCGGCTGACTGGATCGTAGGCGTAGATCCGCCGGCCATGCTCGGTCCAGGGCCTTCCTCTGAAGGTAACGCCGGCCAGACGGGCACCGTGATTCCAGAGCCGTTCCGGATACTCCGGCGCCGCGTCGCTGCTGCGCCAGGTGTGAGCGGCGATGTCGTATACATCGACGTCGTTTCCTTCGTAGCCGCAGTGACCTCCGCCCCAGTACAGGATCAGTCCACGGTTGGAATCGAACGTTGCAGATCCCCATGTGCGCGTTGGGGCGAGCCGATCTGGATCCTCCAGAGCAACCCACTGATTGACAGGTAGTCCCGTCAGTCGCTCCGCCTGAACCTTGCGGCGCAAAGCCTGATCTCCACGCTGGAGGTTCTCGGCGGAAGTCCGCTTGGAAATCGGCTCGGCTTGCGCGGGCAGGGCCGTGCCGGCGATCGTATCTCCGTCGATGCGGTAGGCGTAGGTCGTGCGCACCGGATAGAGAATGTTACAATTCATTGTGTCGCCGGCTGCGCGCGTGCTCGTGGCCAGCACAATCATTCGCTTTTCCGGCGCCAGGTCGGCGGTCAGATAAAATCCGACAGGGACCTTCCCGGTCAGCGGCCGCCAGCGATCGGTGGCGGCATCGTAGGCCCACATGTCGTCCAAGTCACTGCGGTTGTAACCGCCGCCGACGACAACCCAGCCCGTTTCCGGATCGTATACGGTGAAGTGGCCGGCGCGCGCCGCCGGTCCGCTGGTAGCGCGAGAAGCTTTCCACTGCCGCGTCCTGAGATCAAACAGCCAGGTATCAGCCAGGTAGTGACTCTGGGCATCGCCGCCAAACAATACGAGCACCCGGTTTTTTGAATCGAGCACCAGGCGCGTGTTCATCCGCGGCGGCGGCTGCGGGCCGCCCAGCCGATGCCAGTCATCGTCTGCGAAGCGATAGACCCAGGTGCTGGTATATCCGACTGGTTCTCCTCCCGGGCCTGGTTCGAGGACGTGGCCACCTCCGAACAGCACGATCTCATCACTCAAGGGATCGTAGGAAAGCGAACCGCCCAGCACCGGCGGTGGAGCGTGCCGCGGAGATAAGTCCACCCATTTGCGCGCGGCGACATCGTAGGCGGCCGTCAATCCGCCGGTAAAATACACAAGCCATTTTCGCCCCGGGACATAGGTGACCTGATCGAAGACCACGTTCAGGTCGGGCCGCGCCACACCTTCCTTCTCTTCCGCCGGGCCGCGCAACACCGTCCGCTCGCTTCCGGTCGTGATGCCCGAGTAAGTCCGCGGCGTATAGGCCAACGGCAGCTTGCGGGTCCATAACTTGTCCCACTCCTTCGGGAAATGATTCTGCCAGCGCCGGACAGCCGGATCGAAAAACACCATGTCGTATTCGGGGATCTGCATGAGCGGCTGCTCCTGCAGCAGGTCCGGGTCGGAGTTCATGAATCCCCAAAGAAAAAATGTACCGACATCGGACGCGTAGCGCAGCGCGCTGCCGCGCCGCGCGCCGTCGGCGTCGCGGCATAGTTCGACCCACTGATTTGCCTGCAGCGCGGTGTCCTGGAAACCCCACCCCCCGAATGCTGCAAACAGCAGAGCAACGCAGACCGCCGGTAAGCGGTAAGGAGCGGCTCTGCCTATTTCTAATGGGTGAAATCTTGGCATTTCGCGACGATTCTCGATTACGCCTTCGATCGGCCGGCCCGCTCCCTTGCGGTCGCGGCTCTGCTGGCGCTCCGTGGCCGGCACGCCGGTGCCCACTGCCCACTGCCGCCTGCCGACTTTGGTTGCGGCTTGCCGCGCGGTGCAGCAACCTCGCGAGCCTGCGCCTTGTCGGATCTGTTGAGGGAAATCCGATCCCCCGGATGAAAATGGTCCGAGGCACGGTGGGACAGGCTTCCAGCCTGACAGCTTCTGAGTGTGGCCGTATCGGGTGTACCGGTAACGGCCACGAGCACGTGCACGTCAACGAGCACGATCACGTCCTGCCCCCTGAACTCTGACCGCTAATCTGCAAACCTGCGATGACAGCCTCCAGGAATTCTCTGGCCCGCCGGGCCAACTGGTCGACTCCTTCGGGCGCCTGTGGCCGTGGCACAACCGGCGCCGAGATATTCTCGCAGGCCAGCGGCATCGCCAGGCCGGTGAAGGATACGGGCGCCAGCAGTCGATAGTGGTCTATTTCGCCGAATCCCGGACCACAGTCCACGTCGGTGGGAAAATTGCGGTGGTCCTTGATACAGAAGCTGCGAATGTAGGTGACACACTCCTGAATGTCCTTGATCGGGTCGGCGTCCAGATAATCCATGACGTTGCCGGCGTCGTAATTGACCCACACGCCCTGGTCTCCTACTTCGCGAACAATGCGCGCGCAATCTTTGCCGGTGCCGGTCTCGCCGCCGTGCTGTTTGATGACCAGGATCACGCCGGCCGAGCGCGCAATCGGCCCCAGTTCCCGGAGGTTGCGGATCCAAACCGGATAACTGCCTCCTTCGGTATGACCAAACGTCAGGACCTGCCCGATGCCGGCTGCCTCGGCCTGGGCGATTCGTTTCTTGTGCCCGTCAAGAGCCCCATCGGCCGCGACGTAGATGGTCGAAAACATCATCACGGGCGTCAATCCGAGATCGCGACAGCGATCGGCCAGCTTCCTGGCCTCAACCTGCGGAGCGTTGATGTCCAGCAGGGGCATCTCCTGGCCGCCTTTGGTGCGGTGCCGCGTGCCCCAGGCGACGTACTTGTAGCCGCTGGCAGCGATGCCTTGCAAGGCGCGCTCCAACGGAAAGCTCGAATAGGGGAGCGTCATACAGGCAATCTGAAATCGGGTCGGCTTTCCGGTTGCCGGCGCGGCCTGCACGGAGGCGAGCGCAGAGACTCCAGCGGCAGTTGCTTTCATAAAAGTGCGACGGGTGAGACTAAGTACAGGACTCAAGGGCGAACCTCCTGGGCTTGCTGGGATGGGTGACTGGAATTCTCTTCGAGATGCAGAGCGAAGTCAATCGGCCGGCACGACCGGTAGTGATGCTGTAGCGTGAAGATGGAGGTTTCGCAGGATCGAATCTCACAAGCTATAATTCCCATAGCATTGCCGCTCACTGCGGCGAGATGGGTTCCAATTGCCCCGAGTTATGCCGGCAAGAATTAGGTTTTCTGGCGCGATCCTGGTCCTGTGTATTTGCGCGGTGTCCACCTTTGCTGCGTCTGGGGCGCCGCAGAAGCCGGCAGAAATCCTGCTCGAGGACGGCATCAAACTGACGGCCGAAGGGCGATTCGCCGACGCCCTGGCCGTTTTCAATCGCTTCAAACAGACGGCCCCCGACGATCCCCGGCCCTATTTTTATTCAGGTGTCGCGCTGGCGGAAGCTGGGCGGCTCAGCGCCGCAGCATTGGAGCTGAGCGAAGCGGTTCGCCTCAACCCGGACCATCCGGAATACCGCATCTTTCAGGCCAACGTCCTGTCTCGATTGAAACAAAAAGATCACGCCGGCAGTGCACTGGCTGTCTTTGCAAAGGCCGGCACTGCGCAGCAACTGTCGACGGCCTGGCTGTGGCTTCTCAGCGACGTCTATTACCGCTTGGAAAAGTTCGAGCAGGCTCTGGGAATCCTGGCCCTGTTGGGCGAGCGGAATCCCGCCGATTCTCAAATCGATCTCAACCGCGGACAGGTCTACGTTGTGATATCGGATTTTGATCGGGCCTTGGAATCTTTCAGGAAGAGCATTGAGAAGTCCTCCAGCAACCCCGTGGCCCATTTCGAATTGGGCAAGCTGCTGTACCAGCGCGGAGAAATCCAATCTTCCAAAGCCGCGCTCCTCGAGGCGGTCAAACAGAGCGGGAGCGATCCCAACTATCTTCACAAACTGGGAGTGATATGCCTGGCTCTCAATGAGGTCGAAGAGGCGCTGGTCTATCTGGAGCGCGCCGCTGCCCTCGGCGCGGCTCCTGCCCAGGTCTATCAGGCATTGGGAAATGCTTACAGGCGAAAGGGGGACCGAGCCCGGGCAGCAGACTTCATGAAAAAGTTCGAAGAGGTGAACCTTGCCCGGCAGAAAAAGGAGGAGCGGGAACGTGAGGCGGAGAGGCTAATCGCCCAGGGAGAAAAGCAAATCGATCTGGGCAATCGGGCGGAAGCGCGAAGCTTGTTCGAGCAGGCAGTCGTCGCCGATCCCGATAGCTGGTCGGCCCACGCAAACCTGGCCGAAATATTTGTTTCCGCAAATGAGCGGCTTGCGGAGAAGCATCTCGCCAGGATGGAACAACTCGATCCGGATTCGGTTGTCGGGAATTATTTGACGGCCAAGTACTGGTACCAGCGCAAGCAGTTTGATTCTGCGCGCGCCTATGCTGAAAAAGTCAGATTGGTTCGCCCGGGCCATGCCGAGCTGCGCAACCTGCTGGGCAACATTTACGTTGGGCTGGGCGAGCGGGAAAAAGCCCTGAAAGAATACGAAGCCGCCGTCCGACTCGAACCCGGGCGCGCCGATTTCCGAGAAAATTTGCGCACTGTTCAAAAGTAGGCTTCCGACATGGTTTCATTCCGGATTATTCACAAGTGTATTCACCACAGAGACACAGAGGACACAGAGGTTCACAGAGAAAGACAAATAGGTGTCGTGTAGATCCGCTCTGTGGTCCTTTTTTATGGACAACTACATTCGAGCAAAAGCACACAGGGCTGGAGCAATGTGCCACACCTTTAGTAAAACTTTCTCAGTTAAGAAGGAAATACTTTAGTAGTGCGAAGAACTAAAAGGAGACGCAGATTGGTGTTTCTCTGTGTCCTCTGTATTACCAATTGGTGAAATCTTGTTATTTGAGCAAGATTTTTGATCCCGCTTCCTTTTTACCGGCCCGCAGCCTTCCGGCCGCGGCTCCGTTGGCGCTCCGTCGCCGGCCTGCGGCATACGGCAT
>JBPCNK010000301.1:0-9613 GCA_051001345.1 Acidobacteriota bacterium | reverse complement strand
GCCTTCCACCGACTCCCGAACAAGTCGACGCCTTTTTGGCCGACTCCAGTCCGGGCGCCTTCGACAAAGTCATCGATCGGCTCCTGGCTTCGCCGCACTACGGAGAACGCTGGGCGCGCCACTGGCTGGACCTGGCGCGCTACGCCGAAAGCGAAGGATTTAAGGCCGACGAGACGCGGCCAAATGTCTGGCGCTACCGCGACTACGTCATCGAGTCGTTGAACGCCGACAAACCCTACGACCGCTTTGTCCGCGAGCCGATCGCCGGCGACGAGCTGTGGCCCGATGACCCCGCCGCGCGCGTGGCTACGGCGTTCAATCGCCACTACCCGGACGAAAGCAACGCGCGCAACCTGATGCAGCGCCGTCAGGAAATCCTCAACGACATCACCGACACGGCCGGATCGGTTTTTCTGGGAGTGACCTACGGCTGCGCCCGCTGCCACGATCACAAGTTTGATCCGATTCTGCAAGCCGACTACTACCGCTTGCAGGCCTTCTTCGCCAACACTGGAGCAGCCGACGACCTGGTGCTGGCTCCGCGCGCTGCCATCGAGCGCCACGGCAAACAACTGGCCGCCTGGGAGGAAACGACGCGCGCGTTGCGCGACGAAATCGCCGCTTTGGAAGGACCTCGCCGCAAAGAGATCGAGGCTGATTACTTCGACAAGTATCCGGACGAAATCCGGGCCGCGATTTCCAAGCCGCCGGCCGAGCGAACACCGATTGAGTGGCAGATGTCCTACAAGGCTCGCGCTTACCTCGATCCGCGCTCGGACGCCTATGTCGCGACAAGCGACGTCGTTGGCAAGAGCCTCAAGGGTGACGCCAAGCGCAAGTGGCAGGAGTTAAAAACCGACCTCGATCGTTTTGCTCCGCTGCATCCGGGCGATCTGCCCCTCGGCAGCGGCATCATCGACATCAACCGGACTGCGCCGCAGACCTTCGTGCTCGCGCACGGCGCTTACGATGCAACCCAGCAGGAAGTCCAGCCCGGCATTTTGACGTTGTTTGATCCGGGACCGGCTGCCATTACACCTGCGGCCGGAGTCGAATCGACTGGACGTCGCACGGCGTTGGCCAACTGGCTGGTAGACCCGTCCAACCCCCTTCCGTCACGGGTGATCGTCAATCGTGTCTGGCAGTATCATTTTGGAACCGGCCTGGTCGAAACCTCCAGCAACTTCGGCTTGTCGGGAGAGGCGCCCACTCACCCCAAGCTGCTCGACTGGCTGGCATCTGAATTTGTTTCCAGCGGCTGGAGTCTGAAAAAGCTCCATCGCATGATCCTGAAATCAAACACGTACCAGCAGGCTTCGCGCCACCGCGCAATGGCAGCAAAAACCGATCCCGGCAACCGGCTGCTGTGGCGCTTTCCGCGCGGCCGCCTGGAGGGCGAAGCGGTGCGGGATGCGGCGTTGGCGGTAGCGGGGCTGCTCAATACGAAAATGGGCGGGCCCAGCGTGTTTCCAGAATTGCCTCCCGGGATGGTTAGCCGCGGCGGCTGGAAAGTCAGCCAGGATTTGGCCGAGCGAAACCGCCGCAGCGTTTATGTGTTTGTCCGGCGCAACACGCGCTATCCCCTGTTTGAAACTTTCAACATGCCCGACACGCACGAAAGTTGTGCGCGGCGCGATGTGACGACCAGTCCGCAGCAGGCGCTCACAATGATGAACAGCCGGTTGTCGCTCGAGTGGGCGCAGAGTTTTGCGGCGCGCGTCCTGAATGCCGCCGGCCGGGATCAGACCGAACAGGTGCGCCGAGCCTACCGCATCGCCTACTCTCGTTTGCCTGACGCAAAGGAACTTCTCCTGGCGCAGGAATTCTTCAAGCGGCAACGCGGCATCATCGCCGCGCGCGCCGCGCGCGGCGAGAAACTGGCGCTGCCGGCTGCAACCAACACCGCCCTGGGTTCGATCGATGCGGCCGTTCTGGTGGACTTCTGCCACATGCTCATCAACTCGAACGAATTCGTCTACCGAATCTGATGGGGAGCAGGACGATGAATTTCCCTCATGTAATTCCCGCCACTTCCCGGCGCGAGTTTCTTTCGCGCGCGGGCGGCGGCTTCGGCGCGCTGGCTCTCGGTTACCTGCTCTGGCGCGACGCAACGACGCTTCGGGCGGCCAGCGGGTCCGCGCTAAACCCTTTGGCGGCCAAGTCGCCGCATCATGCTGCGCAGGCCAAGTCCATCATCTGGCTGTTCATGGAAGGGGGACCGAGTCATCTCGATCTATTCGATCCGAAACCAACGCTCGAGAAGCTGGCTGGCCAGGCCATGCCGGCGTCTTTTGGACGCGTGATCACAGCGATGGGAACAGCTTCAAACACGCTGATGCCGTCGCAGCGTGCCTGGAAGCAGCATGGACAAAGCGGCATTTGGGTTTCGGATTGGTACAATCGCGTGGCCGAACACGTTGATGACATCGCAGTCTTCCGATCGTGCTGGGCCGACGGACTCAATCACGTCGGATCGGTCTGCCAGATGAACACCGGATCGATTCTGGCGGGGCGTCCCTCGATGGGCGCCTGGACGGCGTATGGCCTGGGGACCGCCAACGATAATCTGCCGACGTTTGTCATCCTCACCGATGCCGCCGAAGTTCTGGGCGGACCCAAAAACTGGAGCTCCGGCTTTATGCCGGCCAGCTACGAAGGCACGCTGTTTCGCAATGATGGTACGCCGATTTTCGATCTGGCGCCGCCCGACAGCATCGGCGAAACACAGCAGCGCAGCCGTTTGGATTTTCTGGCGGCCCTGAACCGGCACTACGGCGCCGACAAACAGGACACCAGCGAACTGGATGCCCGGCTGCAATCCTATGAGCTGGCCTACCGCATGCAAGCGGCGGCGCCCGAGGCCGTCGACCTCTCAACAGAGTCCGAAGCCACCCACAAGCTCTACGGAATGGACAACGCACCGACGCGCAAGTTCGGCGCCAACTGCCTGCTGGCCCGCCGGCTGGTGGAGCGAGGCGTCCGCTTCATTCAGTGCTACAGCGGAAGCGGAAGCGCGTGGGATGCGCATACCGACCTGGAAGAGAACCATTCGCGCATGTGCCACTCGACCGATCAACCGATCGCGGGATTGCTGACGGACCTGAAGTCGCGTGGGCTGCTGGACAGCACGTTGGTGGTCTGGGGCGGCGAATTCGGGCGCACGCCGTTCAACGAAAAGGGCAAAGGCCGCGATCACAATCCCTGGGGATTTTCGATGTGGATGGCCGGTGGTGGAATCCGCGGGGGACAGGTACTCGGATCCACCGACGAGATCGGACTGCGCGCTGTCGAGAAGCCTTACCACGTTCATGACATCCACGCGACGATCCTGCACCTGCTCGGCCTCGATCACGACATTCTGACTTACTTTCACAACGGCCGGCCCGAGCGCGCCACCGTCAACGGCGGCCAGGTCATTCGTGAGGCGCTGCGGAATTCGTGACCATGTCAGGGCCGCGACCGTAAGGGAGCGGGCAATCAGTGGCACAATTACGAATTACGAGTTACGAATTACGACGCACTAACTTCGTAGTTCGTAATTTGTAACTCGTAACTCGTAATCTTTGTTTGCGACTGCCGCTCCATTACAGTAGCCGCTCCGTTAACCGCACTGTTTTTTGAATTCAAGAGAGGACCCCAATGTCGAACCATAGGATTTCCCGACGCAAATTCGTAGCCGGAGTCGCCGTCGGCAGCGCTGCGACGGCGCTAGCTGCCACGGCGCCCGCGGCCCAGTCGCAGAAACCGGTCGTAGCATCGACCTTTCCGATTGCCGAGCCCAAACCCTCTCAATCACCGGTCCGCGTGCTTTGCGCCGAAAAGTTGTCGCCAGCCGAGGCCGAGACGATCCGCTCGGCGGGAAAGAACATCGATCTGGTCATGCTCGCCAACCGATCCGAACTTAAAGATCACGCGGCGAGCGCCGAAGTCATCCTCGGCGTGGTCGATCGCGACACGATGCTGGCGGCGCGCAATCTCCGCTGGGTCCAGACGTGGGCGGCCGGCCTTGAAACTCTTCCGCGCGAACTGATGGACCACGCCTGCGTGCTGACCAACATGCAGCGCGTGTTTGCGCCGGTCATCGCCGAGACGGTTTTTGGGCTTGCTCTGAGTCTGACCCGTGGTCTGTCCCACCACGCCATCCCGAATTTTCAGGCCCGCAAGTGGGAGCGCTCCGACGCCGGTCTGGAGGATCTTTACTTGAAGACATTGGGTATAGTCGGATTGGGCGGAATCGGCACGGAGACGGCGCGGCGCGGCCACTACGGTTTCAACATGCGCGTCCTGGCCACCGACGCCAAGCCGCTGCCGCGGCCTGAATTCGTCGCCGAACTGCGCGAGCCCGGCTGGCTGCTGGAGATGGTTCCACAAGTCGATGTGCTGGTCAGTTGCGCTCCTCAGACCAGGGAAACTGCCGGCCTCTTCAACGAAGCGCTGTTCCGCAAGATGAAGCCGACCGCCTACTTCATCAATGTCTCGCGGGGAGGACTGGTCGACCAGCCCGCCTTGATTCGTGCTCTTCGTGAAGGCTGGATTCGCGGAGCCGGCCTGGACGTGACGACCCCCGAGCCGCTTCCTTCAGAACATCCGCTGTGGGATTGCCCCAACCTGATCATCACGCCCCACGACGCGGGCCAGGCGCCCATCCGCCAGCGGCGCATCGTAGCGCTGGTGGCCGAAAACGTGCGCAGGTACACAGAAGGTTTGCCGCTGTTGAATGTGGTCGATAAGGTCAGAGGGTACTGACGATTTCAAGTGGCAAGTGAGCAGCAGCATGCGTCGGATGGGCGGCACGAATTGTACGATATCGTCAAATGATCGTGCCGAAACAATGAACCCATATGATAATAAGCCCAAGCTGGCACAAGAGCTTATGAATCTGCCAGAGGCTTTCAACAGGGTGAACTTCATGAGAAGGATCATTAATAAGTCGCGCGTCGTGAGTAAGAAACCCCTGGCCGAATAATTTATTAATCACCACAGCGTTCATGAATCCGGGGGATTCATCGCCCTGAATGAAAGTTTTGAGCGTGGGCCTGGGAGCGCGCGCGTCTCGCGCGCATCTAGCGGTGCCCGGAGCGTTAAGCGAGGGGCCCACTCCGCCACTTTGTTGGAGAAGATCGCGTTCGATCTCAGCCAGGTGCTTCACTTGAATAGATAAGAAGTCGGAAACATCGCTCGCTGTAATACGTTCTCGATTAAATGCCTCGAGAAGAAGCTGCGTAAAGAGGGGACCAGCACCACTTAATTGAACTCGGTGATGGGGCGCAAAGCCCGCTGGCTGAGCAGCAACCCGTTCAGCGTGTTCAACCGCAAATTGACGCCGCTTTTCCCGATAATGAACGGGGGGCGTGAGATTCAATATCAACAGTCTTCTCAGAACGGTCTCACGACTTGCGTTAAGGTTGCCAGAGAGCTGCTTGATGACCTCGTCGGGCCAAGGTCTGGGTTCGTGTGCTCCCGCCACCATCGGCGAAGACAGGAGTACATCGGATGGCGCGATGACTGCACCAGCGACATGGTTACAAAATATCTCCAGCGCTTCCTGTTCTGTTTCGGTCTCTTCCTCCAAATCACAAATCCCACCAGTGTTCAGGAGAATGTGCGTCAGCTCGTGGATCATAGTAAAGACCCGGCCAAAAACGGAGTCTTTGATATTTACAGCGACGACGGGTAAGGGCCGATCTGTACGTGTAGTCGCTTTGGAGGGGAGATCCAAATGATTGACAATTGACAGTAATTGACAGGGCGCCGACTTCCGGGTGACGCATTTCGAAGCTGCTTGATTCCGCGGTTACCGCACTGGGGAGAGACCGCACCGGGTGAAATTCGCAGATTGCCGGGATAGCACGTCCTGGGAGCGCACGCTTCCAGCGTGCAGGTTCGCGACTCTTTGCACGCAAGGTGCGTGCGCTCCCAGGGCTCGGATTAACACGCAGCGCTTGATCGTCTCGAAGCTGCTCTGTCGCTGACGGACCTCGGCGGATTGCCCGGTAACCGTTTTGAAGCGCTGATTGGAGACCGCAAAGGTCAATACAGCATCCGCATCAACAATCAGTGGCGGGTGTGTTACCGTCTGCTGGCCACCGCCGACCCGGACGAGGAGGACCGCCTCTATAGCCAGCTAGCGAAGATCTTCCAGGAGGACATGCCGCTCACGCGCCTCCTCCCTTGGAGCGAAGTCGCGTACATGGAGGAGCTGTGGCTGGAGGACGGGCGCCAACAATGAAGGAGCAATTGACGAGCGCTTTACATTTTGAAATAATGTAAAGCATGAGGCGCGCCATACCAGAGGTCAAGCTGTCGAGCAAGAACCAGATCGTGATCCCGCGGGACGCGCGCGAAGCGCTGCAGATCAAACCGGGCGCCAGGTTGCGTGTGGTGGTCCGGGGCGATCTGGTGATCCTGCTGCGCAAACCGAAGAACTACGCGCAGGCTATTGCCGGCATGGGAACGGGCCTGTACGGCGCCGGCTATCTGGACGAGGAAAGGGCCAGCTGGCGGTGACCCGCGACCGCCTGGCGGGGTTTCTGGAACGTCACCGCCGGATCGGACTCGACACCAGCGTGTTCATTTACCAGATCGAGGGGACGCCTCGCTATCGCGAGGTGGTCAACGGGATCTTCGCCTGGCTGCAGGGTCCACATGCGCGCGCCTTGACCTCGACCATCACGATGCTGGAGCTTCTGGTGGCGCCGTATCGGGCCGGCGACCTCGATCGGGTTAATCGATTTTATGCGCTGCTCTCCACGTATCCCCATCTGGAGTGGGTTGTGCCGACGCTCGAGATCGCAGACTGCGCCGCCCGGTTGCGCGCGGAACACCGGTTGCGAACTCCCGATGCCATTCAAGTGGCCACCGCCTTGGTGGAGGAAGCCGGGGGCTTCATCTCGAACGATGCCCAACTGAAGAACGTGGCCGGGCTCGACCTGCTTCTCGTCGACGAGCTCGCGGCAACACTTTGATCGTGGCGCTCTCCGACAAGTTCGATAGACCGCTGTGCCCCGATTTAGCTGGCGAGCTTCTCGTGTTTCTTCCCCTGGTGAGGGAAAACAAGCTGAACGGGGATCGACAGGGATGTCTCGCGACACACTGGGAACACTCCGCGGATTATCTCGAGTGGACGTATCGCCTGCGCCCCAATGTCCGCTGGCACGATGGCCGGCCAGTGACCATAGACGACGTCACGTTCACGCTGGAGCTGCATTCGCGTCCCAACTCTCCCTATACGGAGCCACTCACCGAGTCCGTCACGGTGCACGACGAATCGACCTTCACGGTACGCGGCATCAACTGGTCGTTGCAGGAGGGCGGAATGGACTCCAGCGGTGAGCATCCTCCCGAAGCATTTGGTGCAAGACCTCGATTATCAGAAGTTCTACAAGTGGGACTTCTGGCTGCGGCCGGTCGGCAACGGTCCGTATCGGTACCTGCGGGACTTGCCGCAGACGATGGTGGAGCTGGAGGCGAACCCGGATCACTACAAGGGCAGGCCCAAGATCGTGCGAGTCGTGCTGAAGTTCCCGGGCGGACGCTTCGGCCCCATCGAGTACTTCGGCAAAGACTCTCCGATCGGGTACCACAATCCCCGGCTCGTTGCGCTCCTCGAGCAGGCGCAGGCCACCCTGAACCCCGATGAGATCGACCGGATCTACCGGGAGACCTGGCCGATCTTCCAGGCGGACCAGCCCATGACATTCCTTCCCAGGGGCGGCGCGAGCACGGTGGCCCACCGGCGCGTCCGCGGGCTCTCCGGTCCGTGCCAGGCCGATCCGACCGGGTGTATGGGTGACCTGTGGCTGGAGGATGAGCACTGATGGGCTGGTACGTTGCCAAATACCTGTTGCAAGCGATTCCATTGCTTCTCGGAATTGCCACGATCACCTTCGTCATCGTGCACGTCGCGCCGGGCGATGGGAGGTAAAGGTGTTTACACCAAGAGGAACAATGTTTGAATCGATCGACCGGCGCGAATTTATGCAACTGGGCGCGGGCTCGCTGGCCTTGGCCGCAGTGGGGTGCGGCCGACGCCGGCAGCAGCACGATTCGAAAATTACCATGCTCTATGGCGGCGACGAACGGCTTTTTGGGCCCGTCGGCCAGGGTCTGGGTGCGGCGCAACTCGTCTTCCTGCCATTAGTCTCGTTCACCGAACAGGGAGACTTCGAGGGACGGCTCGCTGAAAGCTGGGAGCATTCACCGGATTACGGCACGTGGACCATCCGACTTCGAGCGGGCGTCCGCTGGCACGACGGGAGGCCGGTCACAGCCCACGACATTAAGTTCACGATAGATCTCTGGCAGCATCCGGACGTGCTCAACATGCCGCCGGGTTCCTATTCCATCAGGGTTCTAGACGACCGCACCTGCACGGTCATCTGTCATCGCCGCGGAAAGCTCGTGGATGCCAACATCCTCTATTATCCCAAGCATCTCCTGGAGAAGCTTGATCCGAAAAAGTTCCGCGAATGGGAATTTTGGACCCGGCCCATCGGCAACGGCCCATACCGATACGTCCGCCACGTGCCCAAGACGATGACGGAACTGGAGGCGAATCGGGATTACTACGGGGGAAAGCCACAGATCGAGCGGGTGGTGCTCAAATTCGGCCATTTTTCTTCGATGCCCGGCCAAAAATTGGTCGAGCTCCTGAGCGGCAACGTGGACGTGCTGGGTTTGCTAGACCCGCTGGAGGCTTTGCCAGTTGCGGGCGACGCCCGCTTTAACGTCTATCACAGAATTTGGCCGGGTCACCTGAAGGCCATCGTTTGGAATCAGCGTCATCTTCTTTTTGGCGACCCGCAGATTCGCTTGGCCCTCACGCTGGCCATCGATCGCCGCGAGTTGCATCGCGTCCTGAACCTGCCAGTCAGCGCGCCGGTGTTCGATGTGATCTTTGCGGAGACGCAACTACTGCGCGCAGAGCTCCCGCCGCCGCTGCCACACGATCCGGAGCGAGCGAAACAACTCCTTGACGCGGCCGGCTGGCGGAACGAGGGCGACGATGGCGTACGCCACCGGAACGGCACGCCGTTTCGCTTTAGCGCCCTGGTCGCGCCGGTCGAGGGAATGCTAGAGTCGGCCGTATTCGTCCAAGCCCAGCTTCGGCGCGTGGGGATTCGGATGGACATTCAAACGCTCGATCAGTCAGTCGGGCGGGACCGAGTGCTGCGCGGGAGCTTCGAGGCGGCGATCGTCAGGATCCAGAATAATTTCGGACGCTTCGGCCTCGTGGCGCTGTTCGGGAAAGATTCTGCGTTGGGGTACGCCAATCCAAAGGTCAGCGCCCTCTTGGACGAGGCGCGGTTTGTCGTAGATCAGGCTCGATTCGAACAGATCTTCCGAGAGCTGATGCCGATCTTTCAGGCGGAACTGCCCGCCACGTTTCTCTACCCGAGTGTGTGGACCACCTTGGCGCACCGACGCGTGCGTGGCTTGAGAACGTCGTTCGCGCATGCGGACGCGGGCTGGTGCATGCATGAACTCTGGCTGGAGGAGGAACGCTGATGGGCTGGTACGTTGGCAAACGCCTTTTGCAAGCGATTCCACTGCTTCTCGGAATCGCCACGATCACCTTCGTCATCGTGCAAATTGCGCCCGGCGATAGGAGGTA
>JBPCNK010000300.1:0-7829 GCA_051001345.1 Acidobacteriota bacterium | reverse complement strand
GCTATCCTGAAGTTGTGTCGAGAACAGCGGCGCTTTCTTTTCAAGAGTCCGACGAGCAGCAGCTTCGTCAATGGGTATCTGCTTTCGGAACGCCGCAGCAGGTGGCCCTGCGATGCCGCATCGTCCTGGCGGCGGCAGAGGGGCAGTCGGACTACGAAATCGCGGCGTGGCTGAAGACCAATCGCAAGACGGTGATGCTTTGGCGAGCGCGCTTCGAGCAGGAAGGGCTGGACGGGTTGTGGGAAGTCGCTCCGGGGCGCGGTCGCAAGGCGACTTACGGCCAGGAAAAGATCCACTCGATTGTGGACGCGACCCTGCGCCAGAAGCCCAAAGGGATGACACACTGGAGTTGCCGACTGATGGCCAGCGCGCACGGAGTCAGCAAGTCGACGGTCAACAATATCTGGCAAAGTCATAATCTCAAGCCGCACCGGGTAAAGAAGTTCAAGCTCTCGCGGGACGCACGATTTCTGGAAAAGTTAACCGATGTGGTGGGCTTGTACCTGAATCCACCTCAGCAGGCAATGGTGCTGTGCGTGGACGAAAAAAGCCAAATTCAGGCGCTGGACCGAACGCAGCCTGGCCTGCCGATGAAGAAGGGCCGGTGCGGAACCATGACGCACGATTACAAGCGCAACGGAACGACCACTCTGTTCGCTGCTCTGGAAGTACTGCAGGGGCGGGTCGTGGGACAGTGTTATGAACGTCATCGCCACCAGGAATTCCTGAAGTTTCTGCGCCGGCTGGACGAGGAGTTTCCCGGCGAAATCCAGTTGCACCTGGTACTGGATAACTACGGCACTCACAAACATCCCCGTGTCAAGGCGTGGCTGAAACGTCATCCTCGCTATGTTTGCCATTTTGTACCGACCAGTTCCAGCTGGCTGAATCTGGTCGAGCGTTGGTTCGGTGAACTCACCAGCAAGAGAATCCGCCGTGGCTCATTCGGTAGCGTGGAAGATTTGAAGAACGCAATCGATGAATTCCTCGCCGCCTGGAACGACAACCCGCGGCCCTTCGTCTGGACCGCGACCGTGGATTCCATCGTCGAGAAGCTCTCACGCTGCCGACAAACTCTGGAGCAGATTCAGCCCGGTTGCACTCTGCGGCGCTCCAGGAAACGGAAGAAATGAATAGTCCAGTTATTTATTGGACACTACACTAGCAGGATTACTTCAAAGGGCGAAGGACAAAGGATGAAGGACTGAGGACAAAGGACGAGAGACTGCCTATCGTCCTTGTTGCTGGAGCCTGAAGGCTGGCTCAGACTTTGCGGCGGCGTTTGTGCTATAGATTGGTGCAGATAGAGGGGGGCGCCATCGAGGTCTGACGCGCATTCAACTGGGGGGCTGGCCAATGTGTGAATTTTGCAGTGCACAAAAATCGAGTCTTCGCGCCTTGACCCGGGAGGAACGGGAAGACGCTGTTTGCGAGTGGAGTCCCGACGACGGCGGAGAAGAACCTACGCTGGAGGACCTTGGCGATGAGGAACCGGCGGAAGCGATGTGCGGTGAACCTGCCACGCATGTGTTGTACGACTGGTTTGTCGAAGAACACTTGTGCGAGCAACACGCCGAAGAACAGAAGGGGGAACTCGAGGAAGGGCTGGACGAGTTGCTCGAGCTGTCCGGCTTTCCCACCCAAACTGATTTTCTACCGATTACCAGCGGTGAAACCTGCGAGTATTTCGACCTGGTAACGGGAGATAGTTGCGCTCATACAGCCACGCGCGCCAAGTACGTTTTGAGCGATATGATCCTGTGCGACGAGCACGCCGCCGACGTGACCGAAAGTCCCTCTTGAAAACAGGGGTCAGGCTTCAGGGGTCGGCACTGCCCTGTCAGGAAGGGCACGGGTGAGCGATGACGGCAACGAGTGACGGAAAAGCGCACAGGGCTGGAGCCCTGTGCCCACACCTCGGACTAGCGCGAAAGCCCGTTGGCGATTCCAGGCATGCAGCCGGTGCCGTGACCGGTCAGTGTGCGTTCCTTCGAATCAGTATCTGGCCGACAACTGTCGCGGCAATCCATGTGACGGCGATGACCGGCGCTCTGCCCATAACCCAAAGCGCTGATGCCGGGTATTGGTCAAAGGGGAAATAGACCCAGGGTAGGATCGACAAGGCGGCCACAGTGACGGCGCCCCCAGCCGCCAGCGCACCGAGACCCTGCCATAAACTTCGGCGCCAAAGCCCAAGGGCGGCTGCCCAAGCACCCAGCCCGAGCGCCAGCCCGGTCCCGATGATTCTCAAGAAGCGCCCGTACTGTTCGTAAGGGCCGTCGTAGCGTTGTGCCCAGAGTTCGAGGACGGCGTCTTCGCCGAGTCCGCTGGGAAATTGCAGGCGGCGAGTAGTACTGGCGGTACGCAAGAGTCGTATACCCTACGGCAGCTAACAGCAGGATCAGATAAAGGCCGCCGGCAGCTATCACAACACGGCTGATAAGACGGTAGTTGCTTTCCATGGTGGCTTCCTCCAACCAAGGAAATTATGCGAGTTAACTTTGAATTGTAAAGTACTTTCTATAGCGCGGAAACGTTCAGTGCCGCGACCGAAGGGAGCGGGTCAATGTCGCCGTTTGCAGAATGGAAATGGAAGGCGAGGCCTGGGCCCTTGCGGTCACGGCACTCAGTATGAGCCCAGTTCGGTTCGGAAAAATTCGAGTGTCCGTTTCCATGCGTCGGCGGCGGCCTTCGGGTCGTAGACCCCGGGGCGTTCGTCATTGAAGAAGGCGTGATCGACACCGGGGTAGATGTGAAAGTCGACCTTCTTTCCGAGACCTTTGAGGCGCTGCTCCAGGTCGCGGACGCTGGCCGGCGTGACAAAAGTATCTTTTTCGGCGTATAGACCGAGCACAGGCGCCTGAAGATTAGCAAGGTCCGGCTCCACGTTGGGGTGCCCGCCATAGAAGACCACACAGGCGCCTACGTCGGCGTTCTTGCTGGCCGCAAACAGGGACAACGCTCCGCCCATGCAAAACCCGACGGTCCCGACTTTCTTCCCGCTGGTTTGTGAGTGGCCCAGTGCAAAGCGAATGGCGCCGCGCAGATCCTTTTCGGCTTCGTCCACGCGCAGGCTCATCATGAGTTTTCCCGCCTCGTCCGGTGACGTGGTTGTTTTTCCGTGGTAGAGATCGGGCGCCAGGGCAACGAAGCCTTCAGTGGCAAGCCGATCCGCAACGCGCTTGATATGGGGAACTAGCCCCCACCATTCCTGAATGACGATGACTGCCGGACCACGATCCTCGGAAAGCGCGAGGTAGCCGGAAGCCTGTTTGCCGTTGGACTGAAATTGCACCGTTTGACCCATACCGGCTCCGTTTCCGTATTTGTATGTTGTTCAGCAGCCAGACGTATAATTTACAGGCATTACCCCGGCAGGAGAAAGCGGAAAGGAAGAGACCTTTGTTGCGAGTTGTTGTGACGTTGGTTGTGCTGTTCGGGTTTGTAGCCGGGCTTTCGGCTCACCCGGGCATTGGCATCGTCATGGACAGTCGCGGCAACGTCTTTTACACGGATCTTAGACAAGTCTGGAGGATCTCTCCAGAGGGCGCCAAAACGATCGCGGTGCCTGACGTTCACACCCACGAACTCTGCCTCGATGAGAAGGACAACCTGTATGGGGAGCATCTGCGCTATGAGGGAGACACCACCGGCAAATGGCGCCATCGAGTATGGCGCCGCGCACCTGATGGGACCGTTGTCGATGTAATCCCCGAACGCGAGGGCTTCCTTCAAAACTACAGCTTTGTTCGGGATCGCAACGGCAACATGTATTGGGCCGATCGCGCGAAGGAAACGACGGTCATTCGCAAGCGCAGCGCCGATGGCAAATTCAGCGTCTTCGCAACAGGCGACTTTCGCGACGTCCGATGGATGACGTCGAGGTCCGACGGCACCGTGTTTCTTATCGACGATGGAGACTTGCGCCGGATTACGCCCGACGGGAACGTGTCAACGGTTGCTCGAAATCTCGACCAGCGCAGCTTGACTCAGATTTTTGTGAAAGACCGGCACGCCCTGATGGGCCTGTGGCCGGACAAGCAGGGAAATGTCTATGTGGCCGTCTATTCGGCGAGGATCGTGAAGCGAGTCGCCCCCGACGGAAGGGTCTCAGTTGTTGCGCGATCGTCGTGGCCCTGGTCGCCGACCGGCGGAATGGTGGCGCCAAATGGGGATGGGTGGATTTTGGAAAACTCGGCGACGAACGCAGTTAGGGTCCGGCGTATCCACAGGGGAAGTGAGCGAACCTGGCAGTGAGCTGCAGTAGGCAGCAGCCGGCATCATTCATGGCGAACTTCGTTCCAATAATTTCTGCAAGCGATGTCTTGCTTGCCGCTTAAGAGCATTATCAGTTAACGCGGATTAATCGGATTAACACGGATTAAGCGGATTAACTGCATAGCCTGGGGCTGATGAGTTCAACTAAACTCAATTCGCATAATCCGTTTAATCCGTGTTAATCCGCGCTGCTTTGTTGTGGGCGATTTTCTATTTGCGGCCGAAAAACGATGATCAAAATTCAACGTTTTTGGCAATTGACAGCATAATCGCCCTTCACCGCAGAGACGCAGAAGACGCAGAGGATGCGCAGAACAAGCAGTGGCCAGTGGTCAGTGGTCAGTTGGAAATGACTTTCGATTACTGACCACTAGCCACTGACCGCTGAGCTTTCTCTGCGCCCCCTCTGCGTGCTCTGCGTCTCTGCGGTGATTGATGAATAATCCGAGGTAGGCAGTGGGCGGTCGGCAGTGCAGCTTGGCGAATCTCAAATAGCAAACGAGGAGGCGAAGGTGTCAACGAACTTTGGTTTGTCCCAGATTGGACAGATCGCCATAACGGTGCATGACCTCCAAAAAGCAGTCGCTTTCTATCGCGACTTATTGGGAATGACCTTCTTGTTTCAGTTTCCGAATTTAGCTTTTTTTGATTGCGGCGGCGTGCGCCTGATGCTGAGTTTGCCGGAAAAGCCCGAGTTCGATCACCCGGGATCGGTGCTGTATTTTAAGGTGGCCGACATTCAGCAGGCGTTCGAAGAGCTGTCGGGGCGGGGCGTGCAGTTCGAGGGCAAACCGCATGTGGTGGCGCCCATGCCCACCTATGATTTGTGGATGGCGTTTTTTTGGGATGTCGACCGGAACATGCTGGCGCTGATGAGTGAAGTGCCGGTGCAAAGAACCAAGTAGGGTGGCTTAGCAGGTGTGGCACAGGGCTCCTGCCCTGTGCGCTTTTCTAACTGACACTTCCGCCGGGTGCAACAGTGAAGGTACTTTTTGTCTGTGTTGAGAACTCCAACCGCAGCCAGATGGCGGAAGCATTTGCAAGAATGCATGGCCCGAAAGGTACAGAGGCTCATAGCGCCGGCTCGAAACCGTCGGGCCAGGTCAATGCTGCAGCTGTTGAGGCGATGCGCGAGCGTGGGTACGACTTAAGCCGGCACTGCTCCAAATCGCTGGACGGATTGCCCGAAGTTGAGTTCGACGTGGTCGTGACGATGGGCTGCGGTGACAGTTGCCCGCACGTGCGGGCGTGGGACCGGCAAGACTGGAATATCCCCGACCCAAAAGGCATGGGACCGGACGACTTTCGAGCCGTAAGAGATCTGATCGAAGGGAAAGTGAAACAGTTATTTGCCCGGGAGGAAAGATGAAAAGAGTATTGGGAATCGTCGTGGTGATCCTGGCCGGCCTTGCCCCGGTGTTGTCCCAGACGCCAGCCAAGCCAGCCGAAACGAAGGAATTCATTTTCTTGCTTCGTCCGATCCCCAGGCTGGTCGGCGCGAAGAATTGGACCGAACAGGACAACCGGATTGTAGGAGAGCATTTCAAGCAGCTGCAGCAATTGCTCAAGGAGGGCAAACTGATACTGGCGGGCAGAACCATGGTGGATAACTCCCTCGGGATCGTGATCGTGAAGGCCTCTTCCGAAGAGGAGGCTCGCGGCCTGATGGAAAACGATGCGGCTGTCAAAGCCAAGATCATGACGGCCGAACTATTTCCGTTTAGGGTGGCGCTGATTCAGAAATAGGATTTACTACGGGCGCATTGTCAGTGGACGCACGGAAGATTCGCCTACGGGCGAGCTGTTTGCAGCCAGTTGTTCTACTTTCCAGAAATAGCGGACGCCCGGTTTGAGCTGTTCGACAATGTCGCCAGGCGCTGTGACATCGCTGACGCGCGTCTCTATCTCCCACACGATTGCTCCAGAATCCTCTCGCAGAACCAGTCGAAAGCGCTGATAGCCAGGCGCGATCCAGCGAAAGCGAATCGGTGGTTCGGCTTCCGTTGAAGGATTCAGCAGGACGATGGATGGGTCTGTCAGCGGCGCCAGCGACGTCCGGCCCGAGTAGAACAGGGCCCAGAAAAGAACCACGGCAAAGCCGGCAAGAATCAGCGCCGGTGCGGGTGTCGACCAGAAGCCGCGCTCGGCCATGTGGTCAGCCAACTCGGAGCCGCAGAAACTGATGCTTGCCGCAGCGGACGACGAAGGGATCGGCGCGCTGCTGAAACCGGTAGGTTACGTCCGAGACACGTTGGCCGTCGACGCTGACAGCGCCGTTAACAACCAGTCTGCGGGCCTCGGTCTTCGATGGCGCCAGTTGAAAGCGCGCCAATGCGTCGACCAGTCCAGAGCCCGGCGGCAAGGCCTGTTCGAGAACTTCATCGGGCATCTGGCGGTTCTGAAAGACACTTTCGAAATGCCGTGCAGCCTCGCCGGCGGCGGCCTGACCGTGAAAATCTCGAACGATGGCCGATGCGAGGTCCGCCTTGGCCCTCATCGGATGTACCTGGCCGGAGGCAACCTTCAAGCGGAGCGATTTGATCTCCTCTAGCGAGAGGTCCGTGAGCAGCTCATAGTATCGGAACATCAACTCGTCGCTTGTCGACATCACTTTTCCGTAGATCTCGCGCGGCTCTTCCTGGATCCCGATGTAATTGTCCAATGACTTGCTCATCTTCTGAACGCCATCGGTGCCTTCCAGCAACGGTGTCGTCAGGACAATCTGAGGAGGCTGGCCGTATTCGCGCTGGATGTCGCGACCCACCAGGAGATTGAATTTCTGATCGGTGCCGCCCATCTCGACATCGGCCCGGAGGAAAACGCTGTCGTAGGCCTGAGCGAGTGAATAGAGTAATTCGTGCAGCGCAATAGGAATCTGACTGGCCAGTCGCTTGGCAAAGTCATCGCGCTCGATCATCCGCGCCACGGTGATGCGGGAGCACAAACGGACCCATTCTTCGGACTTCAGCGCGGAAAGCCAGCGGCTGTTGAAATCCACAACCGTCTTGTCGGGATCGAGGATCTTGAAGACCTGATTCTTATAGGTCTCGGCGTTGGCGAGGATCTGCTCGGGAGTCAAAGCCGGGCGGGTCTTGGAGCGGCCCGTGGGATCTCCGATCAGGCCGGTGAAGTCCCCGATCAGAAAGATGACACGATGGCCCAGATCCTGGAAGTGCTTCATCTTGCGAATCAGGACCGTGTGTCCCAAGTGCAGATCCGGCGCGGTCGGATCGAAGCCCACTTTGACGGTCAGAGCTCGTCCGGTTCGGGCGGATTCCTCCAGGCGCGAGCGCAGTTCCGGTTCTGTAATCAGGTCGACAGAGCCTTTCTTTAGATAGGCGATCTGTTCGTCGAGAGTCATGAGTGGGGAATTATAGCACTCGGTGTAATCGAAAATTGCGGATTGCGGATTGCGGATTGGGGATTGATTTTCGGATTGTGGATTGGGCGGTGCCCCGCGCGTAAGAACGTGTGAAAAAAATCGAAACCACCCCCCATTTCTTTCGCCCCTCTGGGGCTCATGGAGGCGACGAACCCTAAACCCAGGGCTC
>JBPCNK010000299.1:0-25611 GCA_051001345.1 Acidobacteriota bacterium | reverse complement strand
TGCCCACTCCCTTACGGTCGTGGCCCGGTGATGGTGGCTAACGGCGCTTCGCGCCCGCCTGCATCGAATCTCGTTCTTAATATTAATCCGGGCTAGCCCGGGCTAGCCGCGGGTGCGACGGCCGTTTAACAGGATGAACGGTAGGACCTTGGTGGGAAGACGTCAGCCATGGTTTCTATTTTTCCGACCAAGGAACTGTGATGATGAAAGCCGTGCCCAAGCGCGATCTTCGGCCCTGTCTTCAGCCGTCAAAGACCTGTAATACGCCTCGGTGGCCTGTTCCAATTCCAGGCGCCGTTGCGCCTCATTCCAAGCTTCGAGGGCTCGTGCGATCATGCTGCTGCGGGTTTCTCGGCTGGAGTTCTTTACCCTGCCGTCGACCTGCTCAACCAGAGAGCGATCCAGACTCACTGTGATCTTGGTCTTCGAGCTGCCTGGCATTCAACCTCCACACCGGACATCCAGGTGCCATACTAATTGGATTACCAGCTGCATGTCAGGAAGGAGGCCTTACTGGATCCAACTCCGACATCGCCACAGAGTCGCGCGAGCCCGGGAGAGATCGCGGAAGCATTCGAGATTCTGCTGGCTTGATGGAAACAGATGTCAGTCCAAAGCCTTTGTTTAGATAGCTGCAACCAATCCGGACGCATCCCTCCGTCTACCGACGCTCCCGAGAAAGGTGACGCTGAAGCTGCTCCAAGGTCGTCGCATTTCCTCGGTCAAAGAAGGCACGCATTCTCTGGGACTCTTCGTCGGGTCGAAAGCCCAGGCCCACGATGCGGACTTTTGTCCGGTCTGGCCCCGCTGCCTCAAAGTAGATGACCGTCCACATGTCGTGGATCACATTCGGGAACGGAAACCCGTCCGGAGCTTTGGCCACTTTGATCGAGATCATTCTCTTTGGGTCGAAGGACAAAACCGTGTTCTCGATGGTTTGAGGATCGCCAAGTGCGCCTTGGAGCCTGTAGTTGGTGCGCATCCGGCCGCCCACCCGCAGGTCGATCTCCGTGTGCGGCGCCAGCCATGAGCGCAGGCCGTCGCTGGTCGTCCATGCCTGCCATGCCGCATCTAGTGGCGCCTCGACGATGCGTTCACAGACGATTGGACTGGTGTCCTGAGCACTCATACTTCCACACAGGATTGCGGTCATCGCCACGGCTGCCATTCCTCGTTTCATTGCCGTCCATCCGCCAAAAGTCCGCCCGTGTCTGTCCAACCGGATAATAACATGTTCGATTCCAGACTAGACACCGTGACCGGGCTTGCCACACACCAACCGCGACGCGGCGTCCATCCGGCAAATACACTCAGGACAACGCACCGGCCAGGCGGCCGGCGCCACTCAATGATCTCGCTTGTAACCGAGGACCATCAACACGACGCCGACTGCCAGTACGGCGCCGCTGACAAGCGGCGGGACATAAATACGCTCGGTGTCCGGAGCAGACACTTTGAGGTCGCCAACGGGTGTTTCGATCTTGGTCGTTTCCTGGCGCGTGTAACTGAGTCCTTGGTACGCCAGCAGAAGGACTCCCAGAAAAGCGATTCCCAGTCCGAGCCAGAATTTTGACTTCATATTGGTCTCCTCCGATATGTCGATGATAACGCGTTTGTCGGACTCGCTTATCTCATAAACTCAGGATGATTGACGGAAAAGCGCACAGGGCTAGAGCCTGTGCCCACTCCTATCCCACTTGCCTACTTCGTGATCCGGTCTTTGTCGTGGCTCCCCACCCCTTCTGCTGATAGAATTCGGCCTCCCAACAAGCTAGCTGCCCCATCCGGAGGATCGACCATGCGAAGGAGAACACTCGCGTTGGCCGGCGCGCTCGTTATCGTCGCGTCGGCTCTGCCGTACGGACAAACGCGGCCGCAACCTGCCACCGCGTCGGGCTACCTGACGCCGCCTCAAGCCATCATCGACATCCTCGATGCACCGCCGACACCCGGCGTGAGTGTCGGACCCGACCGCCGCACCGTGGCGCTGACCTACCGGCGCAGCATGCCCACCATCGCCGAATTGGCCGAGCCGATTCACCGCATCGCCGGCACGCGGATTAATCCGAAAACAAACGGGCCGCAGCGCGGCGGCGGCATCACTGCAATCACGCTGAAATCGATCGCCGCCGGGACGGAAGTAAGAGTCGCAGTGCCTCCCAATCCCAACATCGGTGGCGTGAGTTTCTCGCCTGACGGCAAGCGCCTCTCCTTTACGAACACCAAAGAAAACGGCATCGAACTTTGGGTGGCCGACACGACCACGGGGCAGTCCAGGCAGATCAGCGGAACCGAGCGCATCAATGGAACCGGCGGGGATCCCTGCGACTGGCTCAACGACAACGTCACGCTGCTGTGCAAGTTCGTTCCGTCGGGCCGCGGCCCGGCTCCGGCCCAATCGGCCGTTCCAACGGGTCCTAACATCCAGGAAAACTTCGGCAAAGCCGCGCCGGCTGCGACCTCGCAGGATCTCATCAAGACCAACCACGATGAGGATCTCTTCGAGTACTACTTCACAGGCCAGTTGGTGTCTGTCGACAGCGCAAGCGGGCGCAAAACGCCGGTCGGCCGGCCCGGAATTTTCGAAACGTTCACGGTATCGCCCAACGGCCAATACCTGCTGGTGTCGCGCATCAAGCGCCCGTTCTCGCGACTGGTGGGGATGGGCGGGTTCCCTTCCGACGTTGAGGTCTGGAACCGCCGTGGCGAGGCCGTCAAAAAGATCGCCGACGTTCCATCAAGTGAAGGCATCCCGATCAACGGCGTGCAGGCCGGGCCGCGCAGCCATCGCTGGCATCCCGGCCAACCCGCCAGGATCATCTGGGTGGAGGCGCTCGACGAAGGCAATCCGAAGAACAACGTGCCCTTTCGCGACCGGATCGTCGCGCTGGAGGCGCCGTTTGCCGGCCCAACTGTTGAAGTCGCCAAAACAGAGTGGCGATGCACCAGCTTCCTCTACACCGAAAAAGGCATCACGCTGCTCGGCGAGTCTGACCGGACGACGCGCCGCCTGCGCACATGGCTTCTCGAAACCGGCGCCCAGCCGCGCAAGCTCTGGGACCGCAAGCAGCAGGACGCATACGGCAACCCCGGTGTTCCGGTTTTCAGAAGGGGAGGCGTCGGCGCGGGCATGATCCTGCAGCGAGGGGATTCCGTCTATCTGGCCGGATCGGGCGCTTCGCCCGACGGCGACAGGCCGTTCCTTGATCGGCTGAACCTGAAGACGCTGAAAACCGAGCGGCTGTTCCGATCCGCCGACAAGACGTACGAGTCGGTTGTGGCGCCCCTCGATGACGACGCCAGGACGCTGCTGACCGAGTATGAGTCCCGAACTGATACGCCCAACTATTACGTGCGCGATCTGGCTGCCGGAAGCAGGCGCGCCATTACAGACTTCAAGGATCCGGCGCGTCAGATCTCGGGCGTCGAAAAACAGTTTGTCACCTACGAGCGCAAGGATGGCGTGAAATTGTCCGGCACGCTGTATCTGCCGCCCGGCTACAAAAACGGCGAGCGCCTGCCGGTGCTGATGTGGGCGTATCCGCGCGAGTTTACCGACGCGGACTCCGCCAGCCAGGTTTTGGGCTCTTCGTATCGATTCACCCGGCTGGCCGGCATCTCGCACCTGTTTCTGCTGACGCAGGGCTACGGCATCTTCGACAACCCGACCATGCCGATTGTGGGCCCCGGCGAAACGGCCAACGATCACTACGTCGAACAGTTGGTTGCCAGCGCCGCGGCCGCCATCGACAAGGTTGTCGACCTGGGCGTCGCCGACCGCGACCGTATCGCCGTAGGTGGTCACAGCTACGGCGCGTTCATGACAGCCAATCTGCTGGCACACTCCGATTTGTTCCGCGCAGGCATTGCGCGCAGCGGCGCCTACAACCGGACGCTGACTCCGTTCGGGTTCCAGGCTGAGCGGCGCACGTTCTGGGAAGCGCCCGACATTTACGCGAAGATGTCGCCCTTTTTTTACGCGAACAAGATCAACGAGCCGATCCTGCTGATTCACGGCGAGGCAGACAACAACTCGGGGACGTTTCCGATCCAATCTGAGCGGCTCTTTATGGCCCTCAAAGGCCATGGAGCCACCGTGCGGTATGTGACTCTTCCCTTCGAAGCGCACGGCTACGCCGGACGCGAGTCGGTTCTGCACACGCTGGCTGAGATGGTCTATTGGATGGACAAGCACGTCAAAAACGCCCGGCCTTCAACGACGAAGGACTAAGGACGAGGTACGAAGGACTAAGGACTAAGGACGAAGTACGAAGGACGAACCATGAAGTACGAGTCATGGAGGTACGAGGTACGAGTTACAAATTTCATCCTCGTGCTTTGTCCTTCGACCTTAGTCCTTAGTCCTTAGTCCTTGTCCTTAGTCCTTGTCCTTCGTCCTTCGTCCTTAGTCCTTAGTCCTTATTGTGTGCAGCGTGGCGATGACCTCGCGCTGGAACGCTTCGGCGGCGCCGGGGGCGAACGGCGAGTTTTCGACTTCGTGACCTCCACGCGTCCACTCCTCTTCTGTCGGCATATACGCCATGCGGCCGTTGGAGTATCCGGAAAATAAAGTATACGGAAACGGAGAGTGACTTTTGATTTCCAACCCGGTCTTTGCAAACGGCTCGTTGTTGCACGACACCAGCGCCACGTCGCCAAAACAAATAAACTGCGTCTTGATTCCCGCCTGGGTCTGGCCCCGGAAATCTTCCGCCATGCGCAGCATCAGGTCGGCGCGCCGGGCTCGAAATACTGCTTCCCGGATCGCAGCCTGATCATCCTTTTGCCGCGCCGCCTTCAATGTCTCCTGCCAGGATCGGAGCGCCTCTGCGGCTGCGCCGGCTTCGGGCAGATCGCGCCGGAGAGGAACCAGGATGTCGTGGCAGGCAACCTGCAGGGGCAAAGCGGGCAGCGCGGGAAAGTGATCTTCGTACATCCCCAGGGGCGCTCCCGACTCCACGACTTCGCTGAGCGTTTCTGAAACGGGGATGCTCGCAAGCGCCAGCGCAACTTTGGCCGCTTCGTGTCCCAGTGTGGCGCCCAAAGTTCGATACACAGCCGCGTCTCCCTGAAATCCCCGCACCGGACCCTGATCGCCGGCGGCGCCCTGAAGAAACAGACAGCGGCCGCCGACGGCCGCCTCGACGGTCCGTTTCAAGACTCCCGGGTAATCGGGCGTGATGACGCGATTGGGCGGACCCATGATGGTGGGATGGCAGGCATAGTTGACCAGCGTCGCCAGGTTTTTTCCCTCCGGCAAGTCCAGTCTCACGACCAGCACTTCGTGGTCGCTTGGGCCGTCACGATTTTTTCCCAGGATGGCCCGTCCGTCCCGAGACACCGCGCGCCGGTTGACGTTGATGAAGCACTGGCCGCGGCCGGCGCGCACCTGCGCCGGCTGCAGGCTGGCGAGGGCCTCGCAGGCGGCTTCGGCCGAAAGCCGGTAGACGTTTTCAAGCCAGGGCTGGACCAGCTCGAATCCTTTTTCAATCCAGCTTTTGTACATCACCGGTCCGGAGTGCGTGTGGGTGTACGAAGCGCGGATCCGGTCGATGGCTACGCCGGTTGCAGCCGCGACGGTTGAGCGCAGGCAGTCGGCGACCTCACGCGTCAACACCTGAACGTCGAGATCCAAAATGACAACCTTGCCGGGACCATCGGCCAGAGCCAGGACCGTGACCCAAAGGTCCATATCGATCCCTTCAGCCTGTTCGTGCCGCTGCGCTCCCCAGCCTCCGTGCGCGATACCCGCCGGAGGGCTGATGCAGCGCCGCGCCGTCCCGGCCAGCAGAAATGTTGGATTGGTTTCACCGGGCGGCAGCGCCATCGATCATCCCCGGAATCGAAACCACAGGAAAAAGCCGTAGATGGAAAACACCGTTCCGACAAACAAAAGCCACCAGAGACGATAGTCCTGCCACCCGCGGTGCTGTCTCCGCTCGCTTTCGGGAAGCCGGGCGTATCCCGGTCTCCAAATAATTCCTTCGGTCTTTTCTCGCGCCGGCGGGCGGGTCACAAGCGACACGGCGATCATGACGACCATGCAGAAGACCCAGGCCAGCAGCGCCCGATGGAGGTAGTTGTTGTAGGGGCGCAGGAAGCCGACCGCAGCGAACAGATACTTTTCCAGGACAAATGTGAATGGGAATCCCAGCAGGATGGTTGTCATTGCAGCCGTGGCGTTGGCGCGGCGCCAGAGGATCCCCAGCGTGAAGACCACGGCAAACGGAGGAGCGATGTAGGCAAAAACATTCTGGATCAGTAGAAAGGCGAATGATCCTTCCAGCGATCCGTAGTACATGGCCACCAGCGTGCCCACCACCAAAACAACGACTCCGGCCCGCCGGCCGAAGCGCACCTGTTGCTCGTCGGTCGCTTCCGCGCGCCACCGTCTCTTGTAGAGGTCGAGCGTAAGGATCGTGGAAGTGGAGTTGACCACCGAAGAGAGCGTCGACATCAGTGCGGCGACCAGACCGGCCATGATCAGCCCGCGAACTCCGGAAGGAATGAGCAACTTGACCAGCATCGGGTACGCGTGATCGGGCCGCTCCAGAGCGGGGAAAAGCTTGAAGGCGATGATGCCGGGCAGCACGACCAGCAACGGCATCAGCACGTGGAGAAACCCCGCCGCGATCACTCCCATGCGCGCATTCCACTCGTTTCGCGCCGCCAGACAGCGCTGCACGGTGTGCTGGCTGGCGCAGTTGTACCAGATGCCCACGCTCAAAAACCCGGTGAAGATTCCGGTGGCGGGAAACACCGGATGCGTCGGCGGGAGAAACACCTGAAACTTATCCGGGTACTCGGACATCAGGACCGCCAGACCGCCCACTTTCCACAACCCCGCCACAACGACCACGATCCCGGCTGCCAGCAGCAAGATCAGCTGCATGAAATCGGTCCAGGCCACCGACGTCAGGCCTCCGTAAATTGTGTAGGCGCCGGTGGCGATCGCCAGGATGACGATGCTCCAGTAGATGTTGACGCCAAACATGCTCTCGATGGCTTCCCCGCCGGCAAACAACACTCCTCCGATGAGCGACGCGACGTAACCGATGGTCAGAAAGACCGTGTACAGAGAGCGCAGCGCCGGATGAAACCTGCGCTCCAGAAATTCCGGCATGGTGTACAGTCCCGTCCGCATGTAATACGGCAGAAAAATCCAAATCAGGAGGCTGTAGACGATCCAGGCATTCCAGTTAAACGCAGCCACGACCATCCCTACGGCGTACGCGGCGCCGACGCTTCCGATGAAGTGTTCCGTGCTGATGACGGTGGCTACAAGCGATGCGCCCACCACGTACCAGGGAAGTTTCTTTCCGGCAAGAAAGTAGTCCCTGGAGGTGTTCTCCTCGCGGCGGGCGACGTAAAAGCCGATCAGGACGGTGCCGGCAAGATAAGCGGCGAAGATCGCAAGGTCCAGAGCATTCAGGTCGATCTGGGCGTTCATTTCCCTACCCGGCAAAGTGGCCAGTGGCCAGTGGCCAGTGGCCAGATAAACGGTGCGACACGACGGAATGCACCTCGAGGTCAGCGCCGCTACCGGAAGGTCGCGGGCCGGTAGATAGGTACGGTGATCGAGACTCTTGCTCAACTAACATGCTTTCACTTAAGTGCGGATAGAAAATAGCCCACAACAACGCAGCGCGGCTTAACACGGATTAAGTGGTGAGATCTCCACATGCGCCGCCAACGAGATGGTCACCGCTCTCTTCGTTCGCGGCACAGCCATTCAATAGAACACCTCGACTCGGAATTCCGCGGGCCCGTGAGCCAGCCGCACCGTCTCGGCGCTGAAGTCGCGGTGCTCGGCGCCGTTGACGGTGACACGCCGGATGGGCGATTTGACCGGATGCCGAAACGAGATCACGATCTCTTTATACGGATCCCTGGCGGGAGGTTTGACCGTGGCGGTCATGACTCCCCGGCCTGCCTTCGATTCAATGGTAAAAGAGAGGTTGCCGAAGAATGTCGGCGCTTCGGTGACCTGGATCGACTTGCCGTTTTCAAACCAAGCTCGCGGAGCTCCTCGCGCCAGATAGATTTGCCCCGTCTCGGCGTTGGCCTTCAACTCCTCCAGAACCAGCATATTCCGCAGCATGCTGAGCGTCTCCGAATTGGCAGCCGAGTTCGGAAAAGAATAATCGGCGCTCACAAAGCCGCCCAGGCGCGTGTTGTACCCGATAAACGGAGACCCTTCGGAGGCCACGTAGACGTGGCGCGACATGGCGTAAGCAAGGCGAGAGTAGAATCCCAGCAAGAACCGATCGACGGCGCCATTTCGAAGCAGATAATTGTAATAGCCGGCGTTGTAGACGTTGTTGATCCATCCGTAGGGCTGATCGGGCCGGTTGCGGGCGCGCGTGCCGCCCAGAACGAAGCCTCCCATTTTCTGCACGTAGTCGGTCATCTGCCGGCCCAGGCGGTCTCCGGCGTCAAAAAAGTTATAGGCCAGCTGCATGTCGACCCAATAGTGATAGTAGGTACCCTGGATGCGCCCGAGCGCCAAATCGTCGTAGGGTTCCGGGCCGTAGCCTGGTGTTTTCCGAAAGTAGAGCGTTTGAATTTCCACAAAGGGAGGGCGCCCGGGCGATCGAATCACGCTCTTTTCCAGCGCTCCCAGAATTGTCTTGCGGAACTCTTCGGCTTCGCGGATGTAGCCCTCGCCGCGCGCGCGATCGACGCCGCTTTGCACCAGGAATCGTCCGAAATCGCCAAGACCCTGGCAGTTGGTGATGTTGTGGGCCGGCACATACATCGGTTCCTTGTCGCCGAGGTCATCGGCGGCCGGCAGGCTGAGGGGAAGCAGTCCCCAGTGCAAGGGTTTGCCGCCGTTTTCTTCCACCATGGTGGAGCGCCGGTCGGCGATGATTTCCTCGGCTACTCGAAATAGATCGTCCTTGTATTCGCGGAACACGTCGAGCTTTCGGGTGAGGCGATAATTCTGAAGCAAGTGGTGCAAGGCGACGCCGCGGCGGTTCTGGTATTTCCTCCCCGCCTTTTTGGGATCGAGGCTTACGGGCATGCAGAAGCGCAGCAGCGCGTGCGAGTAACCGGGAAAGCCATAGAACGCAAAACCGTTGCCGCCCAGGCCGTTCTCCACCGGATAGTAATTGAAATTGTAGCGAAGGCCGGACCCATAGGTGAAGCGTGGTCCGTCGGCCAGGACGAAGTTCTGCAGCACCAGCGCCCGCCATATGGCGTTGACGCGCGCTTCCGGCACTTCAATCTTCATCCCGGTTTCAAGCAGCGCGAGCCAAAAGTCACGGACCTTTCGATAGGATCTCTCAAACGACTCGCGGCCGGCCGGTTTCAACCGATTCTCCGAATCGGGACGGTAGGGGATCTTGAAATACATCGCCGCTGTTTCCTTGGCCGCAAGCAAAACACGATGGCTGAGCCGCTGTTTTTTCCCATCAAAAGAGGCGCGCGGATCGCTGTGAACCAGAAGCGCCGCTCGAGCGGAGTCCACAATCCGCTGCTCGGCCGCGTCGACTGTTGTCCCATCGATCAGGATGACATCGGCGTGAAGTTCCGCGGTGCGCGGAGCCGGCGAGGCGTTTGTCATCTGGAACCGGACCCACGCGATGTCTTGTCCGCCGGTTTCTCCTTCGGGCTGGTCGGCGAAGGCAGTCTGCTCGTACTCGATTCCGTCAAAACGGTAGCGCGCCCCTACAATCGGCAGGTAGCCGTCTTCGTAGCGGATGCGCGAGTAACGCTCGGCGTCCTTGCCGAACATTTCCGCCGCCGCTCCGACTCGAAACAGCACATTGGTGTTGTGCGCGATGGGCTGTACGTTGGCCAGGCGTCCTTGCAGCAGGCGGGCCGATATGGCGCCGTTCCACCAGATTGCAAACTCGTTTTGAGAGTCCGGGTCTGAGGGGAGTTCGGTTCTCGGATCCGAATAGGTCCCAAGCACGGTCCGATCAAGTACTTTGCCCGGGTAGTAAGCGGAAACGGACTGGTAGGACGGCTCGCCGGCCTGGAGCACTTTCTGACCGAGAGGATCTTCCAGCCCCGACATCATCTGCTTCTCCCACGCCCGGCCTTGTTCCATCGCTTTTTGTTCGGCGGCCGTAAACACGGCCTCCCGGGCCCAGCCTTCGGTAAGATCCAGAAACTTTTGCTTCAGTACGGCCGCCCGGGCGCGGTCTATGACAGTGTCCTGCTGCGGTGCTCCCGTGAAATTGCCCGCGGTGGAAAAACGCGGGAGCAGGGCTACGGCCAGCAGCGCGGCGGCCAGGCGAAGAAATTGACCACGTGCCGTCCGAAGACTGGGCTTGTTCATTAGCATGAACATCGATTTATCCTATCAAACGAGATCTTAAAATAAATCGTGAACCACACAAAGAAGTTTGTCGGAGCGGGCAGCGGGCAGTAGGCAGTAGGCAGCAGGCAGAGTGGCACCGGCCGCCAGGCCGGTGTGCCTTTCTGGGGAGACGGAGCGCGGATTCCCTCTCGGCACTTTGGCGGCGACTGCCTACTGCCTTCTGCCCGCTGCCTACTGCCTACTTGCCGCCCGGTGACACGCTGTTCTATTGTGTCAGCCATGCCAAAGCGCCGTTGCATTCGACTGATGTTTGTTTCCACCGGAGAGTCCGCGGTGGCCGAATTGCTCGACGATGAAGCGCCCGATGTGTGCCGGCACGTGTGGGAACTGCTTCCGTTGGAACAGAAAACTATTCATGGCCAGTATTCCGGCGCCGAGATCTTCATGCTGGTCGATGACCTTCATCCTTCCGCTCCGCAAAACCAGGCCCAGCTCCCGCTCCCCGGGGAGATTTACTATTTCTACGATGCGGGCGGCAACGTGACCAGCGGCAGCCGGCGCGCGGCGGAAATTTGCCTGGTCTACGGCCGCGGCGTGGTGCTGCGCGGACCGGAAGGAACACCCACTCACGCCAGCCTGTTTGCGCGCATTCCGGGCGATTGGAAGTACGACTGGACCGGCTTTGCCCAAGCCTGCCGCCGCGTCCGCTGGGAGGGCCCGCAAATCCTGCGCATCGAACGACACGAGCCCTGATCCCGCCGTGCTTCAGACGCGGTAGCGTTCCACCTTCTTATCGTCGAGTTCCACGCCGAGTCCGGGTTTTTCGGGCGGGCGCGCCTGGCCGGCGGTAATGTCGAGCGGCTCGGCCAGCACGTCGTCTTCATAAAAGAAAGGACTGAGGATGTCGCACGGAAACTCCTCGGCGCTGATGCCTGCCGTGGCCATAGCCAGATGAATCATGGCCGCCGAGGCGACGCCCATTTCCAGGTTGCTTCCCACCGTGCAGCCCAGCCCGGCAGCATCCGCTACGGCGGCAATCTTGCGCGCCGGCCCGATCCCTCCCGCTTTTCCCACGTAAATGGAGAGCACGTCGGCTGCTTGCGCGCGCGCGACGGCAAAAGCGTCCTCGAGCGTAAAGACGCTTTCATCGGCAATCACCGGAACATCGACGCGGCGCCGCACTTCAGCCATTCCATCGAGGTTGTGCGGCGCGACGGGCTGCTCGGCAAACCAGATGTCATAAGAACTCATCCGGCCGATGGTTTCAATTGCCACGCCAGGCGCCCAGCCGCCGTTGGCGTCAATACCGACTCGAACGCCCGTGCCCACCGCCTCGCGCACGGCGCGCACTCTGGCAATGTCCTGAGCCGGGTCCATGCCGACTTTGACCTTCATGCTCTTGAAGCCGGCGCCGGCGGCCCACGAAGCGATCTCTGCCGCCTTGGCGGGTTCCACTCCGGAGACCGAAAACTTGGTGGGAACGAAGCTGCGCACCGGCCCGCCCAGCAGACGGTACAAAGGCAAGCCCGCAACCTTTCCCAGGATGTCCCACAGCGCCATTTCCAGCGCCGCCTTGGTAAAAAAATTGTTCGCAACCGCGGAGTGGAGTTGGCGCGCCAGCCGCTCGATGTGCGTCGGATCTTCTCCCAGCAGAAGCGGTCCCAGAAAATTCCGGATGTAGTGGGCTGCCGTGACTGAGTCTTCACCGCTCCAGCGCGGCGTGCAGGAGACCTCGCCCAGCCCGGTGACTCCGGCATCGGTCAACACTTTGACCAGCAAAAAAGGGGAGACGGTGTGCGCACCCCGCCCGCCCCGGATGGCGCGGTCGGGACGGATGGGGACTTGCACGGCGATGGTGTCAATGCGTGTGATCTTCACGACGCGGATAGCTCCTAGCCTAGGAGAGCGTCAATACCTCTTTCGACCCTGGATCTGCAGCAGCGAATGAAGATTTACGAAAAGATCCAGACGATTGCGCTGGACAAAGCTTACATGATTCCCCTGGCGAGTGTGGGACTTCACCTCGCCGTGGCGAAGGGCATTTCAGGCTGGAACGTTTACGGCGAGCAGCACATCCGCTTTGCCGACATCCGGAAAACAGTCTGATGAGCAATAACCACAAGATGGAGAATCCGCATTGCCTGACCTACCCGCCTTTTTGAATTTCAAGTGCCACGAACCCCAGAACGTCTAGGAAAAAAACCGTCAGGGCCGAATTGTAAGACTTGCCGAAACGGCGATATACGGACCGCTGTGGTCTGCGATGTCTCTATGCGCGCGTACCGCGGTTACGACGTACACCCCAGTCTGTATGGATCCGGAGACAGCGTGGGTTGCCGAAGTCCCCTGCTGCCAGTTGAAGGTTTCCTGGTCAGTATTGCTGCCCGGTGTCCGAAATCTCATGTCAAAGTATGTCTGCGCGGAAAGATCTACTCCTGAAAAGGTGGCAGTAAAGGTACCGCCCGGTGAAACAATAATTGGGTCAAATGAGAGGCTGCTGACGAAGGGTCGCAAGTCATCGACAGAGGTGCTGTCAGCACGCATCGCGCCCTTCGCACCTGTCAGCGTGCCGAGGCTGCCGGACACATACGACCCGAGCGACCAGGCGATGCCAAACCCGCCGTTGCTCATGCCGGCATCCGTCCTGTTGGGCCGTGCCACCTCCTGTATCCGCCCCAAATCGAGATCTACCCCGGAGTTCCCGCTGACGGTGATACCGTTCCCCACGTTGCCGCCAATGCTGTTGTCCGTAATGTCAGCGTGGGATGCCCGTTCAACCCGAATGCCATCGCCTCCGTTGTTGGTGATTGTGGCGCCGATGATGCGCGCACTCGAATTGTGCAAAACTAGAATGCCGCCGTCGGTGTTGTTCCTGATGGTGTTCGGTAGCCCCAAAGCCGTGGGGATCTGCCACCCGATGCGGGCGGCCGAATTCTCGTCAACCGTAATCCCCCATCGGTTGTTCTCAATCGTGTTATTGATGATGGCGGCATTGCTCCCTGGCCCCACAAGGATGCCATCCCCTGCGTTGCTCCGGATGGTGTTGCCATCGACGACGGCCGTCCCACCGCGTTGAACGACGATGCCAATGTTGCCACCGCTGATGGTGAAGCCTCTTACTGTAATCTCCCGGCCCCGGATTGCGATGGCGTTTTGGTTTCGGGCTGGGCTCTGGATCGTTGCGCTCCCGCGTCCATTCAAAGTAATGCGTGAGACCTCCGCTTCAATTGCGACACTTTCATTGCAGGTGCCGCTCACTGTCAGCGTATCCCCTGGCTTCAGGCTGCCCAGCGCTCCCCTGATGGTGCCGCCGCCGTCACAATTGACCAGCAGTCCCTGAGACCGGACTTCCTGTGGATAGATCGAGAGCAGGATCGTGAAAGCTAGAAGGCTTACGAGAGCAATCAGTTTGCTTGGTTTCATGACGGCTTGTCTCCTCTCTGAATTTGCAACCAAATACCTGGTGCGTATGGATGAACAACTAGTTTGCACGCCTAGACGGAGATTGAATATAGTCAGGTAGCGTGACCAGACTCAGTCCGGGTGATGTCAAGGTGGAAGCGATTTCTCAGACATCCCTGCGCCCCTTCTCCTCTTGACCGATTTCTCTGCTGTCACAGCTTCGGCTACCCCGTAGGCAATGGCAGCGCTGCAATCCGTCGCAGCATCGCCTCGAACAACCGCCGCGTCAGATGACTCTCCGCCAGCAGCAGCCAATAGTATCGGGCATGCTAGCCCAGCGCCGGCTAAAAAATCAACTTCAGCCCGAACTGCATCCGCCTGGCGGGGCCGGACCCGAGGATCCTTCCCGTATCCCCGATACCGATTGTCGTGACAGGATTGCCGAGGTTCACATGGTTGACGGCGTTGAACATCTCCCACCGGAACTGCACAAACTTTCCCTCGGCAAAGTGGAAGTTCTTTATCAACGAGGTGTCTAGAACGTGATCACCCGGGCCGTCCAGAATTCCAATACCGGCGTTGCCAAACACAAACGGGAGGGGCGCCGCAAAGGCGGCGGGATTGAACCATTGCCGGGCCGACGGATCGGCCGCCTCTGGATCTCCCACCAAATTGGGGCGCGTGTTAAAGCCGTTGCCCAAAGTGGCGCCGGGAACCGTCAGAGTCAGTGGAGATCCGGACGTAAATCTGTAAATGCCCGACAATTGCCATCCTCCCACGAATGCGTTGACGGCCGGGTGAAGGCCGCTTGCAAACGCGCGGCCGTGCCCGACGGGAACTTGCCAGATGGTGTTGAGCGCAAGAATATGCCGGCGCTCCAGCTCTGAACGCCCGCGGTTGTATCCCGGCGGCGCGAATGGCATGGGAAAATCCGTCGTGCTGGCGCCGTTCTCATCGATGTTTCTGGCGAAGGAATACGAGAGCGTGTAGCCGAGTCCCTGTGCAAACCGGCGCGCCCACTTGACCTGCAGCGCGTGGTACGAAGACGTGCCGATATTTTCGTAAAGGCGTATTGTTCCCAGCCGGGGATAGGGCTTTGCCGCCTGGAGATTGGTGTAGCTGCCGGGTTTTACTTCGTTGTGGTCCAGCCGCGTGATGAGTTTGTCGCCGCGGTTTCCCACATACGAAATCGTCAGCGCGGATCTCAGCCCAGGGAACCACTTCGGACCTGGCAACGCTTTTTGGATGGAGACATTCCACTCATGGATTCTTGCCGGTTCGACGTCGTAGGCGGCCGCCGCAACCGACGGAAAGATAAACAGCCTCGGATCCTGCGGCCAGATCTTGTCCCATGTGACGCGATTGGCCCGCGCCAGTGTCTGCCGTTCAAAGGTCCAAAACGGCGGTCCGATGATCTGAGATCCCGTGATATTGCCATTGAACATCGTCGTGAAAATCCCGTAGCCGCCCCGGACCACAAGGCCCGTTCCGCCCCATGGACGCCACGCCACGCCCAGTCTGGGCGAGACAAATGCTTGATCCTTAAACAGCCCTCGCGGCAGCCCCGCCTCGGATGCCGAAATCCACAGGTCCTGGGTGGCGGCTGCCAGAAACGGAGCTGTCGGCTGCGCGGACAAATCGACTTTGCCTTTATCGTTTTCGCCCGCGATCACCTTTCCCCGTTCCAGATCAAACGTGGCGCCCGCGCCGCGGACAAAGGCCTTCTCATGCCAGTAATCCAGGCGCGCCCCCAGACCCACGGTCAGGTGGGGATGGATTCTCCAGTAGTCCTGGACATACAGAGCCGAATACGGTGAATGCGCCATCCCAAAATTCACCAGCGGAAAATTCCTTTCGCTGAACTGCGCCAGTCCGAGCAGGAAATCGGCAAATCCATCGGTGGTGTACTGTCCGTTGAAGGTGAAGGTGCCGCGCGCAGAAGCCGACGCATGCGAAGCCAGAGTTCTCCGGTCGCCGTAACTGTAGCCGAGGCTGACCGAGTGCCTCCCTCGCACCAGGTTGAGACTGGCCTTCGAATCGAGTATTTGGCGCCGGAACCGCCCCGGCGTTTGCGCCGGAACAGAAAAACCGCTGTAGCCGGTCAGATTCACATTGGGCAGACCCACTGCTTCGGCCCGGCCTTCCGTCTGGAAGCCCTGCACTCCCCCTCTCTGGGTCAGGTTTTCCTTCCCGACCTGGTCGGACTGGTTCCGGGTGTCTGAATGGAGGAAGCCTGTCGATACCGTCAGCAGCATGGCGGGCGTGATGGTCCAGTTGTAGTTGAGCCCGAGATTGTGCTGATCCAGTTCCTGGTTGAGAAACACTTCTGGTTTGTATCCTGGTACGTTTTCGCTCTCACTGATTCGCACCCAGCGCAGGTAGATCCGCTGGGCTGGCGTCAACTGGTGGTCAATGCGCGCCGTTCCGTTATACAAATTGTGGGGATCCGGCGCCACGCCGCGGAACCGGTTGTCGGCGGTGTTGGGCGTCAGCAGGTAGGGAAAAAAGAACTTGGATACCGGTGAAATTCGATTTTCCGGGATGATATCGTTGGGAAAACGCGCGTTGGTGAGCGGATCGTTGGGTTTTCTGGCCGATTGGGAAAAATCTCCGGCCAGCACTCGAGGCGAAACGGTCAGCGAATTATAGATTCGATGCGTCCGTGTGATCGTCCCTTCAAGGCTCCCGAAAAAAAAGGTCTTGTTTCTTAAAATCGGGCCGCCGAGCGTAAATCCGGCCTGGTTCTCAATCAACTTCGGTTTGGTGAGCGCGAAAGCGTTGCGCGCATTGAGTGCATCATTCTGATGGAATTCCCACAGCGTTCCATGGAACTTGTTGCCGCCGGACTTGGTCACCAGCATGACCTGCAAGGGGTTTCGGCCGTGCTCCGCGCTGAAATTCGAGGTCTCCACGCTGAACTCCGCGACCGTATCCAGATTGGGGAAGGCCATCCCGCGCTCGTTGCTGGGGTCGTTGGCGTTGACGCCGTCGACGGTAAACTCGGTGGCGTCTTCCCGCTGCCCCTGGCCCTGGACTGTATGTTCTCGCGCCAGCCCGCCTACGCCCACAAACCGCATCCCCGGAACCAGCTGCACAAGCTCGATTGCATTTCGACCGAGCAGGGGAAGATCCCGGATTTGTTTTTCTTCGATCACCGATTCAAGCGAGGCCCGCTCGGTCTGAACCAGCTCCGCTCCCGCTTCCACCCGGATTTCTTCGGTCACCTCGCCCACTTCGAGCAGCGGAGTGACACGCTTTTGTTCTCCTGCAACCAACTCGGTCCGGTCCAACTTCCAGGTCTTGAATCCGGAAAGCGAAACGGCCACAGAATAAAAGCCGCGCGGAAGGGCCCGTACCTCGAAGTAGCCCTGATCATCGACGATTGTAGTTTGCACCAGCCCGGTGTCCAGATTGGTTACCGTGACGGTCACGCCCGGGATCAGAGCTCCCGACGAATCCTCGACCACGCCGAGAATGGAACCATCGGTTCCCACTTGAGCCAGAAGCGGAGACACGGAGACAAACACCAGGAGAGACAGAAACAGAGTAAGGGTTTGCTTCACAAACACCCCCTTCGTATTGCGGTTTCCAGCGCTGCCGCCCGCGGGAGACTATACGCAAACGGGCCGGGATGCTGATTGTTCGTCCTATTGAACTCAGAATCGAGTATGTGAACAAACGTACAACCGGGCCGGAATGCTGTCAAGGGAATCTTCCCGTCAGATTGCTGTCCATCCGCCATCGACGGGCAGGGCAACACCGGTGATGTAGGAAGCTTCATCCGATGCCAGAAACAGCGCGGCGCAGGCCACGTCCCTGGGTTGGCCTACGCGGCCAAGCATGGTCTTGCCGACCTGCCGCTGGTGCAGCTCTTCACCGGGTTGAGGAGAAATGCGCGTTTGAATAGGGCCCGGACAGATGGCGTTGACGCGGATATTGTGCGGCCCATAGTCATAGGCGACACTTCGAGTCAGTCCCAGCAGCCCCGATTTCACCGTCGTATATGCGGCCGAGTCTCGCCCGCCTACCAGGGCCTGAACCGATGCGATGTTGATAATGGACCCTTGCCGGCGCCGAACCATCCAGGGCAGCGCCTCCCGAATGAAAAAGTAGGTCCCCAGCAGCGTCACCTCAATGCTGCGTTGCCATTCGTCTTCAGTTGCTCCCAGCACGTCGTGAAAAGGGCCCAGGTAGGCGGCGCTGTTGCACAGAATGTCGATGCGGTCCCATTGTTGCGAGGCCCGCTTGACGGCGGCGGCGGCTTCCAGGGGGGAAGAAACGTCGGCCCGGCAGAATATCGCCTCACCGCCTGTCTCGCAAATCCCGGAAACTCCGGCTTGGCCCGCGGCCTCGTCAATGTCGACGACAAGAACCCTCGCGCCCTCTGCAGCGAAGACTTCGCTGATAGCCCGCCCGATTCCATGAGCGCCCCCCGTCACAATGGCAATTTTTTTGTCCAGTCGCTTCATGGAGAAAACAGGCTCCCCGCCGGTGCGCGGCAGGTGTCAAGCGGCGGAACTACACCACCGACCCGGGCCAGCAGGATCGCAGAAGGGACTGCAGCGCTTCGGTCACGCATTGCGAGATTCTCTCTCCCTTCCCTACGCTGGCCAGCGTCGGCCGTCCAAACACGCCATGCCGCGTGAATCGGTCGAAGGACCGCGGCAGCGTGGCGGCTGACGCGCCCAGCAGATCTCCGCGCAGTGGTCCGGCCGCCGTGGGTATGCCGTCATCTTGCGCCTGCGACATGTCCACCAGCGACGGTTCAAACAGAAGCATCAGGCTGGTTTCAAACTCGCAGGCGTGTCCTACGCTCGGATACTCTCCTTCGACGATGTCCTGCAAAGCGCCTGCCGCGACGCGCCACCAGGATGTGAAGACGACTTCCGCCTGGGGCCACCGCTCGGCCGCCTTCTCCGCGATGACGCCCCCGATGGACTGGTTGCCGCCGTGCGCGTTGAGCACAAGAATGCGGCCAAATCCATGGCGCATCACCGATCCCAGCGTTTCCAGGACAGCGGCGGCAAAAGTTTCATGCGCGTGTGTCAGGGAACCTGGAAACGACATGTGATGTTCGCTGCAGCCGACGCGTTCGGCGGGCAAGACCAGCAGCGTTCCGCCACAGGCCTGGTCGAGCGCCGCCGCCAGTCCCTCCGCAATGAAACTGTCGGTCCCAAGCGGCAGGTGCAAGCCGTGTTGTTCGACGGCGCCCAGAGGCAGCACCACCACGGTGTCGCGCGAAACCGCATGGAGTTGCGCGGAGCTGAGCCTCTCCCATTTCATGGCGCGCCTGTCTCCTCCTCCGAGCCTAGCCGGCGAGAGTGTAGCACAGTGGCCAGTGGCCAGTGGCCAGTCCACTTGAATCCACACGAGGTGCGGCTGTCCAAGAAAAGCGCACAGGGCAGGAGCCCTGTGCCCACCTGACTGACCTCTGAAGCCTGACCCCTGACCCCTGAAGCCTGAGGCACTCTCTTGACACCGCATCGGCGTTCTCCTAAGATTTCGTTTGACAGATAGAACCTACGTTCTATTAGAAGAACGTCCCTAAATGACCCTCTATCGTTTTGAGATCGCCCGCGGTGGTTCCAATGGCGCGGAGAAGAAGACAGAGATCTTCGAAGTCGCGCTCGAGCCCAGGATGACGGTGCTGGACGGCTTGTTCCGGATCCAGCGCGAGCAGGACGGATCGTTGCAGTTCCGCTGTTCTTGCCGCGTGGGCATGTGCGGAACCTGCGGCATGTTCATCAATCGGATCCCGCGGCTGGCATGCAAGACGCGGGCAGAAAGCCTGAGATCGAACCGGATTGCGGTAGCGCCGCTGCCGCATTTTCCGGTGATCAAGGATCTGATGGTCTCTATGGAGCCGTTCTTCGAACAGTGGAAAAAAGTGCATCCGGCCTTCCACCCCGCCCGCCCCGATTCGACGGAACTGGCGCGCATTCGGCCCGATTCCGACCCGAGCCGTCAATCCAGCGACAAACGCGACTGCATCACGTGTGGCCTCTGCGTTACGGCCTGCGGCGTCACGGCATCCAGCAGCCGCTATCTGGGTCCGGCGGCCATAAACAAGGCCTTTTTGCGGTTGATGGATCCGCGCGACGGCGCCGTGCAGGAGCGACTCAACATCCTCAACGACGAATACGCAGGCGTCTGGCGCTGCCACACGCAGTTTAACTGCGTGGCGGCTTGTCCCAAAGGGATCAACCTCACGGATTCGATCGGGCGCCTGAAACGAGCGCTGCTGGCGCCGGGAAGATTTGTGAGGAACAAGGCCCGGGCCGTCCGAAGCACCGACGGATAGGAAAACGCGTGCGGCAAATTCTGCGCAAGTATCGCTGGCAATACAGCGGAATGATGGCGTGGCTGATCCAGAGAGTCACCGGGCTGCTGCTGTTGGTCTATCTTTTCCTGCATATTCGCACCGTGCACAAACTCAGCCAGGGAGCCGAGGCCTTCGATGAGGCGATGCGGTTCTTTCAACAGCCGGCTTTCAAGGTTCTGGAGATCGCATTGCTCGGGACGGTGATCCTGCACGCGCTCAATGGAGTGCGCATCACGTTGATCGATCTCGGCGTTGGGCAGCACAAGCAGCGGCAGATCTTCTGGCTCCTTACGGTGGGACTGGGTACGCTGGTTTTTTTGGCCGGCGCGATTCCGATCTTTTGGTTCGCGATTCTGAAACGATAGCCATGAATCGTCCGCGCACAGGAGCCATAGGATGGTACTTGCAGAGGATCACCGGAGCGCTCCTGATTGTTCTGCTGGTAGCACATTTTTGGGTGGAGCATTACATGTCCGCTCCGCTGCGACGCGGCGAACTCAGCTACGAACTGATCCTGGCCCGGATCTCCAATCCTTACTGGCAGGCTATCGACATCTCGTTTCTGCTTGTCGCCCTTTATCACGGGTTGAATGGAGTGCGAAGCATCCTGCTCGACTACAGCAGACTGGGAAAGACCGGGGCGCGCGTTTGCACGGGCGTTCTGATCCTGGCGGGCCTGCTGTGGGCGTATTGGGGAATCGAGGCGTTCAAGAATCTGTGATCAACTGGCATTGGACAGAGCGACTTTGGAGCGGTTTTTCATGGACGAGATTAGAGCCGACATCCTGATTCTCGGCGGCGGAGGCGCCGGTCTGCTGGCTGCGTTGCATGCCCACGAGCGGGACCGCAAGCTGAAGATTGTGATCGTCGTCAAGGGGTTGCTGGGGCAAAGCGGATGCACCCGCATGGTTCAGGGAGGCTACAATGCGGTGCTCAATGCGGCCGACTCGCTGGAGCGGCATTTCGAAGACTCTGTCCGCGGCGGCGGCTTTCTCAACAATCAGGAGCTCGCTTGGACTCTGGTTCGGCAAGCCCCCGAGCGGATCATCGAGCTGGAAAACAAGGTGGGTTGCCTGTTTGACCGGCGGGAGGACGGGACCATTCACCAGAAGGCCTTCGCCGGCCAGTCTTTCGACCGCACGGTGCACAAAGGGGACCTGACCGGAATTGAGATCATGTCGAACCTCCGCGACTACATTCTGGAGGAAGAACTCACCGTTCTGGAGGACTGCCGCGGGTTGGATCTGCTGACCGCCGACGGCCGCGTCTGCGGAGCGCTGCTGTTGGACATGAGCAGCGGCGGCTTGCTGGTCGCTCGCGCCAAGGCCACGCTGCTGTGCACCGGCGGAGGGGCGACGATGTACCGGATTTCTTCTCCCTCGCTGGAGAAGGCGGGCGACGGAATGGCCATGGCTCGGCGCGCGGGAGCGGAATTCGTGGATATGGAGATGATGCAGTTCCATCCCACCGGACTTCTTGTGGGGAGATCGGTGGCCACAGGCGGGTTGCTGGAAGAGGGTTTGCGGGGCGCAGGCGCGCGGCTTTTCAACGGGCGCGGCGAGCGTTTCATGGAAAAGTACGAGCCTGTGAAACTGGAGCGCGCGACGCGCGACGTGATTTCGCGCTGCAGTTTCATGGAAATCATGGAGCAACGCGGGACCCCAAGCGGCGGCGTTCTTCTGGACGCCACTCATCTGGGCGAAGAGTTTCTACTGCGCAACTTCCCCGGGATGGTGGAGCGCTGCCGCGATTATGGCTTTGACCTGCTGCACGATCGCGTCGAAGTGTCGCCCAGCGCGCACTACCAGATGGGAGGCGTTCGCATCGATGTCGACTGCCGGTCCAGCCTCGAGGGGCTTTTCGTTGCCGGGGAAGACGCCGGCGGAGTGCACGGAGCCAATCGGCTGGGCGGAAACGGAGTGGCCGATTCGGTGGTTTTCGGCGCCCGCGCCGGAGACGCGATGGCCGATTGCGTAGCGGGGCGCCGCCTACCGGCCGTTTCTGCGGCGGCGGCCGAAGACCTGGGAAACAAATGGCAGCTGCCTCTGCACCGGCAAAACGGAGAAAACGCGTTTGGGCTGCGCAGCGAGCTAGAAGACCTGATGTGGGCCAACGTGGGGATTGTGCGCAACGGACCGGACCTGGAGTCGGCGCTGAGCCAACTGGAGACGCTCGGCCGCCGCGCAGGCGAAATAGCGGCATCCGGCGGCACGAGCTGCAATCCGGAATGGAATGAGGCCATCAACGTCATCAATCTGGTTCAGGTCGGCGAAATGGTAGCGCAGGCAGCGCTGCTGCGCCAGGAGAGCCGCGGCGCCCATTACCGCTCCGACTTTCCCGCTTCCCTTCCCGAGTGGCTGAAGACGATTCGCCTGGTCTCGACAGGCGGCCAGATGCGCTCTGATTTCTTGCCCGTGGAATTCACGCGCCTAAGGCCGCCGGAGCCATGAAAATAGGGGTCGGGGGTCAGGGGTCGGGACGTGTTCGTGCTCGTTGACGTGCTCGTGCACGTGCTCGTGGCCGTGGCCGGTATGTCCTCTCCCGGACTCGAACGAGATTCGCGCTTGAGATCGTGGCACTGAAGAGTTTCGTTTTCTTACACTGGAGACAATCCATGCAGTCGATCTATGACACCATTGAAAACACCGCGCGCGACCTGTACCTGATTGCGCTCAAGAAAATTCCAGAGGATGTGCGCCAGGCATTGGCCGAGGCGCGCAAGGTCGAAGAGCGGCAGCAGAACAAAACCGCGGTCCGGGTTTTGTCGACGATCCAGGAAAACATCGCGGCAGCCGATCAGCTCGGCACGCTGGTCTGTCAGGATACCGGACTGCCAGTTTACAAAGTTCGAATCGGAAGCGAGCTGAGTCTGGATATTCCCGAAGTGAAAGCCAGAATTCGCAAAGCGTGCGAGAGAGCGACGCTGGAGTATCCCTTGCGTTCCAATTCCGTTCATCCGCTGACGCGCCGCAACACCGGCACCAATACGGGAGAAGGTCTGCCGATCATCAAACTCGAATTTGTTCCCGACTCGGATCGCATGGAACTGTGGATGGCGCCCAAGGGATCGGGATCGGAGAACATGAGTTTTCTGAACATGCTCAATCCCGCCGAAGGGATCAAGGGCATCAAGAAGTTTGTGTTGCAGTGCGTATTTGAATCAGGCGCACGACCCTGTCCGCCGGTGATCGTCGGCATTGGGCTGGGAGGCACCTCCGATGTGGCCATGAACCTGGCCAAGGAAGCCAGCACGTTCCGCACCCTGGGCTCCTCCAACCCGGACCCCGAAGTGGCTCGCCTGGAAAAGGAACTGCTGGATCTGATCAATCAAACCGGCGTGGGGCCTCAGGGGCTGGGTGGGGCCACGACGGCCATCGGCGTGCACATCGAGTGGGCGCACACGCACATCAGCCAGAATCCCGTGGCGGTCAACATGCAGTGCTGGCGGGGCGAGCGCGCCGGGGCGGTCATTGAAAAAGATGGCACGGTCGTTTACGACGATTTCACCAGAGAGACCGTGACGACTGAAAAGCTCCTGAAGATCGCGGATCGCTGACGCTGGCGGCCGTCGGCTATATAGCGGCGCCGCGCGCGTAAGCGAGCGGCCCCTCAGCACAGATGCTAATTGCCTTCGCGGGCTGTTGCCAGCAACATCTCCGCCAAGACTTGAGCCGGTAGACACGGAGCGCCAACAGAGCCGCGACCGTCAGGGAGCGGGCCGGTAGGTAGAAAGCGCGATCGAAAATCTTGCCGAGTGAACCGGAATTCATCCATTGGTAATACAAGGAGAATACGCTGTGTCCGATTACGTTTTGCAGACGCCATTGACCGAAGCCGATATCCGCAAGCTGCAACTGGAAGACTCGGTGCTTCTTAATGGAACCGTGTTTGGAATTCGAGACGCCACGCAGATTCGAATCTTTGACGAAGGCGTAGCGCCCCCGGCGGATTTGACCGGCGCCGTTTGCCTGCACACGGCGCCCGGCGTCCGCAAGCTTCCCAATGGCCGGTACGAAAAACTTTCGATCGGGACCACCACCAGCACGCGCATGGATCGCTTCGTTCCCGGGCTGCTCGAGAAGTACGGTGTCCGCGCCGTCGTCGGCAAGGGCGGTCTTCTGGCGGGAAGCGTTGGCGCGATGAAAAAGTTCGGCGGCGTTTACCTGGCCATCGTGGGCGGAGCGGCCGCGCTGGAGACGACACAGATTGAAGAAATAGAAGAAGTGTGGTGGGAAGATCTGATGCCGGAATGCTTCTGGAAGTTCCGCGTCAAGGAATTGGGTCCGCTGACTGTCGCCATCGACGCCCACGGCAACAGTCTCTACAAAAACGTCCAGGACCTTGCCGCCCAACGGATCCAATCGTTCAACCTGGATTGATATTTGCATTCACATAAAACCTAGTGGCCTGTAACATCTGAATTGGTACCAATAAAGTTGATTCACCTCCGCGGGCGGTATGGGAAAACTGGGGCCGATTTTTGATCGGCTTCACCACAGAGACACAGAGACACAGAGGAACACAGAGAAAAGCGGGCTTACGAGTCTTATGAACTTCGATCGCAGCACCGCTGACTGCCTCAGTGAGTTTGTTGAGATGCATACTTAAAATTACGGACAGCCGGTCGTTTGTACGAAGTTTTTCTCTGTGTTTTCTCTGTGTCCTCTGTGTCTCTGTGGTGAAGCCGTTTTTCACTTCACCGCAGAGCCTCACTAGGATCAATGTTGTTGGGAGCAATTTAGACGGCACATGCCACTGGCAAGGCCGCCGATGGCGGCGCCGCGACCGGAAGGTCCGCTCCAAGCAGAGTGTCAGTCTCCGGATGAAAAATGGCAGCAGCTATAGTGACTCAGCCTGTTCCCGTTGGCCGTATCCGAGCCGCTTCGAGATCCGCTGCGCGCAGGATCGGACCCTCTCGCCCAGACGCGGCAAGTCTTTGATCCGAATCTGCAGCGTGGAGCCTCCCAGGTTCACGGCGGCTACAACCTGGCCGGAATGATTGAAGATCGGAGCCGCCACGGCCCGCACTCCTTCTTCGTTTTCTTCATTGGCCACTGCAAATCCGGCATTCCTGACGCGGGCTAGTTCTTTGTTGAGCTCGGCCAGGCTGACAATGGTCCGGGGTGTGAGGCGGCCAAAACGGTGGTCTTTGAAAATCCGCTCGATTTCGTCTTGCGGCAGATAAGCCAGCAAGGCCTTCCCGATCGAAGTGGAATGCAGTGGCATTCGTTTGCCGATCCAGGTGGTCAGCCGAATGGCGCCCAGGACCTCGACCTTTTCGATGTAGACGGCCGACCCCTGGTCGAGGACAGCGATGTGCCCCGATATGCGGCTCTTTTCGGTGAGGTCCTTCAGGAGCGGATAGGCTTGGCGCCGCAGGTCCAGCGAGTCGACCAGCGTGCTTGCCAGGCAAAAGACTTTCAAGGTGAGCCGGTAGCGATCCTCGCCATCCTTTTCGAGGTACTCTCGCGATTTCAAGGTCTGGAGAATGGCGTACGCGGAGCTCTTGGGGATGCGGAACCTGCGGCTGACTTCGGTGATCGTCATCCCGTCGTTTTCGCCGGCCATGGTCTCGAGAATGTCCAACGTCCTGTGTATGGCGGGAACAGAATACGGC
>JBPCNK010000298.1:0-16325 GCA_051001345.1 Acidobacteriota bacterium | reverse complement strand
GCACTGAGCTGCGGCAGCACTTCGCAATAATCTACCCTGGCTCACCCCATTTTCCTCCGGGGTGGTGAGTTTGTGGTGAATCCAGGATTCATGAACGCTGCATGAATAAACCGATGGCGGTGCCGCGCGCGTAAGCGAGCGGCACCCCTCAGCAGTGAGGCTACTTACCTTCCCCTGTGGTTGGCAGCAACTCTCCGCCACGAATTGAGCTGGCAGTGCCGTTGGTTGCCGCCATTCATACGGCATACAGGTTCAAAGCGGCGAAGCGGGGCCCCTCGCTTTACGCGCGGGACACCGCCATTGGCGGCACGAATCGACTCCGGCCCATTTTCATCCGGGGTGGTGAATCCCGGATTCATGAAGCTGTTATGAAAATACGTTCCTGGGAGCGCGGGCGTCCCGCCCGCAGAATGTGGCACTCCGTTAGTTGCGCGGGACGCGCGCGCTCCCAAGCTCCCAAGCCGCACTTTGGCTCTTTCGTCAACCCGGCAGACGGGTCTTTCGGTTGACACGGTTTGCAATACAGTTGACAGATTTTGTCAAGTCCAAGAGCCAGCGGGCAAGCCAGACACCTGGCGTGAGGAGGATCACGTCGGCAAACAGTTGATTTTTATCCCGTTACAGAAAGTTCTTCCCACACTCGATTCGGACTCCCTTTGGCGCCTTTCATGCATTAGTAAGGACGACCAAACGGCATAGTGGCTTTCACAATTGATCACTTGGAGGATTTGAAAATGCGTAACCAGAAGGGTTTTTCTCTTATCGAGCTGTTGATCGTCGTTGCGATCATCGGCATTATCGCCGCCATCGCGGTTCCGAATCTGTTGCAATCCAAGGCAGCGGCAAACGAAGCGTCAGCTATCGCTTCGACCCGCAACCTCGTCACCTCGCAGATCACGTATGCTTCGACGGTTGGAGCTGGCCTGTACGGCAGTCTGGACCAGCTGATGACGGCTGGAATGGTTGACAACGTTTTGGGCAAGGGAGTCAAGGATGGTTATAACTTCTTAGTCCCATCGGGCGCCGGATCCGCGGTCAACTTCACGATCACGGCAACTCCCGTTACCGTCGGCACGACCGGCTACCGCGGTTTCTTCAGCGACGCCTCGGGTGTCATCCGCTACACGACAACCGGTGCAGCCCCGTCAGCGGCCAGCCCGGCTCTCGGACAGTAACTGCACGTCAACATCATCACCTGTTAGTCAGAAAGGCCGGCTTTTCAAGCCGGCCTTTTTTGTTGTGAAAATACAGGAGGCAGTGGCGCCGGCCGCCCGGCCGGTGTGCCTTTCTGCTGAGACGGAGCGCTGATTGTGTGAATTGCGTCCAGCTCCCCGTCCGACCCGCACCCTTCCGGGTACGGCACCGCCATCGGCGGCACCTCCGAATTTCATCCGTGGTGGTGAATCCCGAATTCATGACCGCTGTTATGAAAAACCTTTCCTGAGAGTGCGGGCGCCAGCACGCAGCGGCCTGGGGGCGTGGCGCGTCCCGTGCGCATCCAACGGAGTGCCACACTGGCACCGTGGCCTTCTCGCCAACCCGCATACGGGGCCTTTGGCTGACGTCATTTGTGCACGGTTGACAGCGTCCGTCAAGTCCAAGAAGCCAACCGGCAAGCCCGGCACCGGACGTGAGGAGGATCACGCCGCTGTTTGACACTTCTTCTGCATAATGAAAAGCCTAACGGCGTTGGTGTGTGTCACAATTACCAGTGGGAGGATTCTAGAATGCGGAGCCATGAGGGCTTTTCTCTTATCGAATTGTTGATCGTCGTGGCGGTCATCGGCATTATCGCCGCCATCGCGGTTCCAAATCTGTTGCAATCCAAAGCAGCCGCAAACGAAGCGTCAGCCATCGCTTCGGTCCGCAGCCTCGTCACCTCGCAGATCACGTTTGCCGCGACGACTGGAAACGGCTTGTACGGCAGCCTGGCCGAATTGCAGACGGCTGGACTGATTGACGGCGTTTTGGGTAGCGGAACCAAGGACGGTTATAACTACGCCGTCCCAACAGGCGACGGATCCGCGACCAACTTCACGATCACGGCTACTCCCGTTACCTTCGGCACGACCGGCTACCGCGGGTTCTTCAGCGACGTCTCGGGTGTTATTCGCTACACGACAACCGGTGCAGCTCCGACAGCGGCCAGCCCGGCTCTCGGACAGTAACTGCACGTCAACATCATCACCTGCTAGTCAATAGGCCGGCCTTCTTCGTTATAAAAATAAAAATAGGGGTCAGGCTTCAGGGGTCAGGGGTCAGGACGTGATCGCGCTCGTTGTCGTGCACGTGCTCGTGGCTGTGGTCGATTACCCGTGCCCTTCCGGGCACGGCACTGCCATCGGCGGCCCCGTCGAACGCTACGTCCTTTTCATCCGGGGTGGTAAATCCGCGGATTCATGAGCACTGCCATGAAAAGAACGGTGGCGGTGCCGCGCGCGTAAGCGAGCGGGCCCGGCGGCTACGACCCAGGCGCGCCGCGGTTAGATGCGCGCGGGACGCGCGCGCTCCCAGGCCGCTTACCGGCACCGCCGCTTTTTCGTCAACCCCGAGCCTCGGTTCCCGTAAAATACACGCCATGACAACCCCCCGTTGGAGTCCGGATCTGCTGAATCGAATGAAGCGGGATTGGGACCAGCGCGCCCTGGAGAATGCTCGCTACTACGTCGCCACCGAACAGCCGGAATGGAGCGATCAGGATTTTTTTCAGTCGGGCGAAGCGACGGTAAAAGGCGAAATAATCGCCGAGTTTACCGAGATCTGCCGAGGCCGCTTTCCGGCCGACATGCGGGTCCTGGAAATCGGTTGCGGGGCGGGCCGTGTGACCCGCGCTTTGGCGCGCCTGTTCGGCCAAGTGGAAGCTGTCGACGTTAGCGGCGAGATGATCCAACAGGCTCGCGCGGCGCTGCAGGGGTCTGCCAACGTGTGTTTTCATCGGAACAATGGTGTCGATCTTTCCATGTTCGGCGCCGAAGAGTTCGACTTCGCGTTCTCGTCTATCGTATTTCAACACATTCCCAGCAAGGCTGTCGTCGAGCATTACATCCGTGAAACATGGCGGGTGCTCCGTCCCGGTTCGATCTTCAAGTTCCAGGTTCAGGGGTTCGCGCTCGACGAGGCCAACTGCGACACCTGGGTAGGCGTGGGATTCAGCGAACAGGAAATGCGCGATATTGCCGAGCATAGCCGCTACAAAGTAGGCCGCGTGGTCGGAGCGGGAACCCAGTATTTTTGGCTGACATTCTATAAGTCCGAGGGATGAGGAGGTGGACGCACCGGCTTTGGTTCGCCGGTGATCCAGGTTTGAAAGGCACAGGCTAAAGCCCTGTGCCACCCTGATGGTCGCTGCCGACTGCCGACTTTATTGGACGACCGTCAACCCCTCGCAGTCGCGGCAGACTCCAAAGATTTTCAGCGAGTGCTTGGTGTTGAGGAAGCCGTGGAACGCGGCAATCCGCTTGCGCATACGTTCCAAGTCGGCATCATAGAATTCGACCGATTTACCGCAGCGTGTGCAGATCAGGTGGTCGTGGTCGGAATGATTGTAGGAGGGCTCAAAACGGGTGCGCCCGTCTCCCAGTGTCACCTCGCGTGCCAGACTGCAAGAGCATAGGAGCTTCATGGTGCGGTAGATCGTCGTGTACCCGATCCGGTTGTCCCGGACCTTGACAATTTCGAACAACTCGTCAACGCTGCTATGGCCTTTGCTAGTCCGGAGGAAGGAGTCCAGGATCAGATCGCGTTGTGCTGTCCGTTTCAACCCATGCTGCTGGAGGTGTTTGTAGAAGATCTCCTTTTCTTTGCGCATGGTCTAGTCAGGGGTCAGGGGTCGGGGAATCGCAGATCGAAAATCGAAACGCAATCCGCAATCGTCAATAAATCCGCAATCCGCAATTCGCAATCCGCAATTCCCTAACACCTAGCCCCTGAAGCCTGACCCCTGTTTTAGACTTCCGACTGCTGTTTCTGAATCTCCTTTAACTCGTCCGAGAACGCGTTGGTGATCTCGGCGATATCTTCCTCTACCTTGGGCTGCGGCACGAATTTCTCACGCAGAGCGATGTTGCGGTAATGCTTCATCCCGGTGCCTGCTGGAATCAGCCGTCCCATGATCACATTCTCTTTGAGGCCCCGCAGATAGTCGATCTTGCCGCTGATGGCGGCTTCGGTCAAAACCCGCGTGGTCTCCTGGAACGACGCCGCTGAAATAAATGAATCGGTGCTCAGCGAAGCCTTGGTGATTCCAAGTAGCAACGGCCGGCCCGTCGCCGGTTTCCCGCCCTGGCCTTCGACCCGGTCGTTCTCCTCGAGAAAGCGGAACTTGTCGACTTGTTCCTCGAGGAGGAATTCGGTGTCGCCCACTTCCTCAACCTTGATCCAACGCATCATCTGGCGAACGATCGTCTCGATGTGCTTGTCGTTGATGTTGACACCCTGTAATCGATAGACCTCCTGGATCTCGTTGACCAGGTAGCTCTGCAGCTCCTTTTCACCGAGCACGCGCAGGATGTCGTGGGGATTGCGCGGTCCATCCATCAGGGCTTCTCCAGCTCGAACGTACTCGCCTTCCTGTACGTTGACGTGAACCCCTCGCGGCAGCTGGTATTCAGTTTTCGCTCCCGTTTCGCTCTCCACCATGATCTTGCGTTGTCCGCGCGCGATGCCGCCATATTTGACTATTCCGTCGATTTCCGTGATGACGGCCGTCTCTTTGGGTTTGCGCGCCTCGAACAATTCCACGATCCTGGGCAAGCCGCCGGTGATGTCTTTGGTCTTGGTTGTCTCACGCGGAATCTTGGCCAGGGTGTCGCCGGGATAGACGTGTTCGCCGGCTGAAATCATCAAGTGCGCCTTCGAAGGCATGAGGTAGGCCTTGATAACTTTTCCTTTGTCATCCTTGATCTGAAGCTGTGGCTGGCGTTTCTCGTCGGGCACTTCGGTGATGACTTGGCGTGACAAGCCGGTGACCTCGTCGACTTCTTCCTTCATCGTCACGCCTTCGACGATGTCCTTGAAGTGAATATTTCCGCCGAACTCGGTCAGAATCGCAAACGTGTAGGGATCCCATTCGACCAGCTTATCGCCAGGATTGACCTCCTGCCCGTCGCGAACTTTCAGCGTCGCGCCGTAGACGACGGCGTGGCGTTCCTTCTCGCGCCCCTTTTCATCGTGGAGAACCAGCGCCCCGTTTCGGTTCATTACGACGAGGAAGCCTTCCTGGTTTGTCACTGACGAAACATTGATGAACTTGGCGATACCGGCATTCTTGGCTTCGACCGTCGACTGTTCATCAATTCGGCTAGCCGCGCCGCCGATGTGGAAGGTTCTCATCGTTAGCTGGGTCCCGGGCTCTCCGATCGACTGGGCCGCAATGACTCCGACGGCCTCACCCAGTTCCACCATCCTGCCGGTGGCCAGGTTGCGGCCGTAGCATCGAATGCACATACCTCGTTTGGACTTGCACGTCAGAACCGAACGAATCTTGACGCGCTCGATTCCTGCCGACTGGATGTTGGCGGCAATCTCATCGGTGACCTCTTCGTTGACCTTGACGAGCGTTTCGCCGCTGAATGGATCCTTGACGTTCTCCAGCGAAACACGGCCGACGATACGATCACGCAGCGACTCGATGACCTCACCGCTCTCCACAATCGACGTGACTGTGATGCCGTCCAGCGTCTTGCAGTCCTCCTCGGAAATGATCACGTCTTGGGCGACGTCGACCAGGCGCCGTGTCAGGTATCCGGAGTCGGCCGTCTTGAGCGCCGTATCGGCCAGACCCTTGCGGGCGCCGTGCGTCGAAATAAAGTACTGGAGAACGGTCAATCCTTCGCGGAAGTTGGCGGTAATGGGTGTCTCGATGATTTCTCCGCTCGGCTTGGCCATCAGGCCGCGCATGCCGGCCAGCTGTCGAATCTGCTGTTTGCTTCCCCGCGCTCCTGAGTCGGCCATGATAAAGATCGGATTGAACTCGGTGCTCGTCTTATCCTGCTGGGCCATCGCTTCAAACATCTCGTCGGCCACCTTTTCGGTGACATCCGACCAGATCTGGATGACCTTGTTGTAGCGCTCGCCGTTGGTGATCGATCCGTCCAGGTACTGCTGTTCAACATCGATGGTTTCCTTGCGCGCACGCTCGACCAGTTGTTCCTTGTTGGGAGGCACGATCAAGTCGTCTATGCCGATGCTGATTCCGGCTTTGGTCGCATACAGAAAACCCAGGTCCTTGAGGCGGTCCAGCATGTCGACGACCACTTCCAGACCGAAGCGCAGGTAGCCGTAGTTGACCAGTTGTCCCAGTCCCTTCTTCTTCATCAGACCGTTGACGTACGGCAGCTGGCTCGGCAAAGCCTCGTTGAAAATGACACGCCCCACCGTCGTGCCGATCAGCATTTTTTCGACCTGCTGGACATCGGCGCGCATGAGGGCCTGATCGTCGAACTGCGTAGTCAGGTCCAGGTAGGCACCGCTGTAGCGCAGGTAGATGGGAGTCAACAACTCGACGTGGCCGGCCTCAAGCGCGTGCAGCACTTCGGCCGAGTCGGCAAACCGGCGGCCTTCTCCTTTGGCGCCAGTCTTGGCTTTGGTCAGGTAGTAGCAACCCAGCACGATGTCCTGGGACGGAACGGCAATGGGCTGCCCGTTGGCCGGCGACAGCACATTGTGCGAAGCCAGCATCAACACCGACGCTTCGATCTGCGATTCGGCCGATAGGGGGATGTGCACAGCCATCTGGTCGCCGTCGAAGTCCGCATTGAAGGCCGTACAGACCAGCGGGTGGATCCGGATGGCCTTGCCTTCAACCAGCATGGGCTCGAAGGCCTGGATGCCCAGGCGGTGCAGCGTCGGCGCGCGGTTGAGCAGCACCGGATGCTCCTTGATCACTTCCTCGAGGATGTCCCACACGATCGGGTCCTGGTTTTCGACCATTTCCTTGGCGCCCTTGATCGTCGAGGCGTGGTTTTCCTTCTCAAGCCGGTTGTAGATAAACGGCTTGAAAAGCTCGAGTGCCATCTTCTTCGGAAGGCCGCACTGGTGCAGCTTCAGCTCGGGCCCCACGACAATTACGGAACGGCCGGAATAGTCGACGCGTTTGCCCAGCAGGTTTTGGCGAAAGCGCCCCTGTTTGCCCTTCAGCGTGTCGCTCAATGACTTCAGCGGACGGTTCTTGACACCGCGCAGAACGCGGCCGCGCCGGCCGTTGTCAAACAACGCATCGACGGCCTCCTGCAGCATGCGCTTTTCGTTGCGGATAATGACTTCCGGAGCGCGCAGTTCCATGAGCTTTTTCAACCGGTTGTTCCGGTTGATCACCCGGCGGTACAGATCGTTGAGATCCGAAGTCGCAAAGCGTCCGCCATCTAACGGAACCAGCGGGCGCAGTTCGGGCGGAATCACCGGAATGACGTCCATGATCATCCACTCGGGCTTGTTGCCGGACTTGCGGAAAGCGTCGACAACTTTGAGCCGCTTGGAATACTTCAGCCGCTTCAGTTGTGACGTCTCGTTCTTCATGCGAAAACGCAGGTCGACGGCCAGCGTCTCGATGTCGACGCGCTTGAGCAGGTCTTTGATCGCTTCGGCGCCCATCTGCGCTTCGAACTTGCCGGGATGTTCCGACTGCAGGGCCCGAAAACGCTCCTCGGTAAGCAACTCTTTTTCCTTGAGCGGAGCGTCGCCAGGATCGGTCACCACGTAGGCTTCAAAGTACAGGATTCTCTCAAGGTCTCGCAGCGTGATGTCGAGCAGGTGCCCGATACGGCTGGGCAGTCCCTTGAAAAACCAGACGTGCGAGCAGGGACTGGCCAGCTCGATGTGGCCAAGCCGCTCACGGCGCACCTTCGATAAGGTGACTTCCACGCCGCACTTATCGCAGATCACGCCGCGATGCTTCATGCGTTTGTACTTGCCGCACAGGCATTCCCAATCGGTCACCGGGCCGAAGATCCGGGCGCAGAACAACCCATCCTTCTCGGGCTTGAAAGTACGGTAATTGATCGTCTCCGGCTTTGTGACTTCGCCGCTGGACCAGGACCGGATTTTCTCAGGCGATGCCAGCCCGATCCGAATGCTTTCGAAATCCCGGACGAGATTTCCCTTTTCCATCTGATCCCTGAATATCTTCAAAATGACCTCCAGAATACCCGCCGGATGGCCGGGGGTTGATCAATCACGGCCGCTCCAACTTCAGGCTTTTTCAGCTTCGACTTTTTCTTCGGCAACCTTCCGAGTGCCCCGTTTGCGGGTTCGCTCGATGAGTTCGACATCCAAGCCAAGACTCTGCAGTTCGCGAATCAGCACGTTGAAGGACTCCGGGATTCCCGGCGTGTACGTGGACTCGCCCTTGACGATGGCCTCGTAGATCTTGGCGCGGCCTTGCACGTCATCCGATTTGGCTGTCAGCAGTTCCTGCAGGATATGGGCCGCTCCGTAGGCTTCCAGCGCCCAGACTTCCCTTTCTCCGAAGCGCTGCCCGCCAAACTGCGCCTTTCCTCCCAGCGGTTGCTGGGTGATCAGCGAGTACGGCCCGATCGAACGCGCGTGAATCTTGTCGTCGACCAGGTGGGACAACTTGAGCATGTAGATGTAGCCGACGGTGACCTGTTGATCGAACTTCTCGCCGGTCATGCCGTCATACAACATCGTCTTTCCCGAAGTCGGATAGTTGGCCGCGGTCAGTTGGGCTTTGATCTCCGCTTCGGTGGCGCCGTCGAACACGGGCGTTGAGAAATACACGCCCAGCGCCTTGGCGGCCCATCCCAGGTGCGTTTCGAGGATCTGCCCCACGTTCATGCGCGAGGGCACACCCAGCGGGTTGAGCACGATCTCCACGGGTGTGCCGTCGGGCATATACGGCATGTCCTCTTCCGGCAGGATTCGCGCGATGACACCCTTGTTGCCGTGGCGGCCGGCCATCTTGTCGCCGACCGACATCTTGCGCTTCATCGCGATATAGACCTTCACCATCTTGATGACGCCGGGCGGCAGTTCGTCGCCCTTCTTGAGCCGTTCCAGCTTCTCCTTGTGCAGCGACTCCAGAATTGAAATCTGGCGCTCGGTCTTATCCTCAAGGCGTTCGATCTCGCGGGAGATCTCCTTTTTGTCCTCGATGGTGATCTTCTTGAGCTGCGCAAGGGTCATCCCCGCGAGCACGTCGCGCGTGATCTTGTCGCCCTTTTCGGCAATCGCGGTCCGGTGTTCAACGCTCAGATTGGCCAGCAGGGTTTTTCCCACGAACAGCTCACTGATCCGCTTGTTGCGCTCCTCGTTGAGAATTCGGATTTCATCGTGGAGGTCCTTCTCCAGGCGGGTCGTCTCGATCTTCTCGATATCCTTGGCGCGTTCGTCTTTCTGCACGCCCTTGCGCGAAAAAATCTTGACGTCGACAATGATTCCCTCGATACCCGGAGGCGTGTACAGCGAAGCATCGCGAACGTCGCCAGCCTGTTCGCCGAAAATCGCGCGCAGCAGCTTTTCCTCGGGCGTCAACTGCGTCTCGCCTTTGGGCGTAACCTTGCCAACCAGGATGTCTCCCGGCGCCACCTTGGCGCCGATGCGGATGATCCCGCTTTCATCGAGATCCTGCAGGATCGACTCGCTCACGTTGGGGATGTCGCGGGTGATTTCCTCGGCGCCCAGCTTCGTGTCGCGAGACTCAATCTCGAGCTCCTCGATGTGGATCGAGGTGTAGTGATCCTCCTTGACCAGCTTTTCGCTCACCAGAATAGCGTCTTCGAAGTTGTATCCGCGCCAGGGCATAAAGGCCACCAGCACGTTACGTCCCAGCGCCAGCTCTCCCATTTCCGTGCACGGCCCGTCGGCCAAAACCTGCCCCTTAATGAGGCGGTCGCCCCGCCGGACCAGGGGTTTCTGATTGATGCAGGTGTTCTGATTGGAGCGCTTGAACTTGGTCAGTTTGTAGATGTCAACTCCGGCGTCCAGCGCACGATGCTCATCGCCTTCGGCTACGACGCGAACGATGATTCGTTCGCTGTCGATGCTGTCGACGATGCCGGTGCGGCGACAGAGGATCACCGCTCCGGAATCGCGCGCGGTGATGTACTCCATTCCGGTTCCCACAAAGGGCGCCTCGGCCCGCAGCAACGGCACGGCCTGCCGCTGCATGTTCGATCCCATCAGCGCGCGGTTGGCGTCGTCGTGCTCCAGAAAAGGGATCAGACTGGCCGCTACCGAAACCAGCTGCTTGGGCGAAACGTCGATGTACTCGATCTCGTGCCTTTGAGCCAGTACGAAGTTGCCCTGGTGACGCGCGTTGACCCGGTCGCGCAGAATCTTTCCGCTCGCGTCGACTTCAATGTTGGCTTGGGCAATGATGTGCTTATCGCCCTCCCACGCAGTCAAGTAAAACGCGTGAGCCTCGTACTCGCTCTGCCGCTTTTTCTTTCCTTCTAGCTTCCGGTTGGCTTCGAGGACCTCCTCGAGCAGATAGGGCTCGCCGATCTTCAGCGTCGTGTCGCCGACGTTGGTAATCGAGACATAATCGAGCAACCGCCCGTCGCGGACCCTGCGGTAGGGCGATTCAATGAAGCCGAACTCGTTGATCTGGGCGTAACAGCTCAAAGACGAAATCAGCCCGATATTGGGGCCTTCCGGCGTTTCGATCGGGCAGATACGGCCGTAATGCGTCGGGTGGACGTCGCGCACTTCAAATCCCGCGCGCTCGCGGCTTAGGCCTCCCGGTCCGAGCGCCGAAAGACGCCGCTTGTGGGTTATCTCGGAAAGCGGGTTGGTCTGATCCATGAACTGCGACAACTGGCTGCTTCCGAAGAATTCGCGGATCGAGGCCATCACCGGCTTGGCGTTGATCAGGTCGTGGGGCATGGCTGTTGCCATTTCCTGGTGGACCGACATCTTCTCTTTGATCGCGCGTTCCATTCGGACCAGGCCAATGCGGAACTGGTTTTCCAACAAGTCGCCGACGGCTCGAACGCGCCGATTGCCCAAGTGATCGATGTCGTCGACCGTTCCGATGTTCTTGCGCAGCTTTAGCAAATAACTGATGACGGCGTAGAAATCCCGCGGCGAAAGAGTCCGCTCCTCCAGCGGAGTCTCCATGCCGAGCTTGATGTTGAATTTCAGCCGCCCGACGCGCGAAAAATCGTACTTGCGCGCGTCAAAGAACATTCCCTTAAAGAGCGCTGTGGCCGTATCCAGCGTGGGGGGGTCGCCTGGCCGTTGTTTGCGGTATATTTCAATCAGGGCGTCGTTGCTGGACTTGACGGTGTCTTTGCGCAGAGTTTCCGAGATGACCGATCCGACATCGTCGCGCTCGGGGAATATGACATCGATTGCGTGGATACCGGCTTCGAGCAGCGCGTTGAGGATCCGCGGATTGACCAGTTCGTTGCTCTCGGCGAGGATCTCACCCGATTTGGTGTCGAGAACCTGGGTCACGGCCAGCGCGCCCTCAAGGTCGTCAACTCCAATTTCAATCTTGTCGATTCCAGCCTTCTTGATCTGAGCGTATACCGCGTTGGTGACTTTTTTGCCCGCACCTAGAATCATGCTCTTGCCCGAACCGATGTCACGGGTGACCTTCAGTCCGATCAAGCCCTCATCGGCGGAGCGATACAGTTTCTTGCCTTCCAGGTAAATGGTCGAAACCTGGTAAAAGGTTTTCAAAATGTCTTCGTCGTTGTTGAGTCCCAGCGCGCGCAGAAAGCTCGTGGCCAGAAACTTGCGTTTGCGATCGATGCGCACGTACAGCAGATTCTTTGTATCGTACTCGAACTCCACCCAGGAGCCGCGATACGGGATGATCTTGGCCAGGAAATATGTCTTGGGCTGGTTCGATTCAAAGAACACGCCGGGCGAGCGGTGCAGCTGGCTGACGATGACGCGCTCGGTGCCATTGATGATAAAAATTCCGTTTTCCGTCATCAGCGGTATGTCGCCAAAGTAGACTTCCTGTTCTTTGATGTCGCGGATGCTTTTGACTTCGGTTTCCGGATCCCTATCCCAAACGACCAACCGGATGGTCACTTTCAAGGGCACCGCAAACGTCATGCCTCGTTCCTGGCACTCTTCGATCGTGTACTTCAGATTGAGCTGAACCGGATCGCCGCAATCGTCGCAACGCGTCACGTCATTGGGGTTGTAAGCACCGCACGACTTACAGATGACGTCTTCGATCGAATAGGGATTCAAAATAATGCTATGGCTGCAGCTCTTGCATTTGCCGCGCAGGTGCTCGAGCCCTTTGAGCTTTCCACACCGGCACTCCCAATTGCCGATCGCGTAGTCGACAAACTCCAGCGAGGAGGTGTCGCGAAAGTCGCTGATCGGAAAGACGGAGTTGAAGACCGACTGAAGCCCAAGGTCTTCACGCTCGGAAGGAAGCAAGTCCATCTGGAGGAAGCGCTGGTACGACTTCTTCTGGACTTCCAGCAGGTTGGGAATTGGGAACGACGTCTTGATTTTGGCGAAGTTAACCCGATCCCGGAAAACGTTTTTCAACAGATCCGACATTTCTTTTACTCCCTTACGCGGTAAGATGACTGGCCCGAGCGGTTCGTAACACAGGGGAGGAACTCATCCCTGGGACTGGACGCGGATACGCCCATTCCATGAGTCGAGTCGTCCGGAGGAAACAGTTCGGTGCGGGGCCGTTCGAGGCGACCGTGTTCCAGTTGTCGACCGTCCTGATCAAAAAGACCGGGCCGCAAAGAAAGCGTGGGGGAGAGACACATCTTCCCCACGCTTAATTCGAATCCTTTAGAAATTGCCCACCATAAACTTGCATGGTGATTCTACCACCCTTTTCAATAATTTAACAACTCTCCCGGACGTTCGGCCGGGGCCAGGGCTAGGGGCAGGCAATTGTCTACTTGATCTCGACGGTAGCTCCCTGTTCTTCGAATTTCTTCTTGATAGCAGCCGCCTCGTCCTTGGACACGCCCTCTTTGATCGTCTTGGGGGCGCCCTCGACCAGGTCCTTGGCTTCCTTCAGACCGAGGCTGGTGACTTCGCGGACGACTTTGATCACGTTGATCTTCTTGTCGCCTGCACTATTCAGCACTACGGTGAATTCCGTCTGCTCTTCGACCGCGGCTGGTGCGGCGGCGGCGGCGGCGGCCACCATGACAGGAGCCGCGGCAGCAGCCGAGACACCAAACTTGTTCTCGATATCCTTGACCAGCTCCGAAATCTCGAGGATGGAAGCTTTTTCGATCCAGCTCAAAACCTCTTCACGCGATGTAGCCATGGTTCAGTACCTCCAGAAAAAATGTTTGAATCCAGTAATCCTTCTTCATTCCGCTTTCTTGATCTGGCCTAAAACGACCGCCAGGTTCCGTATGGGCGCGTTCAGGACGGTGACCAGCCGCGTCAGCGGCGAGTTGAGCAGAAACATCAGCTTCCCGATCAGTTCCGGACGCGAGGGCAATTTGGTCAGATCCAGCACCTGGGCCGCCGTCACCGATCGGCCTTCGACCACGCCGGCTTTGAAGCTAATGGCCGGCACAGTCTTGGCAAACTCGACCACGACCTTGGCCAGCGCCACTGGATCCTTCGAGGTGTAAATGACCGCGGTAGGACCGCTGAAATGATCCTTGACCTGCTCGACGGTCGTATCCTGCGCCGCCCGCAGCGCCAGAGTGTTCTTGACCACCTTGTATTCGCCGTGGGCTTTTCGGACCTGCCGCCGCAATTCGGTGGCGTCGGGCACATTGAGTCCCTTGTAATCGATCAGCAGGATCGTTTTCAGAGCCAGAAAACTCTCCTTGAGCTGCGCGACCGATTCCTGCTTTTCCGTTTTGTTCACGACGACCTCTCCTTACTTGCCTTCGAGCTGGACCACATCAAGATCGATGCCCGGGCCCATGGTCGAAGAAATCGTGACACCCTTCAGATACTTGCCCTTACTGGTAGAGGGTTTTGCGCGCAGGACGGCGTCAATTAGGGCCCGCGCATTGGCCACCAGCATTTCTTCTGAAAACGATGTTTTGCCAAACGGAGCATGGATAATCCCGCTCTTGTCGACGCGGAATTCGACTTTGCCCGCTTTGACTTCCTTGATCGCGCGGCCCACCTCAAAGGTAACCGTCCCGGTCTTGGGGTTGGGCATGAGCCCGCGCGGACCTAGCACTTTGCCGAGTTTTCCAACCGACTTCATCATGTCGGGAGTCGCCACCAGCGCGTCAAACTCGAGCCAACCCTTCTGAATCCTGTCGACGAGTTCCTCTCCGCCGACTTCGTCGGCGCCGGCGTCCTTGGCTTCCTTGATCTTGTCGCCCGAAGTGATGACAGCCACACGCTTGGATTTGCCTCCGAGACCATTGGGCAGCACGATGGTACCCCGCACCATCTGGTCGGCGTGTTTGGGATTGACGCCGAGGCGCATGGCCACATCGGCGGTTTCATCAAACTTGGCAAACTTGACTTTTTTTAGCGTGGCTACGGCCTGCTCGAGTGTACGGGGCCGCGCCTCGACGGCCCCCTTTGCGTTTCGATAATTCTTGCCCTGCATGTTGTCTCTCCACACATGGATGAAATCTTGTCAATTCAGCAGGATTTTCGATAATGCTACCTAATCTACCGGCCCGCGACCTTCCGGTCGCGGCACTGCTGGCAAATGGAAAATCCCGCCTACGATTGAACGTCCAAGCCCATGCTGCGGGCCGTCCCGAGAACGATCCGGATGGCGGCCTCCAATTCATCGGTGTTCAAGTCCGGCAGCTTCAGCTTGGCAATTTCCTCTACTTGCTTCATGGTCACCTTGGCGACCTTGTTTTTGTTCGGCTCGGCCGAGCCTTTGGCGATACCGGCTGCCCGTTTTAGCAGTATGGCCGCCGGCGGAGTCTTCGTAATGAACGTATAGGACTTGTCCTGATAAACCGTGATAACTACCGGGATGATCAGCCCTTCCTGATTCTGAGTTCTCGCGTTGAACGACTTGCAGAAGTCCATGATATTGACGCCGGCCTGCCCGAGCGCGGGCCCAACCGGCGGCGCCGGAGTCGCCTTGCCAGCCGGAATCTGCAATTTGATGTTGCTGACAACTTTCTTCGCCATGATGAGTTCCTGCTAAATTTTTTCGACTTGGATGAATTCCAGTTCCACGGGTGTCGCGCGGCCAAAAATCGTTACCATCACCTTCAGCGTATTCTTCTCCAGGCTTACTTCCTCGACCGAACCTGTGAAATTGCTGAAAGGACCGTCGATGATTTTGACGGCTTCGCCTCGGTCAAACATAAACTTCGGCTTGGGTTTTTCGGCCGCCGTGGAAACCCGGTGCACCACCTGGTCGACTTCCGCCTCGGTCAGCGGTGTGGGTTTCTGGCCTTGGCTGACAAACCCGGTGACCTTGGGCGTGCTCCGCACCAAATGCCACGTTTCATCGCTCATCTCCATCTCAACAAGGATGTACCCGGGAAAGAAAAGCTTGGAAGAAACGACCTTCTTTCCGCCCTTCATTTCCACAACGTCCTCGGTCGGGATGAGGATCTGGCCGATCTTGTCCTGCAAACCGTAGACCTGGACACGGTTCATCAAACTTTCGGCAACCTTTCGCTCAAAACCCGAGTAGGTGTGGATGATGTACCAGTTCTTCGCCATGCTTCAGCTCGATCCGCTCCTAGTTCTGAAAATAGTCGTAGACTTTCTTAATCGTGTTCTGCAGCGCCAGGTCGACGAAAAACAGATAGAAGCCGAAGAAAAATACGGCGAAGATCACGACGATCGTCGTCCCGTAGACTTCGCCACGGCTGGGCCACGAGACCTTCTTCAGCTCGTTTCTGACGTCTCCGACAAATTCAACCAGCCCCTTGAATCGAGCTTCAATTTTCTGCAACACAGCGTCTATCCCAACAAATAAAGAACTGGCAGGCCAGGAGGGACTCGAACCCCCAACATCCGGTTTTGGAGACCGGCGCTCTACCAATTAGAGCTACTGGCCTACGGACCGCAATGGCTACCGCGCCTCTTTGTGTGCCGTATGCTTGCGGCAAAACCGGCAAAACTTCTTCAGTTCGAGGCGCTCCGTAACCGTTTTCTTGTTCTTGGTCGTCGTGTAGTTCTTGCTCTTGCAGTCACCACACTGAAGCGTAATGATTTCTCGCATAGTTTGTATGCCCGCTCCCTTACGGTCGCGGCTCTGTCACGGTCGCGGCAAGAGTGGCGCCCGCCGCCTGGCCGGTGTAACTCTGAAAAAGGCCACCGGCCTGGTGGCCGGCGCCACTGCCTCTACTGCAGGATGTCGGCGACCGTACCGGCGCCGACGGTGCGTCCGCCCTCGCGAATGGCAAAGCGCAGTCCCTTTTCCATGGCGATCGGCGAAATCAGCTCGATCTCCAGATTCGTGTTGT
>JBPCNK010000297.1:0-8603 GCA_051001345.1 Acidobacteriota bacterium | reverse complement strand
CAAGCCCTAGGCGAGAGCTTGTTGGAGAGCCGGACGCGGGAAATCTGCATCTCCGGTTCGAGGAGGGGAAGGTGAGTCGGGCTACTGCTAGCCTCGCTCTCCTTCCTACTCTACCGGCACTGATATCTCTGTGTCCTCTGTGTCTCTGTGGTGAAGCCGTTTTTCAACGCACCGCAGAGCGTCACTAGGATCAATGTTGGTGCTATCAGTTCAGATGTTACAGTCCACAAGTCGGCAGTTGGCAGTCGTTTCGTTGAAAGGGATGGATGGCTTTAGAAAGCAAGAAACTGAATGAACAGCTCAACAGCCTGCGCATCGAGCGGGTGGCTGCGGCCCCCGAGAGAGCGCGGCCGCGCGTTCCGCGCAAAACGCTGCTGGCCATTTCCGTTGTGATCGTGCTTGCGGTATTCGGGTACCAGTATTTTTTCAGTGCGGCCAAAGTCGTCACGGCGGCTCTTGTCCAGGTCGAGACAGGGGCGCCGTCGAGCGCCAGCGCGGTGCTGAGCGTGTCCGGATATGTCGTGGCGCATCACAAGATCGCCGTCGGCGCCAAAGTCAGCGGCCGGGTTTCCTGGATCGGCGTTGAAAAGGGAGACAAAGTCACCTCGGGCCAGATCCTGGTGCGTCTTGAGGATGACGAGTTTCGCGCCCGTGTCGGTCAGGCCCGCGCCAATGTGGCCGCCGCCCAGGCGCGGCTAGATCAGTTGCTGGCCGGCTCGCGTCCCCAGGAGAAAGTGCAGGCCCGGGCTGGTGTCGCGCGCGAGGAGGCCGCGCTGCGCAACGCCGAGGCCGACCATCAGCGCATCGAGCAGCTCTTCAGGGAAAATGTGGTCTCCAAGGCGGAGCTGGACCGGGCACTGGCGGCGCGCGACAGCGCGCGAGCCTCCTTGGACTGGTCGCGCCAGACCAGCGCCATCGCCGATATCGGTCCGCGCTCCGAAGAGATTCAGGCGGCCCGGGCTGAACTGCAGCAGATGCGCGCAGCGCTCGATTACGCGCAAACGCAGTTGGACAGCACGTTGATCAGGGCGCCGGTCACCGGGACGATTCTCCAAAGGATTGTCGAGCGCGGCGAGATGGTGACGCCGTCGGCCATGGGCGAGTCAGGAGCCCGCACATCGGTTGTCTCTCTGGCCGACCTGACCGATCTGCAAATCGAAGTCGACATCAGCCAAACCGACTTTTCGCGGTTGAAGATGGGCCAGCGCGCCGAGATTACTCCCGAGGCCTTTTCGAATCTGCGCTATAGCGGCCACATCGCAGAGATCGCGCCGGAGGCCAACCGCGCCAAGGCCACCGTACAAGTCAAGGTCAAGGTCGAGAGTCCCGACGAGCAGCTGCGCCCGGAAATGAACGCGCGCGTGAATTTTCTCGGCCAGGAGACTGGCGACAAGCCGCGTGCGGATGCACGGCGGGTGCTGGTTCCGAAGGCGGCCGTTATTGAAAAGGACAACAGCTCCTTTGTATTTGTCGTCAAGGGCGGAAAGGTCGAGCAGCGCGTCATTCGGACCACGCCGGCGGCCGGAGAGTTTCATGCCGTGCTGGAGGGTCTGGTCGGCGGCGAAATGGTCGTCACCGCCGGCGCCGACAAACTCAGCGACGGAGACCGGGTCCGGGTGGGAGCGAAATAGCCGTATGCCGTCGGTCGTATGCCGTCGGCCGTATGCCGTATGCCGGCGAAAGTAAGGGAGCGGGCCGGTAGATCGAAGGTGCCAGTGCCTCTGCGGTGAAGGCCATTTTTGGTGGTGGCAAAATCTAATGATTAGTGAGGAATCCAAGATGTCGGAATCGATCGTAGAAATTCGCAATGCGAGCAAGCGCTTCAAGCGCGACGAGTTTGAAATCGTGGCGCTTGACAGCATCAGTCTGGACATCGCCCGCGGCGACTTTGTCGCGCTGATGGGCCCGTCCGGATCGGGCAAATCGACTCTATTGAACCTGCTGGCGGGAATCGACCGGCCAACCGGCGGCGAGGTCCGCGTCACCGGCGTGGATCTGGCGACCCTGAACGAAAGCCAACTGGCAGGCTGGCGCAACACCCACGTCGGATACGTCTTTCAGACTTTCAATTTGATTCCTGTCTTGAACGCTTTCGAGAATGTCGAGCTTCCCCTGCTGTTGACCAGGCTGTCGAAGGCCGAGCGGAAAAAGCACGTGGATACGGCGCTGGAACTGGTGGGACTGACCGATCGCATGCGTCATCTGCCGCGCCAGTTGTCCGGCGGTCAGGAACAGCGCGTCGCCATCGCGCGCGCGATTGTCGTCGACCCGGACCTGATTCTTGCCGACGAACCGACCGGCAACCTCGACGCGCGTTCGGGGGAAGACATCCTGAATATCCTCTCGACGCTCAACAAACAGCTCCACAAGACCGTCGTCCTGGTCACGCATGACCCCCACGCGGCGCGCTATGCCGGCTATGAGCGGCACCTCGAAAAAGGGGTTCTGTTGGACGGAGCGTCTGTACAGACGGCGGTGTAGGCGATTTGCAACCGCCGCAACCGTATGCCGTATGCCGCAAGCCGTATGCCGGCCTTAGCCGACGGAACGCCAACAGAGCCGCGGCCGTACGGCATACGGCATACGGCATACGGTTGCGACCTGTGCCCGCTTTAAAAGACGATCTTGATTCCCAATTGCACATTCCGCGGAAGATTGTTCTGCCCGGTAATGTTTCCGAAATTCGAGCTGGTCGGATCCACGTTGGGGTTTTCAAACTGCGGGTGATTTATTGCGTTGAGGAACTCCCCGCGCAACTGCACCTTGACGGACTCGCTGATCGCCACGTTCTTGATCAGCGACAGATCCCACAGATTCAGCCCCTGGCCGCGGAAACCGGGCAGGCGCGACGGGAAAGTGCGGATATTGTTGGCCAGGCGGATGCGCTGGTCGTTGCGCTGCTTGACCGGGTCGAGGACGCCGTTGGTTTGCACGGCTGCATCCACATAGAAAAACCCGCTGGTGTCAAACGTCCGGTTGATATTCTTAGGATTGACGCGCAGCTTGGTGGGGTCTCCGAAATAGACCAGGTTGCCAAGACCAATCGGTCTGCCGCTCTGGCCCTGCCAGATCCCCTGAAACTGCCAGCCTCCCAGAACTCCGTCCAGCCAGCCGTTCCAGTTGCTCCCCAACATTCGTCCGCGCCCAAAAGGCAGCTCGTAGATCCCGCTGGCTACGAGGCGGTGAGGAGCGTCGTTTTCCTGGATGCGTTTCTCGTACTCTGTGTCGGTTTCATTCCGAAAAGAAGCCTGCTCGAGGAATTTCGACCACGTGTAACTAGTCAGAATCGTGTAACCCTTGGCAAAGCGCCTCTCGACGCGCAACTGGCCGGAGTGGTAAATCGACTTGCCGTCGTTGGTCTGGCCCCCGATGCTGGTGAATTGCGGAAACGGGCGCAACAACTGCTGGCGCTGCACCGTCGAGCCGTCCAGGCCCGTTCCCGGGACCAGACCCCGGAACGGATTGGTTACGTTGGCCGACAGGAAGTTGATGACGGTCGTGTCGCGTGCATCCGTTCGGGTCGAAAGATACTGCCGCGGAATAGCGTTGAGGATGTTGGTTCCGACGACCATGTCGTAGCCGCGATTGCCCACGTAGGCCATCTCGACAAGCCAGTTGCTCGGCAGCTCGTGCTGCACTCCGATTTCCCAGCGTTGGGACTGCGGGTTCTGACGTTCGAGTGGAACGAAACCGATGCCGCGTCCCAGAAACGTTGCCAAGCCCTGGCTTGCTCCAGGCGGGTTGGCGACGCCATCCGGGAAGGGATCAAATGAGCTGGCCCGGAAGGTGAGGCCGCTGTTCAGCGTTGGAACGATGTTGGTGGCCTGTGAAAACCCCGACTGGTTGACGCCGTCGATGATTCCCGGCACGGTGTAGACGGCCCAGCCTCCCCGCAGGACCGTATGCTGGCCGAGCATGTAAGCGATGCCGATACGCGGCTGGATATTGTCGTTGTCCGGTTCCCAGAACTGGCGGTTATCGGAGCCGGCAAACATCAGCCCGCCGCGCACCTTGAAATTGGCGGGAGAAATCTCTGGAATCGGGGTCGCGGCATAAGCCGCTTTGACGGCTGCCTCGATCGGGCTGGCGCTGCTGGAATCAAATCCGCGGACGTTGCGATCGAAGCGCTCGGTTGTGGCTTCTTCGTATTCGTACCGAACGCCCAAATTGAGCGTCAGCTTATCGGTGATCTTCCAGTCGTCCTGGATGAAAACGCCATGATAGAGCGTCTGATTGGCGCGCGAGGCGTTGCGATCGATAAGGCCCCCGGTCGGTTGGCCCAGCATGAAAGCAGCCAGGCCCTGGCCGACAAACCCGGTCGCGTTATCCAGCGGTCCGCGCGTGAAGTTCGTGTCGAAATCGTAGCGGCCGGCCTGATGGCCGGGACCGAAGCTGTTCTCCCGGTAGGAGCGAAGGTCGTAGCCGGCGCGCAAAGAGTGGTTGCCAAACAACCGGGTCAAGGTTGGCTGAAAAGAGTAGATGTTATGCGTTGTCGCGCCACCGACGCTGTCGCCGAGGGCGGAAAAGTTATTGATCTCAAACCGGGGGAAGTAGGAAGCTCCTCCAAATAGCGCCGCCGTACTGGCCGAAAAGCCCAAAGTAGCGGGATTGAAGGCACCCTCATGCTGGCGAATATTAGGCTCGTTGAAGCGCGAAAAACCAACGCGGTAGTTGAGAATGGTCCGAGGCGAAAGCGTATAAACGTGGTCGAATGTTCCGCCGTTGTTGATCCGGAACAGAAAGTTGCCGGTCGGACGGATGCCGTTGACGACGCCGGTCCAGTTTCCGCGGAACTCGCGCCGGTTGTTGTGGCTGAACCGGAAAAACATCTGTTGTCTTTCCGTCAGCGTGTGATCGAAGCGATAGGTCTCCGAGTGGAAATCGTCGCCGCGACCGTTCGGGCCGATAAAGTTGTTTCGCCCCTGGGAGTCGCCCGGTTGGTTTGGCCGGGGATAAAACTTCAGGTATTCCTTGGCGACAGGGCTGATCCGGTTCGACGGTATGAGATTGCCGGAAAAAGGTGTGCGTTGAATGCGTCCGCCACTGACTGCCACGGCCGTCAATGGATCGTAGATGACGATACCCGGCAGCAACGCCGAGAAGTCGCCGTTGCGCTGCGCGTCGGTCGGGACTGTAAAAAGCCCCGGTTCCGGAAACTGGTCCTTGATTCCTTCATAACCGAAGAAAAAGAAACTGCGACTGCGCCCGTTGTAAATCTTGGGGATCCAGATCGGCCCTCCGGCGGTTCCTCCGTAACGGTTGTAACGCAGCGGCGCGCGGTCGGCCTTGCCATCTTTGTTCTTATCGGCCGGTGGATTGGCTCGATTCAAAAAGAAATCGTTTCCCGAGAGAATGTCATTGCGCACGAATTCATAGAGCGTGCCGTGAAAGTTGTTGGTGCCGCCCTTGAGGGCTACGTTGACGGTGGCGCCGGCAGTGTGCCCCTGCTGGGCGTCGAAGCTGACAGTCTCGACTTTGAATTCCTGGACAACATCGGCTGGCGGGACAAACGCGACACGACGGCCGCTGGCCATGTTGGGCGAGCCGTCCAGCGTAAACTCGTTGCCGCCCGTGGCGCCGTCGACGACGATGGCTGAACTTCCAGCGTTATCGAAAGGGCGCGAGAATTTCAAATCGCCGGTGTAGGTGACTCCAGGCGCCAGCCGGGAAAGAACAAAGGGATTGCCATCGGACAGAGGCAATTCCGAAATTCGGCGCTGGTCGATGACCTGGCCGACGGACGCCGATGAGGATTGCAGCAGCGGAGCCTGGGCCGAGACGCTGACGATTTGTTCGATCTCGCCGACCTCCAGTTGGATATCCAGAGCGAGCTGATCGCCGACGCGCACTTCGATGCCTTCGCGAACGTGTTTCTTAAATCCCGACAGCTCTACGATGAGCGTGTACTTTCCCGGCGGAAGGTACGTGATCTTGTAAGTGCCGTCGTCGTTGGAAACTGTCGTCGAAACGTTGTTGGTCGCCACGTTGGTGGCGGTGACCTGAACGCCCGGAATGACGGCGCCCGACGTATCGGTGACCTGCCCGGCGATCGACCCGCGATACTCCTGGGCCCAGGCCGTCGTTACCGTTAACAAGATCACGACGAGCAAAAACAGAAGACCTGTTCGCTTTTGCATGACAATTCTCCAGTGGCTGGAAACTCACAGACGGATCGACCAAGGCGGTGGTCGAGAGACACTCACACCCCACCCCAACTTGCCTCTCGATCTCTCAGGTGTAGCACTTTCCGAGGAGCAACGGCAACCGTTTTTTACAATTTGGGATTGGGGATCGGGTAATCGGCAATTCGAAATTGGGGTGACAATCGAAAATTGGGGATTGGGGATTGGGGATTGGGGATTGAATTTCGGATTTGGGATTTCGGATTGCGGAGTTAATTGGTGATTGTGGATTGGAGAATTGAGGATTGCCGCTTCCTAATCGGCAATCGGCAATCCCAAACACAATCCTCAATTCTCCAATACACAATCGCCAATCAACTCCGCAATCCGAAATCTGCAATCGAAAATTCAATCCCCAATCCCCAATCCCCAATCCCCAATTTTCGGTTGTCACCCCAATTTCGAATTGCCGATTGTCCCCTTGGTCTCTGGAGCCTAATTTGAAACGGGCACCACCGTCAGCAGTCCGTCTTCGAGCAGCAGGCTGACAACGCCGATTTGTCCGGCACCTTGCACTAAAACGCGCAGCGAGCTGTCGGCCAGGCCTGTGGCGTTGGCAAATCCCATCTCGGTGACAAACAAGGCAACCTGGGCCTTGGCGGGGAGGGGATTGAGTTGGGGTGGATCGATCGTCTGCTGGACGACGCCATCGCGGTTGACCAGGACGAGCCGGACGTTGACGGGCGCTTCACCGGGATTGGAAATCGCCACGCCCGTATTGGATAATCCGGCCGTGTTGACAGGCAGGGTGGCTTGCGTGGCAAATCCCGAGTCGAGAACGCCGGCCAGCGTCTGGAGGCGGCCGCCAGAGCTTAGGCGAAAAGTCGCCGAAGCCCCCAGACGAGGAGTCGTTTCAAGCAGGGCCATTCCGGTTGTCACCTGGGCTGCGGTCCCGCTGGTCTGGAACACGCGAGTTCCTCCAGCCGGAACCTGAATCGCAATCGAAGTTCCAGAACTGCCGTTTGTCAGTGTCACCGACCGGGGTGTACCGTCGCGGTTAAAAAAACGGACCGTGCCCGTAGAGGCCGAGGTTGTCGTGTTGGTGGCCGTGATGGCCGTCGTGTATCCGCCACCGTCTGCAACTTGCGCAAAGACCTGGATGGCTCCAAACAGAATCCGAGATACAGAGCCGCGATGGTCGACGACATACAACTCACCCTGTTCGTCCTCTCCGAAGGAGCTGATCAATACGGCGGCGGGGCGCAGGACCTGGGTGCGGGTCCAGACACCGTTGCTGCCTTCTTCCAGCACCCAGATTCGCGAGGAGACATAGTCGCCGAAGATGTAAGCGCCTTTCAGGGAAGTCGCCTGTGGTCCGCGGTAGACATAACCGCCTGTGACCGACCCGGATCCTCCGTTCTCCGTGTGCGCGTATTCGCCGATGGGAAGCCGCAAGCCCGCCGTGTTGCAGCCCGCCGGCGGGTTAAAGCAGCGTGTCCCTTCCATAATCCTCCACCCGTAGTTGCCGCCTCGGACGATGATGTCCACTTCTTCGATCGCGTTCTGACCGACATCACCGGCAATGAGGCGCCCTGTCAGGCGGTCAAATGAGAAGCGCCATGGGTTGCGCAAGCCGTAAGCCCAGATTTCAGACCGGGCGCCGGCTTCACCGACAAACGGATTGTCACTGGGAACCGTATAGGGGGACGCGCTGTCTACATCGATCCGCAAAATCTTGCCCAGAAGGGTGGCCTTGCTCTGTCCATTGTTGTTCGGATCGCCTCCTGCACCGCCGTCTCCTGTCGCGATATAGAGGTAGCCATCTGAGCCGAATTCGATCATCCCGCCGTTGTGGTTATCGAAGGGTTGGACGAAATCCAGTACCGCAGTTCCGGTAGTCTCCGCCACGTCAGGGTTAGCCGCAGAAGCGCGATACTCGACGACAAACGTGCGGAGCGTGCCGGAAATGCGCGCCGTGTAGTTAACAAAAAAGCGCCGATTGGTTTCAAAGGCGGGGTGAAACGCTAGACCAAGGAGACCTTTTTCGCCGCCCGATTCGATGCTGCCGGTCAAATTAAGAAACGGCGTCGCCAGCAGTTGGCCGGATTTGAAAATGCGGATGCGGCCCGACTGTTCGAGGATGAACAAACGTCCGCTGCCGTCTCCGGCATGAGTGACATAGATCGGGCTGGAGAGTCCGCTGACGACCGTCTCCAGGCCAATGACGGCGTCGACGGCCGCCTGCATGGGCAGCATCAGGCAAAGCATTGTGACGGCAAGCAGCAGCGCTCGTTGCATGGCTATACGATAGCACGGGCAGTCAGTGGCCAGTGGCCAGTGGCTAGTGGGCACAGGGCTCCAGCCCTGTGCCTTCGATATATAATCCTGTCTCTGTATTAGTGAGGGGGTGAAATCTTGTCATTTTCACGAAGAGTTTTGATCGTGCTTTCAGTCGGCCGGCCCGCTCCCTTCCGGTCGCGG
>JBPCNK010000296.1:0-15731 GCA_051001345.1 Acidobacteriota bacterium | reverse complement strand
CCGGGGCCCAGCAGGGCGAGTCCCACTGGCAGCAAAGCCTGGTCGCGTGGAGTCGCTTTGTCCAATTTCATAAACCTTCGTGTCAGAACATTGGCCCGCCCAGAAGTGCTTCGGTTCAACACGCTTTCGGCCCAACCGTAGGGGTCGTGCTCAAACGAAACATGGCCCTTGTCGATGACTTCCAGGCCGGCCAGTTCAAAGATGTTCTGAAGGGATCGCGTGGAAAAGTGGAACAAGTGACGGGGCACGTCAAGGTGGAACCAGCGCTCACCGGCGTATTTTGCCTGCCAACTATCCAGGTTCGGAACAGCTACCAGGACCCGGCCTGTCGGTGTGAGCAGCGCGGCAGACTGCTTGAGGATTGCGAGCGGATCACTCATATGTTCGAGCACGTGGAACAGAATGATCAAGTCGAAGCCGGCATGGGGCCCGAGCGCATCCAATCCCCCGACAAACATCGGCAATCCCCGCACATTACGGGCGTATCCTGCCACCGAAACGTTTCGCTCGGTTCCCACAACCCACCATCCTGCACGTCGCAATGTCTCCAACATAAAGCCGTCGCCGCAGCCTATTTCGAGCGCGCGCCGGGACGAGCCCGCACCCCTGGACCAGCGACCGGCACGAATCTTATAGAGGGCCCGCACGGCCAACTTTATGAGCCGGTTGTACTGCCGATAGCGCGGCGGATAGTAGCGATCCGCTTGCTCGGGCACCGGAAGCGTGAAACCGACACCGCAGCCGTGGCAACGCCAGATCTGAAACGAATCCGAGGTAATGTAGTCGCTGACCTGTTCCAGGAACAACTCAGGATTGGCTAGGCCACAGATTGAGCACGCAGCCGGCTTCATGTGCGGCTGCCGGCATCCGCCAGACAGGCATCGATCGTTCTGTCGATCCCTTCGGCCAGGAAAACAGCTGGCGTCCAGCCGGTCGCTTCCGTAAAGGCGGAAGTGTCGGCAACGAAATTCCGACCCTCAATCGGGGAAAGCGCCGACGGAGGTTCAACGTGGACGACCGGAACGCGCATTCCTGTCCTGTCGGCTACCCGCTCGGCCACCATTTCGAATGCTTCGACAATCCTGAAACCGTGCCCGCTGCCGATGACGAAGTGACGCCCGTTGACCTGCTCCATCCGGTCGGCTGCCGCCAGAAATGCTTCGACGACATCTCCGACAAACACATAATCGCGGATCTGCTGGCCCGCCCCGTACACGGTCAGCGCTTCACCTTTCAGGGCTTTCCGAATCATCTGATTAAGAATTCCACGATCGGCGCTGCTGCTGTGTGGGCCGGGACCATAGACGTTGGCCAGCCGCAACGATGCTCCCCGGACCATTCCCATACGCGCATAAAGCTTCAGGTAATTCTCCGCCATCCATTTGTGTACGTCGTAAACGGTGATCGGAAAGTCTCCGGGGCTCTCATCGACTGGCAGCCGTTTGGGTAGTCCCGCCTCGGTGACGGTCCCCGCAAACACAATCGATGGACGTAGATTTCGGCGGCGGCAAACATCCAGCAGATTCAACATCGGTACAACATTGGATTTCAAATCGGAAGACGGCTCCCGGTTGGCGACGTAGATGCTGGTCTGTGCCGCCAGATGAAAGACGATATCGACTCCCTCAAGTGCCCGCTCCCAGGTCGCTGTTTCCCGGACATCTCCCTGTAGAGTTTCGACACGCGCTCGGCCGGTGGCACTTGCCGGCACAACCGAACGGCCGAGCAGAACCACTTGGCAGTCCGTATCTTGAAGCCGCGACGCAAGATTGGCGCCCAGATACCCGGCGCCGCCTGAAATCAGAATTTTCTTTCCCCCGAGCCGTCGAGGAGTGCTCATGTGTCCGGAAGGCTTTCCATCAGGAGCGTTCACTTAATGGGTGGACCCTTAATCCAGTCGTAGCCGATTTCCGGGTCGTCGTGGGAAATGCGACCTTCATCGTCGGGATTGTAGAGACCGGATGTGACGTAGAACAAGTGCGCCGGCCCGCTGAGGCACTTGCAGCCATGCGCTACCCCGGGCGGGATGCACAGCACGACGGCCGGCTGGTGGTCACCCATCAGAAAATCCATCGTTTTGCCGGACGTGGTCGAGTCGGGCCGCCGGTCGTGCAACGCAACCTTCAGGACCCCGCAGCACACGTACCACCAGTCGATCTGTTTGCGGTGAATGTGCCAGGCCTTGGTGACCCCTTCGTACATCATCGAGTGGCTCCACTGGCCGAACCGATTCGCGAAAAACTCGTCATCGGAGCGGATCAATTCTCGGAAGAACCCCCGCTCGTCGGTGTGGGTCAGCAATGGCTGCAATACGACTCCTTCGATCACGCTGTTGTCTCCTTCGAATTACAGAGTGGTTTTCATCTCGAATTATTCACAATTGAATTCACCACAGAGACACAGCGCGGCATAGCCGCAACCGTATGCCGTATGCCGGCGACGGAGCGCCAACAGTGCCGCGGCCGGAAGGCCGCGGGCCGGTGTGTCCTCTTGGTGGTCTCTGCATTTGCCTTCTCTGTGAACCTCTGTGTTCTCTATAGTACTAATGAGCGAAACCTTCGCATTTCGCGACGATTCTCGATTACCCCTTCAAACTGCCAGCCCGCCTCCTTACGGTCGCGGCTCTGTTGGTGCTCCGTCGCCGGCCTGCGGCATACGGCATACGGCATACGGTTGCGGCTTGCCGCGCTGTGTCTCTGTGGTGAATACTCTCTCAACAAATCTCGCCACGACTGGCTATCTAAACAAACGCTCTCACAGCTTCCACGACTTGCTGCAGCTGATCGACACTCAACTCCGGATAGAGCGGCAAAGACAGGACCTGATTTGCCGCGCGTTCGGTTTCCGTCATCGCACCGTGCCGGGCGTTGCGGTAAGCGGGCTGCAAGTGCACCGGCACTGGAAAGTGAACCAGCGCTCCGACTCCCCGGTCCGCCAGAAACGCCTGCAGCCGATCGCGTTGCTCCGATCGAACCACAAACAAATGATAGACGTGCCCGGTGCCGGCGCGCGTTTTGGGAAGAGTGACAACCGTGCCTTTCAACGCTTCGGTGTAGAACTCCGCCAGCCGGACGCGCGAAGCGTTGTCCCCTTCCAGATAGGACAACTTGACTCGCAGAGCCGCTGCCTGCAATTCATCCAGCCGCGAATTCCATCCAGCCAGGTGGCTGACGTAGCGTTCCTTCCAACCGTATTCGCGCAGCAGGCGGGCGCGCTCGGCCAATTCCGGGTTGCCGGTCACGACCATGCCGCCGTCGCCCAGTGCGCCCAAGTTCTTGGTGGGATAAAAACTGAAGCAGGCAACGTCTCCCCAGGCGCCGACCCGCCGGCCGGCGCAGACAGCTCCATGCGCCTGCGAACAGTCCTCGATGACCCTCAGCCCGTGGCTGTGGGCAATTGCGACGATTGACTCCAGATCAGCCGGATGGCCATACAAATGCACTGGCAGCACGGCTCGGGTCTTGGCCGTAATCGCCTGCGCGAAGGCCTGCGGATTCATACAATAGAACTCCGGCTCGATGTCAACCAGCACCGGCGTGGCGCCGGCCATCTCGATAGCGGCCACCGTTGCGACGGCAGTGTGACCGACAGTGATGACCTCGTCGCCGGGACCAATGCCACAACTCGTCAGCGCCACGTGCAGCGCTTCGGTTCCGCTGCCCACTCCGATGCCGTGTCCTACGCCTACGTAGGCGGCAAATTCCCGCTCGAAGGCTCGCACCTCTTCCCCCAGGATGTAGCGGCCGCCGTCGAGCACGCGCAGAATCGCCGCATCGATTTCAGTCCGATGCGCCAGGTACTGGGCGCGAGGATTGCCGCACAGGATCACCGCAGCACCTCGACGCGCGGAACATAGACGATCCATTGGCCGCCGCTCGCTCTGAAAGCCTGTTCCTTCGACATGATTTCGCCGGCGTGGTTCCAGCCAAACAGCAGCGCGTAATCGGGGTAGCGCGCCGCAAACTCCGCGTGCGGGCGCACGGGGATATGCATGCCCGGGCTGTATTTCCCCTGCTTGATGGGGGTTGTATCGCTGATGAACTCGACCGTTTCCGCTGTGATTTGACAATAGTTGATCACGGTTGTGCTTTTCGATGTGGCCGCATAGCCAACCACCCGCCGTCCCGCCTGGCGCAGGCCCAGCAACAGCGCCACCAGTTCGTCGCGCGATTCCTCGATCCCGGCGCGCAGCCGCTCGAAGGTGCTTCGATCATGCAGGCCGAAGGCCGCTTCCCGTTCCCGCTGATTTGCGACCGATGCGGCTACCGGGCGCGCCCCTCGGTGCGCAACGACATAACGCATTGATCCCCCATGAACGGGCTGCGGCAGCACATCGATGACCTCCAGTCCGTGCTGTTCGACCAGGTAGCTGATCGACTCCACTGAAAAGTAGAAGGCGTGTTCATCGTAGATCTGATCGTAAGAAACTTTTTCCAGAATATCGCCAAGGTAGGGGTCTTCGAAAACCAGCACCCCTTTCGGTTTGAGCAGAATTTCAATCCCGCTCATTACGCCGTGAAGCGTGGGGATGTGGCACATGACGTTGGCGCCCATGAAGGCGTCAACCTGACCGTCTTGCGCCACAATCCGGCGCGCCAGATCATCGTCGAAGAACTCACAGATGGTCCGGATCCCATTCTGGTTGGCAACCTGAGCAACGTTTGCCGATGGCTCGATCCCTAGATGGGCGATACCGCGCGCCGCAAAATTCTGCAACAGGATCCCATCGTTGCTTCCGATCTCAATAACGAAAGGGTTGGCCTCCTGGCAATATCGTTCCACGACGTATTCGGAAAACTGCCGGAAGTGCTCCTTCATCCGCATCGACGTCGAAGAAAAGAAGGCATATTCGGCATGGAACATCTTTTCGCGCTCAACCAGTTCGGCCAACTGCACCATCGAGCATTTCGGGCAGGCGCCGACTTTCAATTCAAAAAAATACTCCCGGGAGAATTCCTCCGGAGTGAGAAAGCCGTTGGCAATCGGCATCCGGCCAAAGGAGATAAACGGTTCATACGCGGTCTGGCAAATCAGGCACTTGTGCATGTCAAGTCGCCAATGGCCAGCGGCCTGCCGCCGGTTGAAACCGTGCACTGTTCTGTGTGTTTTTCTTTGGACAGTGGCGCATCACTTTGTCAATCCTTCGTCCCGGCGCCGCCCTGCAGCGTCGCTCGGGCACGCCGGTAATAGAACAGCGCAAAAACGCAGAACCGGATCGAATAGTACAACGCATAGGCCAGCAGGAACAGATCAAGGGCTCCGAATATGGCGCCCAAAATCAACGCCGCCACCTGGATGTCAAAGGTGTGAATATTCTCGAACACCAGATAGCCCAGGTTGCCCCGGAACGAAGACGATTGCACCTCGGCCTCGACCCTCGCGCCAGCAATCCCCTGGCTCGCCTGCCGGCTGGCCAGCAGCCGATAGTACGATGACTGGATAACGGTACAAAAATGCTTCCCAAAAGTGATCAATGCGGCGGCCGCAAATAGCGTGCGGCGTTGCCACGGATCGGCGGTGCTCCAAGCATACCGAACCAGTGTCGTCCCATCGGCAAGATAAAGCCCCACGCCGAGGCAAAAGCAATAGCTTCCTTCGACAATCTCGCCGATGACACCATCGAGAAACCGGCCAAAATGCGTCACGTTGCGCGTCGTTCGCGCCACCGTTCCGTCGACGGCGTCCAGGAGATCGTAAAAGACAAGGAGCAGGATGGCCGGCCAGACGGTGCCGGCCGGCAACAGGATAAAGAGCACACAGGAGGCCACGCCCAGCGAGAAACCTACCAAGGCGACGCGACTGGGCGAGTGGGTTATTCGCAGTATCAGGAACGCAACGTAAAACGAAACAGGCCTTATAACCCAGTTGCTCAGAGGGTACTGCCGCTCCCAGGCTAACTTCTGGCCTCGACTGTTTCGAATTTCCGCCAGAGAGTAAGTCATCGCCGGCCGTCGATGCTCCGCCGTGGCATTATCACGAGGCCTCTTTGCGAGCGACGGTGACCAGAATGTCGCTGAACAACTCCGGCTTCCAGCGTGCTAGCGAACCCATCCGTAAACGAAAACCCTCGGTCCCAATCGGCGCCAGCCCCGCAAACCGCGCAGCGTCTTCCAGTATCCGCCGGTCAAACTGATGAAGGTGCCGCTGATCGGCAGCCGGCCCGGGCACAGAGCCCCGCATCAGATCTATGCGATAGCGCCAATAGGCCAGGTTTGGAACCGTCAACACGGCCGTTCCGCCCGGTCTCAGGATGCGGTGAATCTCCGCCAGCGCATGCGCTACGTCATAAATGTGTTCGAGTACTTCGACGCAGGTGACGACATCGTAGTCGCTTGCAGAAACGGGAAGATCAGCATGGTCGATGTCGACCTGCCAGACCTGGTCTAACTGCCGCGCCGCTCGATCCAGCGCCACGCGCGAAATGTCGCTGCCGTGCGCCAAAAGGCCGGGGACTTCGTTGCGCACCAGCGAGACCAGATAGCCCGAACCGCAACCCAGATCAAACAGCCGGGTGGGCTTCAGAGCGACGACCAGCTTGGCCAGAAAGGGGTATCGGGGCGAATTGTGAAAGAAGCTCTCGTCGGCCTTCTTGCCGCTCCAATCGCCGTCGTGCAAAGTCTCGGATGTCGAAAGCTTCGTCATTTTGAATCGATTATGGCAAGAAGCCGGACAAGTTCCCAATTGAATTCGGAGCCCAATGGCAGAGTAGGACAGGCTTCCAGCCGCGATTATTCGCGAACTAATCCAGGCGCGAAGCGCCGCCAGCCACCAGCCCCGGCCGTCAGGCTGCCGTCAGGCAGCCGTCAGGCCGGGGAATCAGACCTCCCAGAGCGAAGAAGCGCCGAAGGCGCGGCACATCCAAGTTTTTTTCTCGACTGCATTGTGTAAGTGTCGGCCCTTCGGGCCTCGCTCGCTCCTCACGCCGGCAACCCCACGCCTACGCAAGGGGGTATTGGCTAACCGCGCCTCGCGCCTCTACCGCGTCGAATCTCGTGAATAATCCGGGCTAGCAGCTCCTGGGACATCGCGCAACGTGCACGAGCACGTCAACGATCACGGTCTCATCCTGACCCCTGACCCCTGACTCCTGACCCCTGTTTTTCCACCACTCGAACCAGCACGTTTTCCACCCGCCGCGCCACGATTCTCCAGTCCAACTCAGTTTCCGCCCGAAGCCTGGCCGCCCGGGCCATCTCGGCTCGGAGGGCGGGATTGCTGGCGAGTCTGTCGATCGCTTCGGCCAGTCCGCCCACATCGGCTACGTCGACGAGCAATCCATCGCTGCCGTCGCGAACAGCCGTTGGATTGCCCCCGACGCGCGTGGCGACAACGGGAAGTCCCGAAGACATCGCTTCGGAGATCACCAGTGGATACCCTTCTTCGCGCAGCGTCGCCAGAACAAACAGATCATGCCGCCGCGCCTGTTCAGCCAGCGTGTGATCGCCCAATACTCCGCAGAACTCAACGATCGGTTCGACTTGGAGGCGCTTGCATTTTTCCTTCAAAGACTTGATTTCCCGCCCCTGACCGGCAATGCTCAGATGAAAGCAACCCGGCTTGCGCTGGTTGAGCAGCGCCAAGGCATCAAGCAGAACGTGAAACCCCTTTTGACGGTTCAGAGACCCTGCCGAAAAAATACGGAATGGAGCACCCGCTTGAGGTGGCACAAATTTCTTTTCCAAAGCGGGGTGAAACAAGGTGGAGTCGACGGGAGACGGAATTACGTCGATCTGCCGGGACTGGAGACCGTAAATACTGTCAAGCGACTCTTTGGTTTCCTGGGAGACGGCAACCAGTCCTCGAGAACCTCTCATCAGCCGCCTTTGGCTGAAATACGAAGGCGGTTTCGCTAACCGGAGAACTTCTTTCAACAAGGTTGTTGCAGAGCCCCGGCCGGCCGCCAGCAGGCGAAACGAACTGATCAGATCGACCAGGCCGCTGCCCTGCAGGATGGCGACTATCGGTAACGGATCTGTCTTGAGCGGATAGGCGGCATAGGAATTGCTCAGCACGACATCGGCGCCACCGCCGCTGGAGTGAAAGAACTTCCGCAGTTCGCGCTCCCAGACAGAACCCTTGCTTCCGAGAGCTACGGGCAATCCGACGATTTGAAAACCATCCTGGCGGCTCGCAGTCTGCTCCAGTTTCGTCGTTGCCACCGTAATGGAGTGGCCCAGTTCCGCCAGGCCGCGCAACACCCAGTCAAAATACCGCTCCATCCCGCCGTAAATCTTGTGTTGCAGGAGCACAGACGAAACGGCCAGGACGCGTAGCGGGCGCTGTTCTCCCATGCCGGAGCATTCTACTCGATCCGGGGTACTGGGGTGGTTTCCGCACTATCCAGTCGAAAAATCTGTTCAATAAATGCGTGGTTGGACGGTTCAGTTCTGGACATGATGCAAGTCCAGCGCGTCGGATAAGGAAAGTCTCGATAGTCCCATTGGGTGAGTCGATTGAACTTATAGCTCTTAAGATAGACGTTCCGTCTGACGGTCCTGTCCAGCTGGACAAAGTAGGCAGCCACATCGCTGCGCGGCATCTCATCGAAGGAGCTGATGTTGATGGCCAGATCGAAACATTTGTCGGGAAGTTCTTCGAGTTCGTGCGGCAGCAGGCAATGGACCTTGCGTTTCTGCTCCAGGTCCAGCATTTGCTGGTAATCCTCCCCTTGACGCTGTCGAAATATTTCGACCCGATCGGCTCCCAGGCACTCGGAGAGATAGTTCTGAGATACTGCCAAAGCCGGCGGAACATCGACGATGAAGTATTGGGCCTCTGGAAACACGCTTTGATACAGCCACGCGAGCCGCCCGTAGCCGGCCCCGATTTCGAGAACCCTCTGGATGGAAGTCATAGGGCCACACGATCTAGCAATCGCATTCAATTCCAGCGAACTGTAGGCGAGATCTTGAGACAGCAATTTGCCCTTGTAAGTAATCTTGATGGGCGCGCCCAAGGGAGGTTCCTCCCGCGAAAGACAACCCAGGGCATCATCTGAAAGCGCGTACTGCCACAACAACCCGACATAAAACTTGTAGGCAGCGATGGAGGGCGTTTTCGTTGGCCAGACCGTGTTCGCGGGGTCTTCCGCTTTGGAAAGGAACGCGTGCCACGGCAGCTTTCCCTTGAGCAGAAGCTTTCCCAAAACCCGCCAGATGATCTCGTCGCGAAACCTGCTGACGCCCCACTGGTGATACTCAAAATTGATTGTTCGCTTGAAGGATTGGAAACCAAACGAGCGAATCAACTCAATGTGTCTGTCTGAGAGGCGATCCCACATGCCCTTGGGTTGGGCGCCTCTTGCGGCGAGGCATTCAATCATCTCGGAGATCTGGGTCAGAACTCGCTCATCCAACCAGGCTCCAGGCGTCAGCCTCCAGGCTTTAGGCTCCATTTTTCATTTCACGAAGAATTTTTGATCTTGCCTACAGTCGACCGGCCCGCTACGGTCGCGGCACCGCCAGCGCGGCCCATCCCGCATTATCGCACCGTTTCAACTGACAAGCGGCGACTGGCGAGTTTGCGGCCATGCCACACCAGGTCGAGGGGTCAGGCTTCAGGGGTCAGGGATCAGGACGTGTTCGCGGCCGTCATCGATTACCCGTACCCTTCCGGGTACGGCACTGACATCGACGGCACTTCCTAAGGCTGCGTCCTTTTCATCCGGGGTGATGAGTCCCTGGATTCATAAACGCGGTGGCGAGTGTCTTCCTGGATCTTCCGTGCCCTTCGTCCTTTGTCCTTAGTCCTTAATCCTTCGTCCTTGGTCAGCCTAATTCGACTTGATCCAGTCAAGCTTTCGAACTACGATAATCGCGCACAGCCACTGCTGCTTCCCAGAAATGATCCGACTCAATGTCGACTGACGCCGCAGCTTTGCCCTCTCGGGGACTGCGGATTTTTGTTGTCTCGTACCTTTACGAACCCAAGATCCAGCAAGGCATGGGCGGATTTCAAAAGGTCTTCGAGCTGGGGCGGCAGATGGCTCGGTTCCATCAGGTGACATTTTTTCTACCGGCCTACTCGCGGCACTCGACGGACTTGGATTGTGTTTGGGTGCCAGTCGTCGACCTGCCGATGTTGCGCGTGCTTTCGTTTAATCTCGCGACAGCGATCGCCGTCATGGTCCGCGCGTTGCGCGGAAGGCCTCACATTGTCTACCAGCGGATTTTTAATGCCTTCGGTCCGGCCGTGGCAGCCACGCTATTGGGAGCACGCCTCGTGGTTGAATTCAACGGCAATCCCCTTGATTTCTATCGCACTCACAACTCCGCTGGCCGCTCCTGGGTGCGCCGCCTGATCGGTTGGAATCTGCGGCAGGCCCACCGTGTTGTAGCGCTGACGGAAGGCCTCCGGTCCGAAATTTTTTCGGACTTTGGAGTGGACAACTCGCACGTCTTTGTGGCGCCAAGCGGCAGTAACCCGGACGTGTTTTATCCCCGTGACCGGCAGGAGTGCCGCCAGGCGCTCAGTATCAAAAGCGATGCTCTCGTCGCCGTTTTCGCGGGAACCTTCTTCCCGTATCAGGGTATTGACGACCTGCTTGCAGCTCTGGCCGACCCCAGGCTGCGCAATCTCGATGTTTGGCTGCTGGGAGAAGGCGCTATGCGCTCGGCCTGGGAAGCACGGGCAGCGCAACTCGGTCTGGAGCGCGTCCGATTTACCGGACAGGTCGAATATGCGCGCGTGCCGGTTTTCATCGGAGCCGCTGACTTTTGCCTAGCGCCCTTTGATCCCGGCCGCGGCGAAGCCTCTCCGTTGAAGGTCCTCGACTATCTGTTCTGCGCCCGGCCGACCGTTATCTCCGGCATCGCACCCGTCCAGAACCTTCTCGACCAGTTCCCTTCGTTACTGCCTTTCAAAGCAGGAGACCCCGGTGCGCTGGCCAATACTCTGGAAACGATGATCTCTGCAAGACAAGACTATGCACGGCGGGCTGAATTGGATTCGCAAGTGGCGCGCCAGCATTATTCATGGGAGCAAATTGCACACGACATTGAAGTCAACTGTTTCCGTTGAATTACGAATTACGAGTTACGAATTGTGAAGCACGTTTCTGACTCGAGGTTTTGATGAGAAAGTATTCACCACAGAGACACAGAGGTCCACAGAGAACTTGTGTGAAAACTATTTCAGTTAAGGAAGAGATACTTTAGTAGTGCAGAAAACACAATGGGGCTGCAGATTGGTTTTCCCTGTGTCCTCTGTGTCTCTGTGGTGAATTCCCTTGTGAATAATTCGAGCTAACGATTCGTGGGTTTGTAACTCGTATTTCGCAATTCGTACTTCGAAATTTGTATGGACCATCCGACCAAACAATCGGCGTTCCACCTTTTTGGGATGATTGCGGCCGTATTGCTGTTGGCGGCGGGCGCTTGGCTGAAAATCGATGCGCCGTTGACCTACTGGGACAGCACGTTGCTCGATTGGGCGCAGTCGCCCGTCTCGGAGCCTCCAGCGGCCACTTCACCGTTCTACCTTGTTTTGCTTCGAGGACTCGCAGGTCTCGGGGCGCTGAGCATTCCGGTGCTGCGCGGTATCAACATCTGCGGCGTTCTCCTTTCGGCTCTGGCGGCCTACCGCCTGGCAGGCATTCTCTGGCGCCGTTCGGAGATCGCCGTGCTGTCATTTGTTTTCTATGTACTTCATCCAGCCGTCGTTCAGGGAACGCAGAGCCTGGACATGGCCGATGCTTCGTTTTTTCCGGCAGCGTTCACATTATGGATTTGTGAATTCGTGTCGGATCGCACTGCGGGCCGGGCACGCTTCATCCGGCTCGCACTCTGGGCTGCACTGGCGATGGGCTGGAAGACGACCTCGGCCCTGGGCCTGCTTTTCTTTCCGGTACTTGCGCTGTTTGAGTGGCGGGCAGATCGGTCGACCCGGCCGCAGCGCTTTCGGGATTTGATAGCTACGCTGGCCGGATTCGCGCTGTTTGCGGCAGCCTGGTGGTCACTGCAGCGGTGGGAGAGTTGGAGCGCATCCTCGACCTCGGCTGTAGATGCCGTTGCATCCCGCGCGGTGGATGGAGCTCTACTGCGTCTGGCATTTCACTCTGTACTGGGACTGGCCTGGTGGGGACCCTTTCTCGCACTCCTCACCATTGTGGGAGCCGCACAACTCCTCCGCAGCCCTGAGGTGCGTCGACGAGCTCTGGTGGGAGGCGCGACACTCTACGCAATCGGCTATTTGGTAGCAGGCGGGATCAACCACGGTTTTCCGCGCTATCACATCGCCATCCTTCCTCTCTTGTGCGCCTTTGCCGCCGGACCAGTTGAAGGATTGAATTGGAAAGGAAAGAGCCTGGCAGCTGCCCTCCTTTTGACTGTGTTTTTTTCGTTCGTTCCGCAGGACCCGGTCTACGACCTGAACGTCACATTTCGGGAGGCGCTCCTGCAGGGGGCACTCCGGGCGCAGATATTTCGAGAAGCTATGATTTGGATAGGCTGGGTTGGCCTGCCTCTCCTAGTGGCAGTCGTCGCCTGGAAGCGACAGCGCGCCTGGTTTTTAGCGTTATGCGCCTTGGCCGGTTGCCTGGCCACCGGCTGGGTGCAGGCCCGCGCCCCGTATGTGACCGCGTATGGATATGGCGCCGAAGGTGGGAGTCGTGTGATTGAATGGGTCGCGACACATGCGAGGGCCGCGCCGGTTCTCTGCCCGCCCAATCTGAGCGCGGGCTTTAAGCAGCGCGGGTTCCCGGGTTCCAGTCACCATACATGGGGAACAAGACAGCGGATTCTAGACTACATCGAACGGAATCGGCCCGAAGTGCTGGTGCTGAGCCTGACGGAGAACACAGAAGGTCAATTGCAATGGCTTCTGCGCCAGCCGCCTGAAGAGTTTGCCTCTTGCCGCGATCATTATTCTCGAATCGGAACTTATTGGGTGTGTATAAAAGCAGGCTCCAGGCTTCAGGCTTCAGGCTTCAGGGAATTGCGGATTGCGGATTGCGGATTGCAAATTGAAAGACAACCATACAGATGAATCGCAGTTTCCTGAAGCCCGGAGCCTGAAGCCTGGAGCCTGGAGCCTAAAGAACATGCCGATTGATCCGCCCGGCACGGAAATCGCAGCAACCGTTGATCAGGAACCATCCCTGACTCGAGCCGCGATCACGGGTGGGTTCTGGACGGTAGTCAACAATCTGGCCCTCAAAGCATCCGGCGGAATCAAAACGATTCTGCTCGCCCGACTGCTGGCCCCCGAGGACTTCGGTTTGGCCGGACTCGCCCTGGTCTGTGTCGGTACGCTCAATATGCTGTCCAGCCCCGGAGTGATCACGGCGCTGATTCAGAAAAAGGAGCTCGATCGCTACGATCTCAATGTCGGGTGGTGGATTCACGCCGCGCGTGGCTGTCTTCTGTTTGTCTTGGTTGCGCCTCTGACCGGCTGGGTTGCCGACTTCTACGAAGAACCGCGCCTGCGAATGATGCTGTTGGCCGTCGCGTTTACTTTCCTTCTGGATGGATTCCAAAGCATCGGGATCGTCCGCCTCAACCGGAAACTCGATTTTCGACGCCTGTTGCTGATGCATCAAGTTGCAAGCGTCGCCGGCCTGATCGTCGCCGTGGTACTGGCCTGGACGCTACGTAGCGCCTGGGCCCTGGTGCTGGCGCACCTGGCTCAGATGCTGGTGCTGCTGGTCGCTACCTACGTGTTCGAACCGTTTCGCCCTTTTCTGCCAGTCGACTGGAAACGCGCACGAAATCTGCTCGGTTTCGGCAAGTACATTTCGATCTCGCTGGTATGCTACTTCCTGGTCGTTCGCGGAGTTGAATTCATACTGGGAAAAATGGTCGGTCTCGAGCGCTACGGATATTACACGATGGCGTTGAGCCTCGTGGGGATGGTTTCGGCGCCAGTCGATCAGTTGATCACCACGGTCGCATTTCCGGCCCTGTCGCGTCTCCAGAATGAAGCAGACCGTCTGCGAGCTGCTTTCGCCCAGGTGTTTCGCACGGCCATGGTCATCAGCGTTCCTCTGTTTGTTGGCACCGCGATCTTTGGACGGGACGTCGTGGGTTTGTCGTTGCAGCACGAATGGCGGCCGGTGGTCCAGATCCTGGTCTGGCTCTGTCTGTTCGGATGGTTTCGCAGTATGGTGCAGTGTTTCGATGTACTCCAGACGGCTATTGGCCGCCCTCACGTTCAGACAATGATCCGCGTCATTGAGTTGGGGCTATTCGTTCTGGCGATCATCCCTGCAATCCAAAGGTATGGGGTCTGGGGTGCAGCCGCCTGTCTGTTCTCGATCCAGGTCGTCAGCTTTCTGATCAACCTGATGGTCACCTCGCGCCACATTCCCGGAACTGCGACTACCATCGGAAAGATCTGGGTGTCGTTCTTGCCCCTCTTTGCTGTCCAGATTTTGTTTGGCTGGTTGCAGTGGAGGTGGGTTTCGGTTTCCTGGCCGCGCTTTGCTTTTCTCGGCGGAGCCTACGCTGTTCTGGTCGCAGCTTTTCTTCTGTGGCGTGAGCGGCCGTTGCTGGAAACGATCCTCCGAGGGGGACAAGCCCGCAGGGCGCCGTAACCGACATGACGAGCGCGGATATCTCTGGGCCCAAGTGCAGCATTGTACTGACCTGCTACCTCGGACTACGCTGGATCGAGCGGACGATCGAAAGTGTTCTGAGCCAGACGTATCAGAACTGGGAACTGGTCATCGTCAACGATGCTTCGCCCGACGACTCGGCCCCGTTGCTGGAGCGGTACCGGCAGCGTGACTCGCGCATCATTGTCGTCACTCATCCTACCAACCTCGGTATTGCCCGAACCTGCAATCGCGGCGTGCGAGAATCGAGCGGAACGTACGTTTCGTTCCTGGACCAGGACGACCTGCTTGAGCCAAACAAATTGGATCTGCAGGTGCGCTATCTCGAACAGCATCCCGACGCCGGCGTCGTCTGGGGCCGCGTCGAACTTATCGACGCCGAGGGCCGTCCGCTTGGCGAGCGCAAACTGCATGACCCTAAAGAAGGCAGCCTATTCCTGCCCTTTTTTGAGAAGGGAGCAGCTCCGCTGATCAGTTGTCTGTTCCGCAGATCGCTGCTCGATCGGGTGGGATTGTTTGATGAGACTCTGGAAGGCAACGAGGACTTCGACTTCATGCTGCGGGTGGCTCACGCGACGTCGTTTGGATTTGTGCCAGAATTTGTCGTCGAGCAACGCGTCTACGAAGGCTCGTTCAGCCAGACGGACCGGATGGTATTCGATCAGTTTCGACTGTCTGATGTACTGGCCTCAGCCTGGCCGCAACACTCCGGCCTGGTACGGCGTCATCGCTCGCGCGCTCACCTGGTAACGGCCCATTATCTGGTGAAGACTCAGAGAATCGAGCAGGCGCGCGAGCATTTTTTTCGCTCGGCGCTGTTGCAACCTGGCACCATAAAAACATGGGCCCTCTGGCTTATAGCGCGATTGCCATCACGCCTGCGCGACAGGTTGCCCGGCCGATTGCGGCTGTCACCGGAAAAGTATCTTAAATAGGGGTCAGGGGTCAGGGATTAGGGGTCAGGGATTAGGGGAATTAGGAATTGAATCGCAGATGGATTCGTCGATAAATCTGCAATCCGCTATTCCCTGACCCCTGAAGCCTGACCCCTGACCACTAATAGCCGAGTTATGCATAAGAATCGTGGGCCGACGCGAACGGCGGATGCTGCTGAATCCCGAGATGACGGAATCGATCAAGGCGATCTTGCCAGTTCACTAACCTCCTGGAAGTAACTTTC
>JBPCNK010000295.1:0-16385 GCA_051001345.1 Acidobacteriota bacterium | reverse complement strand
CCCCTGACCCCTGAAGCCTGAACCCTGCTCCCTTTCACTCCGCCTTCCGGCTGCCCGGTTCATAACGCCAGGCCGTCTTGTGCTTGGCGCCTTCGGCGAACTGGGTGTCGACGTATTCGTCGAACTCAATCTTGCGGTCGAGCACGCCGGTTTCGATCATCAGGTCCCGGACCAGATCAAAGTCGGGCTTGCGCGGAGACAATGGCGTGTACATGACCCGATCGATCGGATTTGTCAGCGCCCATCGCAACAAGGCTGGATTCTGATTGAAATAAAACCGGCCGACAAAGTCGGCGGCGTGTTCGCGGTAGGGGCGTCCTTTTTCAAGCCAGTGGCCCGAGCGCGCGATTCCGTCGACCAGCAGTTGAACCGCATCCGGCCGCTGGTCAATCATGTCCTGGCGCACGACCAGAACGCACGACATGTAATCAGGCCACAGCTCGCGTGCATGAAACAGGACTCGGCCATAGCCGCCCATTTCCGCCTGCGACGGGTACGGCTCACCCATCGAAAAGGCGTCGATGGCCCGTGCGGCCAGGGCGCCGGCGACATCGGGTGGCGCCATTTCGACCATTTTCACGTCGCTTGGCTTCATCTTGTACTTCTTCAGCGCCTGAAACACGATCAGCCGCTCGTCGGAGAATCGTGTCGGAATCGCGATGACACGGCCGCGTATGTCCGGAAACGTTTTCACGCCTCCGTCCTTGTGGACCACAAACGCACTTCCGTAGCGATGACCGAGGTAGACGATCCTAACGGGTACGCCCTGCGCCCGCAGGGCAATTGCCATCGGTGCGACCATAAACGCCGCCTGCATCTTGTTGGAGATCAGAGCTTCCTTAATTTCGGGAAAGCCCTGGAACATCCTCGGGATGAAAATCTGTCCCGATACAGAAAAGGCGGAGATGTAGTCGGTTACCGGGCAGGCAAGGTGTCACGTGACCGGAATGTAGGCGACGTTGAACTTGCGTTTTTCGGGGGGTAACCAGTCGTTGAATGCAACCACCCAGTTGAAATTCAGCCACATATGCAATCCCGTCAACACGCTTGTCCACAGCACTAGTCCCAGCAGAATCCGCCGGCCAGTCCCCATACGACACTCTCCCTTCACTCTGTTCTAAAGCCCCAGCGAACCGTTTTCATTTTCTCCGTCCGCCGCACCAGTATGTCGAGCCCCAGGCCGATGACCCCGATCAGGACCATGCCTGCCACGACCAGGTCATAGCGCTTGCCGGCGTTGCGAGCATCGATGATGAGATAGCCAAGACCGGAATCCACCGCGATCATTTCCGCTGCAACTACGACCAGCCAGGCAATTCCCAGCGCCAACCTCAGTCCCGTGAGGATCCTCGGCAGGATCGCGGGAAAAATCACGCGCCACAGCATAGCTGCAGGCGCCAGGCCAAAATTCCGTCCCGCCTGCAAATACATGATCGGTACGTTGCGGACTCCATTCATCGTCGCCACCACCACCGGGAAAAAGGCGGCGATGAAGATCAGAAATATCGGCGCCACGTTACTGATGCCAAACCAGACGATCGCCAGCGGCATCCAGGCAAGCGGGCTGATCGGACGCAGCATCTGAATGAGCGGGTTGCCGGCCGCAGCCGCCAGCGGGTACCACCCAAGCAGCAGCCCGACGGGAATTCCTACGACGATCGCCAGCCCGTAGCCGACCCCGACACGCATCAGCGAGTCCCTGGTGTAGGACAGCAGAAACCCCTTGTTGAACAACTCGGCGACGCCTTCGGCGACGTCGACGGGCGCCGGGAAAATCTTGGTGCCGCTGACGCGGACGCCTACATGCCAGACCACCAGCAGGACCAGAACCGTCAGGATCGGCAACCAATAAGCGTCTTTTTCTTTCATGATGGGAGCGTTGTTCGACAATTGGGGATTGGGGACGAAGTACGAAGTACGAAGGACGAAGTACGAAGGACGGTCCATACTTCGTATCTCGTCCTTCGTACTTCGTCCTTCGTCCTTCGTCCTTTCCTCATACTTTGTGCGCCAAGCCGATTTCCGCAAAAATCTGATCGCGCAGCTCCAGATAGCGCGGCGAGCTGATATCGCGGGGGTGGGCGATGTCGATCTCGACGATCCGGCGGATTTGCGCCGGGCGCGCCGACATGACGACGACGCGGTCAGCCAACTGGACCGATTCGTCGATGTCGTGAGTGACAAATAGAATCGTCTTGCGCTCTGCACCCCAGATCCGCAGCAACTCGCCGCGCATGATCAGACGCGTGATCGAGTCGAGTGCGCCGAACGGCTCGTCCAGATACAGCACGTCTGGATTGACCGCCAGTGCCCGCGCCACTTCGACCCGCTGCTTCATGCCCCCGGATAGTTCCTGCGGGTAGGCGTGCTCGAATCCCTTCAATCCCACCAACTCCACATAGTGGGCAATGCGTTTTTTTCGTTCGTCCGCCGACAGTTTGAACAACCCGAACCCGATATTGCCCTCGACGGTCATCCACGGAAAAACGCCGCGTTCCTGGAAGACGAAAATTCGCCGCGCGTCCGGTTCTGTGACCGGCTCCCCGTCGATGGATACTGTTCCGCGTGTGGGCTGAATGAACCCCCCCACGATATTCAGCAGCGTCGACTTACCGCAACCGGACGGGCCGAGCACGCAAACAAACTCGCCTTCGTGCACGTCGAGCGAGATATCTTCCAGAACCTCGACGCGATTGTCGTCGGTCTGGAATTGCATCGTGATGTTCTGAAAGCTGACTTTAACGGGCGCCATTCGCGGAGCCACCGCCGAAAGTGTCTGGGGCATTTACACGCCTCCGTAGCCCCATCGCAGGGACTTGATAGTTTCCAATCTCCTCATTCCCAGGTCGAGCAGCAGGCCGATTACGCCGATCATCACCATCCCGCCAATCACCAGGTCATAGCGGTTGCCGGCGTTGCGCGCATCGACGATCAGGAACCCCAGCCCGGAATTGACAGCGATCATTTCAGCCGCAACGACGACAAGCCAAGCAATTCCAAGCGTGATCCGAAGCCCGACGATCAGCTGGGGTATGACGGCCGGATAGACGACCGACCGCACCACCTGGTTGGGCGACAAGCCGAAGTTGCGGCCCGCGTTGAGATGAATGGAGGGAATGTTGCGGACGGCGTTCATTGCCGTAACGGTCAATGGCAGGAACGAAGCCAAAAAGATCAAGAAGATGGCGGCCCCGTCTCCAACCCCAAACCACAGGATCGAAATCGGGATCCACGCCAGCGGCGAAATCGGCCGCAGGATTTGAATCAGCGGGTTGAAGGCCTTCTCCCCCCGCCGGTACCAGCCCAGCAGTAATCCAATCGGGATGGCCAGCGCCACGGCCAGCAAATACCCCCACGTAACGCGAAAGAGGGAAGCCACCACGTACTTGACGAGCAAACCCTTTTGCGCCAGTTCGATGATTCCAAAAACCACCGCGACAGGACCGGGGATGATGATCGAACCCAACCAGTGCACGGCCGCGTGCCAGGCTCCGACCAGCAGGGCGATTAACAACAACGGGAGAACGTAGCGCCAGTGAGACAATGTTCCCTCAAAGACTCGTGAAAGCGGATCGTTCCGATATCGTGACAAGAGAGTATCCATGACCAGACTCACCCAGGCCAACTAAAATCTACTAGCAGGGCCATTTAAACAGCTTAACTAAAGGGCCAGGGGTCGACCGTTGAACAGTGTAAGTGGCGTATTTCCAGCTTCCCCAGCTTGCGTGCCGGCCCGCGCTTGGCAATGTGTTGACGCAGCGGCGGGTCTTGCAGCCTCCCGCCGAACTCGATATAGTAGCCCGCTAAGATAACGAGCGAACAGTTCGCCCGTACTGTCAAAACCAAAAAAAAATCCATGACGAAACCAAAGCGCCGTCGAATCTTGATCTTTGCCTCTGTGCTGACTCCGGTTGTTTTTCTCTTCGGGGGAAACATCCTGGTGGACAGGACGGAAAGAGAGTCGTTCCAGTTTTTCAACACTGGAAAGGGCCTGGTTGAGACGCTGGGCGCCATGGCAAAGGCCGGAAAGTCCGGCGATTGGGAGCGCTTGGCCCCGTTCTTTGCCGATGATTTTCGCGGTCGGCGCCTGGGGTTTACAACGCTTGAGCCAGCGGGGCAGCGCGACGGGATTCGACGGCTGCTCTGGAAATCCGACGCGGTAGAGATTGACCGTGCCGGCGCTGTGGCCGAGTGGCGGGCTTATCTGGACAGCTTCGCCTCCATCGAAGAGTTCGGCCTCCACGTCGACCGGCTGAAGGATTGGTCCGATCCGAATCGCGTCAACGCAGCCGTCCGCTTCGAACTGATCGGCGCAATGCCCGGCGTTCCGCAAACTGGAATCGATCGGGCCAATATCGATATGAGCTTTCGGCGCGATGGCGATCAGTGGAAGATCACGTCCGCCTCGCTGGTCGGAGGGGATCGCTTGGTCTCCGACCGGCCACAGTTTGTGGAAATCGGGGCGCTCGCCGGGATCAATTTCAAAAACGAGTATTACCCGCCGTTTCTGACCGAGCCGCTCAAGTTTGGCATGATCCGTTACGGACCGGGCGGAATCAGCGCCGTCGACTACGACAACGACGGCTACTACGACTTGTTCATTCCCGACGGGATTCGGTCCCGGCTGTTTCGCAACCGGCGCAATGAGACCTTTGAAGACGTCACTGACGCGGCCGGCCTGGCCGGTCTGGACGGCGCCAGCGTGGGTGTTTTCGCCGACTACGACAACGACGGCCACAAGGATCTATTTGTCAGCCGCACGTTTCGCCCCAACCAGCTCTTCCATAATGATGGCAACGGAACGTTCACGGACGTGACCAGCAAGGCGGGAATCGGCGAGGACTCGTGCACGACGGTGGCGTCCTGGGGCGACTATGACAACGACGGCGATCTGGATTTGTACGTCGGGCGCTACCTGGATCCGCGCACAGACATCCCGACGACCTTCTACGCCCGCAACGGCTTGCCCAACCAGCTCTACCGCAACAATGGCAACGGCACCTTCACCAACGTCACGGAGCAAGCCGGAGTGGGAGAAGTAGGACTCTGTCTGGGAACGGTCTTTGGCGACTACGACGACGACTCGTTTCCCGATCTGTATGTCGTCAACGATTTTGGACGCAACACGCTGTACCACAACAACTGCAACGGAACGTTCAGCGACGTGACGGTCGCCAGCAACACGCTCGCTTACGGCGCCGGAATGAGCGCCGCCCTCGGCGACTATGACAATGATGGCAGGCTGGACATTTACGTCGCCAACATTCGCTCGGGACACTCCTGGTTTGCCGAAGCCCCGACGGTCTACCGCTATATGATTAACATGTGGAAGCAGGGGGTCTGGAGAACCGACCTGCCGCTGTATTACGAGGTATTCAAGCAGTCTGGTTTCGGGTTTGTCGGCGTCTTCAAGCAGATGGCGTCGGGCAACACGCTGCTGCGCAACAACGGCAACGGCACATTTGAAGATGTCACCGTCAAGGCCAACGCCAACCCTCTCGGCTGGTTCTGGGGAAGCTCCTTCGCCGATTTCGATAACGACGGCTGGCAGGATATCTACTCGGCCAACGGGTGGGTCTACAACGACCGCGACACCGAAATCGAGCTCGAATTCTTGAATAACGTTGTCAGTCGCCAGAAGGACTACAAGACCGGGGTCTTTTTCGATCCGAAGCATTTCGGACGGTTGTCGTGGCATGGCTGGGAACGCAATCGGATGTTGCGCAACAACGGCGATGGCGCCTTCCTTGAAGAGGGCCGGCCAACCGGAACTGACCTGCTGCTCAACAGCCGCGGCATCGCACTGGCCGATTTCTGGAACCGCGGCCGCGTCGATATCGCCGTGGCGGCTTCCGATGACCGCCACGCGCTGCTGAAAAACCAGATTGACAATCCGCACAACTGGCTGGCCGTCGAGCTGGTGGGCAATCAGTCGAATCGCGACGCCGTGGGTGCGCGTGTAACCATCACGTCCGGCGGAAAGAAGCAGATGCGCGAAGTCGTGCTGGGAGACGGCTACGGCTCCCAGAACACCCTGCGTCAGTATTTTGGTCTGGGCAAAGGGAACTCAGTCGATGAAATGACCGTGTACTGGCCGCGTACTGGACAGCGCCAGACTTTCCGAACCGTTGCGGCCAACCGGATTATTGAAGTGACCGAGGGCCGACAAGAGTTGACCGAGAAGCGCTATGCCCCAGGTATCGGAGTGGTAAAGCCTGAGCCGCGACCGTAAGCCGGTGCGACCTTGAAATTGGCTTCACCGCAGAGAACGCAGCGCGGCATAGCGGCAACCGTATGCCGTATGCCGTATGCCGCAGGCCGGCGACGGAGCGCCAACAGTGCCGCGGCCGGAAGGCTGCGGGCCGGTAGATAGGAAGCGGAATCAAGAATCTTGCTCAAATAACAAGATTTCACCAGTTGGTAATGCAAAGGGACGACGTTCGATGAAATGCGCTTTATCCGTTTTGGCTTTGATTCTCAGCCTGGGCGCCAGTTTGGATGCTGACCGCTGGTTTGACGACGTGACCGAGCGCGCCGGGATTCATCACCGCCATACCAACCGCTCCTTTAAGAATCCTTACGCGCACATCATGGAAGGATATACGGCGCTGGGCGCAGCCGCCGCGGTGGCGGACTTCGACGGCGATGGGTTTGAAGACCTCTTTGTCACCGACTCGGCCGAGGGCGGCCGCAACCGGCTCTATCGCAACAACGGCAATCTTACGTTCACCGATGTCGCCGCGCGCGCAGGACTTACGTCGGGCAACGACGCCGGCAACGCGTCGGCCGACGCTCTATGGTTGGACTACAACGACGACGGCCGTCCTGACCTGTTCATTATTCGCTTCGGCCACAGCCAGCTCTATGAGAATCGCGGCAACGGCGCTTTCTCGGATGTCAGCCGGCGGGCCGGCATCGATCAGTATCGCAACGCCATCTGCTCGGTGGCGTTCGACTACGACCGGGACGGTGACGTTGATCTGTTTGTAGGAGGCTACTTCCAGCCGGTCAACCTGTTCCAGCCCGACACGCCGCGCTTCTTCCCAGAGAGTTTTGAGACGGCCAACAACGGCGGCGGCCTGGCGGTTTTTCGCAACAATAGCGACGGCACGTTTAGCGATGTAACCACGGCGGCTGGCTTTCGGCTGAGCGGCTGGACCCTGGACGTCGGCCATGCCGACGCGGACAACGACGGAGATGACGATCTCTACATCGCGTGCGACTTCGGCAGCGACCGTTTTTTTGTAAACAACGGTGACGGAACATTTTCAGATATCACAGAGTCGTCGGTGGGAGTGGATACGAAAAAGGGGATGAATGTCGATTGGGGCGACTATGACAATGACGGGTGGCTGGATGTCTACGTCACCAACATCACCGATGAATACATGAAGGAAGGAAATTTCCTGTGGCGCAATAGCGGCAAGCTGATCTTCACGGATGTCTCCCGCGAAACCGGGACCCACGATACCGGGTGGGGCTGGGCCGGGAAGTTCTTCGATTACGACAATGACGGCTGGCTCGACCTGTACGTCGTCAACGGCTGGGTCTCTGCCGGCGAAGAAAACTACGTCACCGACGTTTTCGAAATGATCACGCGGCCCAACGTGGACCTGGCCGATGCGCGCAGTTGGCCCCCCATGGGCACAAAGACTTTGAGCGGTTACCAGAGGAAAAAGCTGTTCCGCAACGAGGGGGGGCAGTTCCGCGATCAAGCGGCACGGCACGGAGTGGACTCGCTGAAGGACGGCCGCGGAATCGCCGTCGCCGACTTCGACAACGACGGGCGTCTGGATTTATTTGTCACCAACGCCGGCGCGGCGCCCTTTCTGTACCACAACACAATGCCGCGCAATTCGGCCGGCGAACCGCACTGGCTCGAATTTGTACTCGAAGGCACGAAGTCGAATCGGTTGGGGGTCGGCGCGCAGGTGCGGATCACCTCTGGTGGGACGACTCGGCTTAGCTTCGTCAACGGAGGCAACGGATTCGCGTCGCAGAGCACCTCGAAAGTCCACTTTGGGCTGGGTGCGACGCGGCAGGTTGACCGCGTCGAAATCCGCTGGCCGTCGGGCGCCCGGCAAGTCGTTCAAGGTGTCGAAGCCGATAGAATTTGGAGAATCGTGGAAGGAAAGCCTCGCCCGCAGGTTTTCCAACCGAAGCGCGCGAAGGAAATTGTGCCAAACGGAAGAAGTAAGTGATGCACCGGGCCACGACCGTAAGGGAGTGGCCCGGTGATTCGAAGGACTTTTGATGAAGAAATTATTGAGTGGTTCGTCTTTGTTTTTCCTGATGGTTTTCTTTGTGACTCGCGCCCTGTCCGCCGAACCGGAGGCCGACTACCAGGCCGGCATGAAGGCTTTGGCGATGGGCGATTTCGCTACGGCGCTGGGGCGTCTGGAAGCAGCGCTTGGGGCCGACCCGAGTAGTGTCCGCTACGGCAGCGAGTACCGCCAGGCCGTCATTCTGGCCAAAGAGTACGACCGCAGCCTGAAATTCTTCGACAAGCTTGTCGCCGGTCATCCTAACTCGGCCAACGCGTATTTGAATTATGGATTTGCTTATGTCGACAAGATTCCGACTGCGGGCGCCATCACGCAGGTGATCCTGGCTAACACGGCGCTGTCGCAGTTCACCAAGTCAATCGAGCTTTCCCCCAGCTGGATCGCCCACTACACGCGCGGCAACAGCTATCTCTTTTGGCCCAGGATCTTCGGCCGCGCCAAGCTGGGAGTAGCCGACCTGGAAGCGGCCCTCAAGATGCAGCAAGCCGAGAAGAAGCAACCCTTCCACGTGCGTGTGTTCATTTCGCTGGGTGACGGCTATTGGAAGATGGACGATCTGGCCCGGGCGCGCCAGACGTGGGAGGAAGGTCTTCGACAGTATCCCGACAATGTCGAGTTACAAGCCCGGTTGTCGCGGGACGGCGACGGACTGAAGACGTACATCGATGGGGTTCTCGATCCCAGCAAGCGCGTCGATACCAACTTGAAAGACTTATGGCTATCCAAATGACCCGCCTTCGATCCTGGCTCGCCTTTCTGCTGGTTTCCTCGGTGACCGTCTGGAGCGAGGGCGCCGCGACGAACGCGGCAAAAATACGCTTCCAGGAAATCAGCCAGAAAGCCGGGGTCGGCAACATCCATCACACCCGGATTTTCCCAGGCAAGGGTGGAGACGTGCTGCGAATGTTCACCTCCGGGGGAGCAGCCGCAGCCGTCGGAGATTTCAACAATGACGGCCTGGACGATCTCTTTGTCACAGACTCCGACAACGGGCGACCCAACCGCCTGTTTCGCAACAACGGCAAAATGACCTTTTCCGAAGTGGCGGTCGCGGCCGGCGTAGCCGGCGGCAACGATCCGCTGGCGATTGTCGCCGATGCCCTCTGGTTTGACTACGACAACGACGGCTGGGTCGATTTGCTGGTGGCGCGATTCGGAACTCCGTTGCTGTACCACAACGAACACAATGGCGCCTTTAGGAACGTGTCGTCTTCGAGTGGTCTGACACGTTTCGGAAACACCATCGCCGCCATCGCGTTCGACTATGACAACGACGGCTGGCTCGACCTGTTGTTTGGAAACTACTTCAAGCCGGCCAATCTGCTCGACCTCAAGGATCCCCACGTCCTACCCAACGATCTGGACAACGCCATCAACGGTGGCGGCGTCACGTTGTGGCGCAATGACGGCCGCGGATCGTTTGTAGAAGTGACTGAGAAAGCGGGCTTTCTCGCTCACACCGGCTGGACGCTGGACGTCGGCCACGGAGATTTCAACAACGACGGTTTCCAGGATGTTTACCTGGCTTGCGATTATGGGACCGATCGCATTTATTTCAATAACAAGAACGGTACGTTCCGCGACGCCACGGAGAAAGCTCTCGGTTTTGACACCAAAAAGGGCATGAATGCCGAAGTCGGCGACTACGACAACGACGGCTGGCTCGACATTTATGTGACCAACATTACCGATGAGTACATGAAGGAATGCAACATGCTCTGGCACAACAACGGCGACGGGACGTTTACCGACCTCTCGAAGGAAACCGGGACGTGCGACACGTTGTGGGGCTGGGGCGCAAAGTTCGGCGATTTCGACAACGACGGCTGGCTTGACCTGTTCGCCGTCAACGGACTGCGCTCCGGCAGTGAAGAAAACTATATCCCGGTCCTGGTCGAAATGATTACCACCCCGAACATCGACTTTACCGACGTCAACAATTGGCCCGACATCGGCACTCGAAGCTGGAGTGGTTTTCAAAAGAAGAAGATGTTTCGCAACCTCGGCAATCAGTTGTTCCAGGAGATCTCGTCTTCCGCCGGAGTCGACAACAACCTGGATGGGCGCGGCGTGGCTATCGGCGACTTTGACAACGACGGCCGTCTGGACATCTACCAGACCAATGCCGATCAGCCCGCCCTGCTCTACCAGGGCCGGACCGAACCGCTGGGTAATTGGGTTCAGTTGAAATTGGTCGGAACGCGCGCCAACCGAGACGCCATCGGGGCACGCGTCCGGCTGCGCGCTGGAAAGTTGTCCCTGCTTGCCGAAGTCAACGGCGGCAACGGTTATTCCGGTCAGAGCATGACCCGCCTTCATTTCGGGCTGGGTGCGGCCGAAAAAATCGATTCATTGGAAATCCTCTGGCCCGGCGGCGGTGTCCAGCGGGTGGACGTTCCCATCAATCGACTCACGACCATTCGTCAGGCGAAGGACAAAGTACGAAGGACTAAGGACTAGACGGACTCTTCCTTCGTCCTTAGTCCTTCGTCCTTAGTCCTTCGTCCTTTGTCCTTTTTTCTTGAGACCTCTATTTCGAATTAAAGATTATGAAACTTAGAATTTCCTGGTGGCCATTGTTGGTGCTGGCGGCATTGTCCTTGCTGTTGCTGCGCGGCGCAGCTCTCGTCAACAACGACGAACAACTCGCTCGTCACCGCAACCTGGGCAAAGCCTATTACGAGAATCCCACGACGCAGCTGCTGGCTGTCGAAGAATTCAAGAAGTCGCTGGAGCTGAGCGATGCGGTGCGTGATCGAGTCAATTTCGGACTGGCTCTACTGCGCGCCGGACGCGTTGCCGAAGCGGTTGCCGAACTGGAAAAAGTTCAGCAACAGGACCCTTCCATCCCGCACACCTGGTTCAATCTCGGGATTGTCTTCAAGAAGGACGCGCGGCATGAGCGCGCCATCGAGCAGTTCGAACGAATGGTGGCGCTCGTTCCAAGCGAACCGATTTCGCATTACAACCTGGGCGTCCTGTACAAACTGAAGGGCCAGACCGATAAGGCCCTCGAACAATTCAAGCTGGCCTCACAACTGGACCCCAATCTGGCTGGGCCTCACTTCCAGCTCTACAACGCCTACCGTCAAAGCGGGCAGACCGACGAAGCCGCACGGGAAGAAAAGGTTTTCCACGACATCAAGCAGCGCCAGCGCGGCGCGGCCATCCCGGAAGACCTCGAGTGGAGCGTCTTCGGCGAAATCTACGAGACGGTCGAACCGCGCCCGGCCTGGGAGAGCCCTCGGACACCGCTGCAGTTTGGCGATGAGAACCTGGGATCGGGTGTTGACGCGGCCAGCGCCGGGATTGCACAGGGAGAATTCAACGGCGATGCGCGCCCCGATTTTGTGGTCTGGTCGGCCTCGGGAATCCGCACGATCACCAACTCCGCAACCGGCGCAATGCGTTCACTGGTTTGGGAACCAATCGGCGCCATACGTTCAGTGGCTCCGGGAGACTTCGACAACGACGGCCTCCAGGATCTGTGCATTTTGACCGACGCGGGCGCGGTGCTGTACGCAAACGGCAAGGAAGGGTTTAGAAAGCTGGAGATCGTTCTCCCCGCCGGGCTGTTCCGCCGCGCCGTCTGGCTCGATTACGACCGCGACTATGATCTCGACCTGTTTCTTTTGGGCGACCGTTGCGCGCTTATGCGCAACAATGGCCAAAACGAATTCAGCGACCGGACGGTCGACTTTCCGTTTGCCGCCGGCCGCGCACTCGATGCTGCAGTCTTCGACCTGGTCATGGACACCAACGGAATCGATCTGGTCGTCAGCTATGAGGATCATCCCGGCGTCCTCTACCGCGATCGCCTGGCCGGCCGTTACGAGGCACTGCCCATGGAAGCGTTGCCTGCAGGCTCCCGCGACCTTGCCGGCTACGATGTCGACAATAACGGCTGGACCGATCTGGTGGCCAGGACTGCCGATGGCCCGTCGCTTCTGGTCAACCGTACGGGCCAGCTTGATCGGCTGCCGTTGGGGACCGATGCGGGAACGGTTCTAGTGGCGGATTTTGAGAACCGCGGCGCCGCTGATTTGCTCGTGGGACGGGCGCTTCGTCCCAACCTGGGACTGGCGCGCTTCGGCCCGCCGTCGCTCCCTGCCGGACTTCCCGAGATCGTTGCAGCCACTGCGTCGGACTTCGACGTCGATGGAGCGCTTGACCTGGCGGCTGTTTCGGCGACGGGTGAAGTCTGGTTTTTCAAGAACAAGACAACGCTGGCCAATCAATGGCTCCGCATTGGGCTGCAGGGTGTGCGAAATTTGAAGCTGGCGCCGGGCGCCGAAATCGAAGTCAAGGCAGCCGGCGTTTACCAGAAGAAGACCTACCGGGGCCAGCCGTTGGTATTCGGTCTGCAGGATCGCAAGAACCTGGAGACGGTCCGCATTACCTGGCCCAACGGGCTGATCCAAAACGAGCTGCGCCAGGTCTCCGGCAAATCGGTTGTGTTTAAGGAAGCGCAGCGTCTTTCCGGTTCGTGTCCAATGATCTTTACGTGGAACGGCATCGGTTTTGAGTTCATCACCGATGTCCTCGGTGTCGCGCCTCTCGGCGCCAGTTCGGGCGAAGGCCAATACTTCCCGGTCGACAACGACGAAGTCATTCAAATCCCGGGCGAAGCATTGGCCGCCGTCGACGGACAGTTGGAGGTTCGCGTCACCGAGGAGCTGCGCGAGGTGGCCTACATCGATCAAATAGCGCTAATCGCCGTCGATCATCCCGCCGAGCTGCAGATCTTCACCAACGACAAATTCAAGGCGCCGCCTTTTCCGGAATTCCGCCTTTTCGGCGTTCGTCGCAAGATTTATCCAGCCGGCGCGCGCAGCCATCGCGGCGGCGACGTCCGACCCCGGCTGTTGCGCCGCGATCGCCTCTACGTTGATGATTTCCGGCGGGACACCACCGGTGTGGCCGAGATGCACGCTCTCGAACTGGACTTCGCCGGCGCGGCGGATTCCAATCGGGCCATCCTGATTCTCAACGGTTGGGTCGACTGGGCCGATGGCAGTACATTTCGAGGCGCCGCGCAGCGGGCCGACGGCGGCCTGGTCATGCCGTATCTGCAGGTTCGCGATCGCGCCGGCCGCTGGCAAACCGTGGTTGCCGATCTCGGAATGCCGGCCGGCAAACCCAAAAGCATCGTCGTCGATCTGACCGGCAAGTTTCTCTCCGAGTCACGCCAGATTCGGATCGTCACCAATTTGTGCCTGTACTGGGATGAGATTTTTCTGAGCGAAGACGCCGCAGCTCCAACCGTGCGGCTTTCGCGGCTGGCGGCCGGCACGGCGGATCTCGGCTTCCACGGGTTCTCGCAGGCCGTCATCCATCCGCAGCGCCTGCAACCGGAGCGCTTCGACTACGAGCGCCCGGCCCAGACCTTGCAGTGGAATCCAACGCCGGGGTTGTACACCCGCTACGGGGACGCGCGCAATTTGCTCGAGCTCGTCGATGATCGCTTCGTGATCATGGGGTCGGGAGATGAGTTGCGGTTGCGCTTTGCGGCGACTCATCTGCCGGCGCTGCCGGCCGGCTGGAAGCGCGACTATCTCCTTGCCGTTGACGGTTGGGCCAAGGACGGCGATCCGAACACGGCCGACTCACAGACGGTGGAACCCCTTCCGTTTCATGGCATGACGCGCTATCCTTACGGCGACAGCGAACGCTACCCTGCCGATGAATCGCACCAGTTGTATCGGGAACAATACAATGTGAGGCCGGCATTGCGTTTGCTGCGCACACTGCACTCCAGTGGCCAGTGGCCAGTGGCCAGATGAACGGTGCGACACAGCGGGGTGCGCCGCGCTGGCAGAGCCGCGACCGGAAGGTCGGATTATTCACAAAATGAAAAACCTAGTCACGAATTTCACGAATGATCACGAATCTATGAACGACTTTGAGCACTTTTGGCCGGGCTTGCAGTTTTCAACAAGCTGCCTTGGCCACAGCTTTGAGCACCCGTTGTCCTACTTATTTGTTTCGTGTCATTCGGGATAATTCGGGATAATTCGTGACTAGCTTTTTGCTTTTATTGTGAATAATTCGGGTAAGCGAGCGGGCCGGCAGATCGAAGGCGTAATCGAAAATCTTGCTCAAATAACAAGAATTCACAGATTGGCAATGCACGGTTCACCATGAGCGAACTGGAAACTTTCCTAGCCGGTGTCAGCATCTTTCGCGACCTGACTCCGGAACAGTTGGCGGAAATCACGCCTCTGTTTCGCGAGGAGCATCATCCTGCCGGGGCGGTCATTCTTCGCCAGGGCGGCCACAGCAACGCCGTCTACTTCGTCCGCTCGGGCCGCTTGGCCGTGCGCGTCAGCAGGCCCGAAGGACGCGAGACGGTCGCCTATTTGCAGCCAGGCGCCGTATTTGGTGAGCTCTCCTTCATAACCGGACGCACCTGCTCGGCCGATGTCGAAGTAGTGGTCGACGCCGACGTAGTCGCCTTGCCTCGGGATGCCATCCCGCGACTGCCCAAACACCGCGAGACAATTCTGCGCGGGATGATGACGGTTCTCGCCGAGCGGCTTCACGATACCGTGACGCGGGGAACCCGGGCCGCCGAATCACCTGTCATCCTGCTGGGAACGCACCCCAACTGGGAAGCACCGTTCAGTTTTGCCTTCGAACTGGGCCGGTCGCTGGCGCGCCAGACGGGACACGAAACCCTGGTTGCAAACCTCGGCACTCGTCAACCGGTCGAGTTGCGCCAGATCGACCCGCGAATCTCCGTCTGCGACTGGGTGGCTCCCGGCGCCATCGAAAACGTCCGGGCAGAACTGGCCAACAGTCTTACGTCCTGGAAGCAGCGTTTCACCAATGTGATTCTCAATCCAGTGGGACCCGAAGCCTCGGCCATTTGTGCCCAGGCCGATGCGTTCGCCGATTACCACGGAGAGCTGCTCGGACCCGGGGACAAGGTGCCCGCTGAAGTGGCGGCCAAGCATTTTGTTGTGCAAAGCGCAAAGGCGCCGACGCTGCCGATTCTGTCGGGGAGCCAACAGTTGATCGCGGAGGCGGCTGAGTCCGAAAAGGCGTTTCTGGAAGGCCATCCCGTCAGGCCCCGTTTCCAGCGCACGGTCGACTCGATTGCCCGGTTCATCGCCGATCTCCAGGTCGGACTGGCGCTGGGCGGCGGAGCGGCTTGGGGCTGGGCGCACATTGGAATTCTCTCCGTGCTCGAACAGGCCGGACTCCCCATCGACGTCATCGCGGGCTGCTCGATGGGAACAGTTGTCGGCACGCTGCGTTCGTCCGGCCGGAGCGTGGCCGAACTGCGCCAGATCGCCGACTACTGGAAGACCCGGACCAATCGATTCATCGAGCCGCGCGTCTGGCGGATGCACTTGTTGCGCGAGAAGGCGGTGCGCGCGGCCTTTGCCTCTTACTTCGGCGACCGCCCCGTCAATCAGACAGAGATACCGTTCTGGGCCAACGCGGTCGATATCAAGACGGGCAATGAGTTCACCATTAAGGAAGGAACCCTGGTCGAAGCAGTGCGGGCTTCCATTTCGCTGCCGGGTCTGCTTCCTCCTGTGTCCCACGGGCAGCATCTGCTGGTCGACGCCGGCATTATCGATCCGGTGCCGGTAAGTCTAGTCCGGCGAATGGGTTGCCGCTATTCTATTGCAGTCAACGCGATGGCGCCGCTGGAAGCTCGCGACGTAAGCACGCGTTACCCGCTCAATATCTTCGACGTGATGTTTCGCTGCATGAGGATAACCGGTCACGAAATCGGGGAGGCCCGCACCGAGGGGGCCGCCAGCGTGTCGTTGAACCCGCAGGTGGGGGATATCTCCATGCTTGCCTTCGATCGCGCCGAGGAGATCATCGCCTGCGGTGAAAAAGTTGCCGAAGAGAACCTGCCGGGCATTCTGGCCGGTTACGAGAGTTTGAAAACGCCCGTGTCGGTCCAAACCAATGCGGCGCAAATGAGATTCTGAGCGGTGCCGTGACCGTATGCCGTATGCCGTATGCCGCAGGCCGCAGGCCGGCGAAGGAGCACCAACAGAACCGCGACCGTGAGGGAGCGGGCCGGCAGGGACGGCGTCATCGAAAATCGTCGCCGGCCTACGGCCCGCGGCATACGCC
>JBPCNK010000294.1:0-8029 GCA_051001345.1 Acidobacteriota bacterium | reverse complement strand
ATTCCCTGACCCCTGACCCCTGAAGCCTGACCCCTGTTTCACAGTGGAGTCAGATTTGACTTTGATAGTCATTCCTGCCAGAGTATTAATTTTGGAGAACAAGTGCAGTCTTCCCATGAAGTTGCAGCCCGCTGTTGCCGGCTGTGCTGGCTCGGGAGAACGCGCTACGAGCCGGTCTGGCAACTGCAAAAACGGCTGCTCGAGGAGCGCAAGTCGGGCCGGGGACAAGACGTTCTGCTGCTGACCGAACACGAGCCGGTGTACACGCTGGGACGGCGCGGGACGTCGCGCGATCACCTGCTGGAATCGGAAGCGGAGATCCGGCGCCAGGGGTTCGATCTTTTCGAGGTCGAACGAGGCGGCGACATTACGTTTCACGGACCTGGCCAGTTGGTGGGGTATCCCATCCTGGATCTGCGGCCCTTTCGTCCGGATGTTCATTACTACCTGCGCCAGCTCGAGGGCGTGTTGATCGACACGCTGTCCGATTTCGGCATTGAGGCCTCGGCCGAGCCGGGGATGACCGGCGTCTGGACTCCACAGGGAAAAATCGCAGCCCTTGGCGTCCACATCGCGCGCTGGATCACCATGCACGGCTTCGCTCTGAATGTTTCGACCGATCTCTCCAATTTTTGCCGGATCGTTCCCTGTGGAATCACCGGCCGGCCCGTCACTTCGATGAGCTGTTTGCTGGGCCGGCCCGTGACGATCCAAGAGGTGAGGTCCAGCGTCCAGCATCACTTCCTCCGCCGTTTCCACTACGATGCGTTTGAGAGCGAACATGCCACAGCCCACTGAACGGGCGCGACGCCATCCCGAGTGGCTCAAGGTGAAGATTCCCGCCGGAGAGGAGTATTTCCGGCTGAAGGATCTGATGCGCGGCCTGCAACTGCACACCGTCTGCGAGGAGGCGCGCTGCCCCAATATCGGAGAGTGCTGGGGCCGTGGCGTCGCCACATTCATGATTCTCGGGGACATCTGCACACGCGGGTGCGCCTACTGCGCCGTCAGCAAGGGCAAGCCGACGGAGCTCGACTTGCAGGAACCCGAGCGGGTTGCCGATGCAGTCGATCGGATGGGCCTGCGTCATGTCGTGGTCACGTCGGTCGATCGCGACGACCAGAAGGACGGCGGCGCCGCAGTCTTCGCCGAGACCATTCGCGCCATCCGCCGCCGCCGTCCGTCCTGCGCCGTCGAAGTTTTGATTCCCGACTTCCGAGGCTCAGAGGATTCTTTGCGCCAGATCCTGGAGGCACGGCCCGACATTCTCAACCACAACATTGAAACCGTCCCGCGGTTGTACCGCGCGGTGCGCGGCGGCGGCAAATATCCGATCTCTCTTGAGCTGCTCGCCCGCTCCAAGCAGTGGAGTCCAGATTTGCCGACCAAGACCGGCATGATGCTCGGCTTAGGAGAACAGCGCGAGGAAGTTGTTGCGGTCATACGCGACCTGGTCGGCGCAGGAGTCGACCTGTTGACTCTCGGCCAATACCTGCAGCCCACCAAAGAGCATGTGCCGGTTGCCCGCTATGTTCACCCCGATGAGTTCGCGGAATTGAAAACCACGGGAGAAGCCCTCGGATTCAAACACGTCGAATCGGGGCCGCTTGTGCGCAGCTCGTACAACGCGGATCATCAATTTGACACCGTGGTAGGGTAACTTTGTCGGCATTATGAATGAAAGGTATCCGCCACAGAGACGCAGCGCGGCATAGCCGCAACCGTATGCCGTATGCCGTATGCCGTATGCCGGCGACGGAGCACCAGAGGAGAGGGCTTTAACTTGACAGCGAAAACAACCAAGGTCGACGTCGCAGTCATCGGAGCCGGACCCGGCGGCTACGTGGCGGCGATTAAAGCGGCCCAACTGAAGAAGTCTGTGGTTCTCGTCGAACGGGACCAACTGGGCGGCACCTGCCTGAACACGGGCTGTATCCCCTCCAAGGCGCTGCTTGACAGCACCCACCTTCTGTATCGAATGCAGCACGAAGCGGCCGAGCATGGAATCAGCGTCGCGGGCGCCACAATCGACTACGCCAAACTGCAGGCCCGCCGCAAAAAAATGGTGGACCTGTCGACGCGTGGCGTAAAAAGTCTGATTCAACCGCTTGGCATCCAGCACATCAAAGGCCACGGCCGGTTTGCCGGCAGCCAGTCCATCGAGGTCGAATCCGAGGAGGGAGCTACGCGGATCGAAGCCGCCGACATCATCATCGCCACCGGTTCGACAGTGACCATGCTGCCGCACATCAAAGTGGACGGCACGCACATCATCACGAGCACCGAGGCGCTCGAGTTATCCGAAGTGCCGAAATCCATGGGGATCATCGGCGGTGGATTTATTGGACTGGAGATCGGCAGCGTCTTCAGCCGCCTCGGCTGCAAGGTGACGGTCATCGAGATGATGGAATCGATTCTGCCCGGCCTGGATGCCGACATCTGCCAGGGCTCCGAAAAGCTCCTCAAGAAGCAGGGCCTTGAGATTTTGACACGCCACAAGGTGTCCGCCGCGAAAGTCAGCAACGGAGTGGTGGAACTGACGGCCGAATCGGAAGGCCAGTCCAAATCGTTTCAATTCGAGAAGCTGCTGGTGGCCGTCGGCCGCAAACCGTTTTCCGACGGACTTGGCATCGAGAAGGTAGGGCTGGCGACACGGCGCGACGGGAGCCTGGAAGTCGACGCGCAACTGCGAACCTCGGTTCCGCACATCTACGCTATCGGCGACATTGTCGGTGGGAAACTGCTGGCCCACAAAGCGTCTCATGAGGGCATCGTTGCAGCCGAGGCCATCGCCGGGCACAAGTCCAAAATGGACTATCGATCGATTCCTTTCTGCGTGTTTATCGAACCCGAAATCGGCGTTGCAGGTCTTTCGGAAAAAGAGGCGGTGGATGCGGGCCATAAAGTTCGAGTGGGACGATTCCCCTTCCGCGCCAGCGGAAAGGCGCGCTGCCTCGGCGAAGTCGAGGGTTTCGTCAAGATTATCGGAGACGCGGACAGCGACCGGGTCCTCGGCATCCACATTCTCGGTCCCCACGCTGCCGATATGATCGCCGAAGGCGGGTTGGCCATCGCCTTTGACGCGAGCCTGGAAGATATTGGCCTGACCGTTCACGTGCACCCGACGCTGGCCGAATGCCTGATGGAGGCCGCGCTGCACGCCCGGGGAGAAGCGATTCATATTCCCAACAAATAGTCGCCAGTCGCCAGTGTCAGTGGCCAGTGGCCAGTGTCAGTGCCACGAACGTCAGTGCCACGAACGTCAGTGCCACGAACGAAGAGAGTGGTGATATTGACAAACGTGGCAAGAACTCGATGGCCACCGCCCTCTTCGTTCTGAAGGGCGGCAAGGTGAAACTTTGGCTGTACGGTAGAATCGTAAAAGAAAGGTACGAAGGACGAGGTACGAAGGACGAAGGACGAGGTACGAGGTACGAAGGACGAGGTACGAAGGACGAGGTACGAGGTACGAGGTACGAGGTACGAGGTACGAGGTACGAATCATGAAGCACGAGCTACGAGTAACGAACTCCGCATATAGCCCTTCGTCCCTCGTACTTCGTCCCTCGTCCCTCGTACTTCGTACTTCGTACTTCGTACTTCGTCCTTGGTCGCCTGGAGCCTGGAGCCTATTCCTCTTGGTCGCATTGCTGCTGGTTGCACCGGTCTTCGGTCAGAAGGCGGCCGATCTGCAGAAGTACGATCGCTATTACAGTGCACTCCGGCAGGAAATCCAAAACGAGGTCCAGTCCAACGAGTTGTTCGGTTATCGGAAACTGCCGGAGGCCCGCCGCGGCACGGTCGAAGATCGGCTCCGGCGCGGCGAAGTTGTCGTCGACGGTTTTGACGAAGAGAAGAAACCGAATGGAAAGATGGAAGACGCGCTGGTCCATCACTGGCGCGGGACAATTCTGATCCCGAAAACGGATCTGGCCACCGTCCTGGCCTTCGCCCAGGACTACGACAATCATTCGCGCTACTTCACCGAAGACGTGATGCGTTCGAAGACCTTGCGCCACAGCGGCAACAGCTACCACGTGTTTTTCAAGTTCCGCCGCAAGAAGGTCATCACCGTCTGCTACAACACCGAACACGATGGGATTTACTATCCGCTGTCGGCCGCCCGCCAGTGGAGCGAAAGCCGGGCTACCAAGATCGCCGAACTGGCTGACTGTGAGTCCGAGAAAGAGAAGCCGGTGGGACAAGACCACGGCTTCTTGTGGAAATTCGACAGCTTCTGGAAATTCGAACAAGTGGGCGCCGACGTTGTCATTGAATGCACGTCGCTGAGCCTCTCGCGCGACATCCCCTTCGGGCTGGCACTGATCGTTCGCGGCTTTGTCGACAGCATCCCGCGCGAGTCGTTGGAAAGAACGCTTCGCACTTTTGTCAAGGCGCGCAAGTAACACACGCCGCCAACGGCGGTGCCCCGGGTGGGCAATCCACAATCCGAAATTGCGGCTCATTCGAAAATTGGGGATTGGGGATTGGGGATTGGGGATTAGATTTCGGATTGTGGATTTGGGATTGCGGAGTTGATTGGGGATTGTGGATTGGGAGATTTTGGATTGTATTGCGGATTTCGTTTGACGCCCTAAGAACAGTGTGACCCTAGCCCCAATCCCAATCGACAATCATCCAATCTGCAATGCAATCCTCAATTCTCCAATCCACAATCGTCAATCAACTCCGCAATCCGAAATCCGCAATATCCGCAATCGCAAATTCAATCCCCAATCCCCAATTTTCGAAGAGCACGTCGACGAGCACGATCACGTCCTGACCCCTGACACCTGACGCCTGAAGCCTGACCCCTGAAGCCTGACCTCTGTTGTTTTCCGTTGACAAGAGTGGTGTGGACTCTATAATTCGACATCAGAAGTACAACGTTGTCGTTCATTATGAATTTTCGATCACAGACGGTCTCGAGGATCACCGGAGTAACCCAACGTCAACTGGGCTACTGGGACGCCACTGACTTTATCAAACCTTCTATCGGCGAAGCCAACGGTCAGGGATCCACGCGCCTCTATTCCTTCTCGGACCTCATCCAGATTCGCGTGGCCAGCGAATTTCTCGCGCGCGGCCTGTCGCTGCAGCGCATTCGCAAGTGCCTCGCCTACCTCGGCGCGCGGATGCCGAAGGTCGAGAATCCTCTCGCCCAGTTACGGCTGCTGACCGATGGCGACACCATCTTCCTGCTGACCCACGACCGCCGCGCGATGCTCGACACCCTGCGGCACGGCCAGTTTGTCTTCAGCGTCGCTATCGATCAAATCGTCGAGGAGCTCAACCTCGATGTTCAAAAACATGTGCGTTGCAAGACCGTGCTTCTGTCGGTCGGCGCGCGCGAATTTGAAATCGAATTGCGAAATTTGAACCGCCCGCGGAAGGTTCAGGCGGTCTGCGAGGCGATCCCCGAATGCGTCTCCGAAGGCAAGAATGAAAAAGTTGCGCTTGCAAAAATCCGCAGCCTGTTAGAAAATTCTCTTGCGATGCGTAATCGCAGGTTGAAATTAAATCGCAGGTTGCGTTAATCTTAGATTGCCGGCCTTATAAGAAGGCGAACAAATTCGTACGAAAGGAGGTCCGATCGACCCATGGCAACCAAAAAAGCCAAAAAAGCTCCCGCGAAGAAAGCCAAGAAGGCCGCAAAGAAAAAGAAGTAGGTCCACTGGCTGAAAACCCCACCGGAAACGGTGGGGTTTTTTTTTGCTCAAAAATGACTGCGGGCAAGATGCCCGCACCACGGGCTCCTATTGATATTTACAGAGTCTTGTGAAAGAACCGGAGCCTCACAATCCTTACGGTCGCGGCTCTGTGATGGCGCCTCCGGTGCAGACACATCAGACTGTCACCACATTAGATAGCACTCAATGATGAAACGCAGGGATCTTCTGAAACTATCAATGGCCGCAACGCCCCTCGGGCTGGGCCTGTCACGCGCCGTCTCGGCGCCTGCTGCGGCCAGCTACCTGCCCGGCGTAAGGATGCATCGCGATGTCGCCGTCCTCAATGCGGATCGAACCAGAGTAAAGTTGCTCGAACTGTGCGACGACGGGACGAAGCTGCTGGTGCTTCTGTTTATCGGCAGCGCGTTTCCCGGCGACACGGCCCGGCGTCTGGGAATCTGGTGCGAGGACAGCGCCGACGACATGGCGCTGCAGCGCGCGTTGTTTCTGACGTACGGCGCCGCCGGCGTCCGCTTCGTTCCGATTGTCTGCCCACCGGTGTACAGCGAAAAAAACTACGGCTTTCCTGAGGGCGTTTTCCTGGGCCGGCCCGATGACGACCCGCAATTCCAGCAGGCTGTCTCCCAGGTCATCTCCAAAACTGAAGAGTTGCGCGACAAGAATTTTCTCCCATTTTCAGAGCTCTATTACGATCCGCGTTTCGTCCTGCTGCGCAACGCCTCGGTGGAGCTTCCCTACGCCGCGCTTCCCATGAAGGAAGCCTGGCTCGGCAAGTTCAAATGGAAAGCCGACACGCGAAAATACGGCACACCCACGATCTGGGTCCTGGATCGAAGCGGAACCGTGTTGAGCGAGCCGTTCTGGGGCAATGAATACGACACGGCTCCGGCGGTGATCCGGTATACGTACCGGGATGTGGCTTCCGAGTTAGACACTTTGCTGAGACGAGCGCGGCGCACGTAGATGCAGAGGGGTCAGGCTTCAGGGGTCAGGGGTCAGGGAATTGCGGATTGTGGATTTCGGATTGCGGATTTATTGGTGATTGCGGATTGCGATTCAATTGCCAATCCGAAATTCCCTGACCCCTGAAGCCTGAAGCCTGACCCCTGACTAGGTTGACCCTTTCGCCAAGCGCCCCTAGAATTTAGAAATGCTCCGCCGGATCTTTCACATCCCGACTGGTCACACCAAGCGGCACCTTTTCCTCAACACGCTGCGAAGCATGGTGGACAACAACGCCGCCACGACAGCGTCGTCGATTGCCTTCTTCGCGCTCTTTTCGCTGTTTCCGCTGCTGCTGATCCTAACGGTCGTTTCCAACCACATCTTTACCGCACAGGACCTGGAGGGTGTCGCGCTGCGCAAAGTGATGAGGATCTTTCCCGGCGCGAGGCCCTTCCTGCGGGAGAATCTGGCAGAGATGCCGCTCCCATCCGGGATGGGATTGCTCGTGACGACTCTCGCGTTTGTGTGGGCCTCTTCGTGGATGACGTCGCTTCTGGAGGCGGCGCTAAACCGGGCCTGGCATGTGACGCATTACCGCAGCTTCTGGAAGTCGCGCCTCCTGGCATTCTGGATGATCGCGGTAGCCGGCGGGCTGTTGACGTTTTCGGTCCTCATCACTCTCTTTCTCAGCCGTCTGCAACGGCTGACCAGCCAGGTCGGGCTCGACGACCTGTTGATCTTCGGAGAAAGCGGAACGCTTTGGAGAATCGGGATCGGGCTGGCCGGAGTGTTGATCACATTCCTCGGCTTCCTGATCACCTACTGGCTAGTGCCTCATACCGAAGTGAAGTTCTCCGAGGTCATCCCCGGCGCGCTTGCGGCCACGGTGCTGTGGCAGGCCGCCAACTACGTCTTTGCGTGGCTGGTACCGCGCTTCAATTACGCCCACATTCATGGATCTCTGGCGGCTGTCGTGGTGTTGCTGACCTGGACGTACACCTCCTGCCTGATTTTGCTTTTGGGTGCGCAGATGTCGGCGCTGATGCATCGCGTTACGCCCGAGCGGTTGCGGCCGATGGCCCCGCCGGTCGTTTCTCCGAAGTGAATGTGTCGGCGCCCCGAGCGTAAGAACGTGTGAAAAAAATCGAAGCCACCCTATTTCTTTCGCCCCTCTGGGGCTCATGGATGCGACGAACCCTAAACCCAGGGCTCACGCCCTGGGCTCTATTATTTGCCCCCTTCGGGGGCACGTCATTCGCCCTCTGCATCGCAGCGGTGAGAACCGTTGGGCCGCCGCAGGAGTCGAAACGAAAGTCGCCCCGCAGGGGCGAAGGATTAAAACCCAGGGCGGCGTAAGAACGTGTGAAAAAAATCGAAGCCACCCCATTTCT
>JBPCNK010000293.1:0-28092 GCA_051001345.1 Acidobacteriota bacterium | reverse complement strand
GTACTAGGCAAGCAAAGTTGGTTTCCAAGCCGGAGTCAAAACCATGGGGTTTGCACGAGTTCATGGCTGAAGACCCCGACGGAAATCTATTTCGTGTTTTCTATGATTTTGCGACGCCTGAACGTGGCGAGGATGCCGAGCGTTAGCCGCACGAGACGGTCACAGCCGCCGTGCAGAGGATTCCAGCACTGAGGAAAACGATGCCCCTGCAACTCCCCCGTTGGTGGCGCCCACTCGCTGCAATCGCTGTAGTGTGTGTTGTTGCGACGGCAGCGGTTGTGCTATGGCTGCGGTACTGGCCGCACCCAATGACCGTAACAGAAGGCGAGTTTCCCGAAGAGCTCGTCTATGTTCGATCGGCGGACGACATCGTGAACGGTGGTGCAATGTTCACGTCGTCGAAGACGTCGGCGAAGCCCCTTGCCGTCATTTGGACACATGGATGGGGAACAAACTTCTACTCTCCGACGTACACAATGATCGGCCGGGCGCTCGCGGTGCGCGGCTACACAACCATCGCCGCAAACACGCGGATGCATGACCTCGGTAATGTTCTCGGGTACCGACACGGAAAGCGGATCCGCGGCGGGGGCTATTGGGGTGTCGCAAGCGAGGAGGTCCGGGACCTGGCCGCCTGGATCGATTTTGCCCAGACCCAGGGGTTCAAGCAGGTGGTGCTCGTCGGACACAGCGCCGGCTGGGCGGCTGTTCGGGCCTACCAGGCTGATCAGCAGGACCCCCGCGTCGTCGGCGTGGTCCTCGCCTCCGGCGCGGTTCGGGCAGAAACCAGACCCACAGATCCCCAACAGCTGGCCGACGCTACCCGGATGATGGCTGCCGGAAACCCGGACGACCTGGTGCGGATTCCCAACCGCGGGTTCCCCTCCTTCATCAGCGCGGCGACCTTCCTGGACATCGCGAACTCGCGTCCTGAATTTAAGGATTTCTTTGGCGTTCAGACGCGAAACCCCGGCGTCACGCGCATCCACTGTCCGCTCCTCGCGTTCTTTGGTACCAGAGATGACGTTGGGACGGAGGCGGACCTGCAACTGCTCAAGTCCTCCATCGAACGTCAGTCGAGCGGCCCGAGCCGAGTCACGACGCTGATGATCCAGAACGCGGATCACATGTATGCCGGCGAGGAAGCACAGGTAGCCGAGGCGATTGCGCAGTGGGCCAACAGCCTGCTACCACCGTCTCCATTGGGGAGAGGGGAGAAACGGTAGCCTCGAACTGCGAGGTCTGCGGCGGCTAACACCGCGCTGCACCCGACGGCCGGGGGACGCAAAGCGGCCGCGGGTGAGCGCGATCGTTAGCTGTCAGACGAGCCAGCGTATATGATTTAGGTCATGGGTACTTTTTTTGAAGAGTTGGAAAGGCAAGCCCGAGCGTTGAGCTCCAAAGAGAAGGCGGCGCTGGCTCGCATTCTGATTGAAGAACTCGATCTGAGTGTCGACAGCAACGCCGAGCAGTTGTGGATCGAGGAAGCTCAGCGCCGCTATGAGGCCTTCGTGGCAGGGGAGCTGAAGGCAAGCCCCGGCGACGAGGTCATGGCTAGGGCTCGTCGACGTCTCGAATGATCGCATATCGGTTTCTTCCTCCGGCAGAGGAGGAGATGACCGAGGCGTCCCTGTTCTATGAGGCTGAGTCGACCGGCCTTGGTGTAGAGTTTCTCGACGATGTGCAGCGTGTCATCGATGCGTTGCGCGAACATCCGAAGATTGGCCAAGCGGTGGGCCGCGGGCTCAGGCGGGCATTACTTTGAAGATTCCCGTTCTCGCTACTCTATTCCGAAGAACCCGCGGCGATTTTGGTGGTTGCTGTTGCGCATCAGAGGCGGCGGCCGGGCTATTGGCGGGAGAGGATTGACAGCTAACAAGGGCATCCAGCCGACGCGCCACGGTGATTCCCTCGGATCGATACATTTCCGGGCGCGCGGCTGATGCCGGGCGTTAGTGATAGTTAGGCGTCACAAGCAACACCGACGACCTGCAACCGACCTGAACGAACGGGGAGGACCATGAAGGCGCAAGAACGGGAAGAGCTTCTCCGAACACTGCAGGCACGCTTCGAGAGGAACATGCACCGGCACAAAGGACTAGGGTGGGCCGACGTGGAAACCAAGCTCGAAGGCAATCCGGATGCACTGCGATCGCTGCGCGGAATGGAGATGACGGGTGGCGAACTGGACGTCATTGGCCAGGACAGAGAGACGGGGCACTACACGTTCTGCGATTGCTCCGCAGAGAGTCCAACGGGCCGCAGGAGTCTCTGCTACGACCGTGAAGCGCTTGAGTCTCGGAAGGAGCACAAGCCGGAGAGCAGCGCTGTCGAAATGGCTGCCGCGATGGGCATTGACCTTCTCACGGAGGAACAGTACCAAGAGCTGCAGAAGCTTGGTGAGTTTGACACCAAGACTTCCAGCTGGGTTAGAACACCGTCAGACATTAGAGCGCTCGGAGGAGCCCTCTTCTGCGATAGACGCTATGGCAAGGTTTTCGTGTATCACAATGGGGCGCAGTCGTATTACGCTGCGAGAGGCTTCCGGGGGGCACGTCGAGTGTGAGCACCGCGCGAGGTGGCAAAGCCGTCCGCGCAGCCAGCTCCGGTGACGCCCCCTCCATCGAGGACGTCCCAAAGCCCGCTTCGCGCGCTTTGGGCCGCGCCTCATGTCGAACGTTAGGCCGCAGAAGAAACGCCACCCCCCAACCACCGCACATCGGAGGATCACATGAAGCGAGTCACTGGCATCGGCGGCATCTTCTTCAAGGCAAAGGATGCACCTGCGTGGGATATTCTAATCGAAATCAGGCTTCAGGCTCCAGGCTCCAGGAAATTACGGATTGCATCGCATCCGCAATCGTCAATGAATCAATCCCCAATCCCCAATCCACAATCCCTGGAGCCTGGAGCCTCTGCGACGAGGCTCTATTCATAAAACGCCGCCGACGCTCCCACCCACTCCATATTCTTATTATGATCGACGCCCATCATCAGGCCGCGGCCCATCCGGACAATCGACGTGACTGCCTCGAGCTTGTCCAGCCAGAGATACATGATGCGAATCTCCGCTTGAGTCGGCCCTAGCGGAGTTGCAATTACAGGCGTGAATGCGACGCGCTCCTGGAGGATGTACTCGGAACGAAGTGTTTCGGGAACAGCTTCGATCTGCTCGCGCGTCGGCCCGACGACGACGCCGGAACCGGCAAAGGAATACAACGGCTTCAGAACGAATCGCTCCGGATGGGCAGGAATTTCTTTGAGCTCGCTCAGAAACGACGTCGCCGGGACGCAGGAATGACGCAAGTAAGGAATCGAGAATTTGCTGATTCGAAAAAACCAGTTCGGATGTCCGGCCCACTCCACATCAAGCTCATCGGAGAACTGAAAGGACATCGTCGGTTTCCGGCGGACAAGCTCGTCGATAATGACGCGGTTGTAAATACGGTGAATCGGCACAAGTTGTCCGTCCAGGCGATAGAACAGCTTCTTGCCTTGCTTGATCACCTCGCTGACGCACAGGGTCCGGGTTCCGCACAGCCGGTCGGTGAGAATGAAGTCGGGCAGAGTCTTTTGCTTGGTTGGTTCGATTTCAAGGAGGACGACGTTCTCCGGATCATGATCGCCCAGGATGGCCCGGCGCAGCAGGGCCTGGTAGCAGTCCAAGGTCCGGTCTTCGAGCAGATAGGGCCTGTCGAACTCGAAGACCTCCCGGTACTGCTGGGCCAGAACTGGTTGCAGCGCATACAGCGTCGGAAAGGCCTGGATTTCGACCAGCCGTGGATGGCACACGCCCTGATCGTCCTGAACCAGGCCGAAGTCGACCTGAACAAATTGCGGATGCGCGTCCTCGTTTGGGACGTTGTATTCAGCCGGAATGGATCGCGCCGAAAGCGCATGGTAGGCCGGATCCACAAGCTGCTCGATCAGTTCCCGGCCCGAGCGGATCATCGTCTCGACCAGCGATCGGGGCAGAAAACAGGGTGTCTCCGAAATCCGGAATTCAATGGTGGCGCCGCTGATGGCATTGAGGCGTTTGACGAAGCGGCGATACTTTTCAGGCGTGAAGGAGGCGTTATAGTGCTGGCGGAGTTCGGAGATCACGATTTGGAATTACGGATTATTCACATCAGCTGTTCACCACAGAGACACAGAGGACACAGAGAAACACAGAGGGATTAGATGCATGAATCTGAATTCTAGGCGCCCCGAAAAGCTTTTCTCTGTGCTTTCTCTGTGTCCTCTGTGTCTCTGTGGTGAATAGCTCTTGTGAATATCCGCACCTGTCACGAATTCCTCGTATTCCTGCCCCTGATCACTTGCCAGTTGAAAGAAGAAACTGCCCACTCTCCATGATCTGCCGATCATCGAGCCAGAGATCGAAACGCGAGCCGACGACATCGATGTGTGATGAAGATGTCCACTCGGCGCCGGTGTGCTCGCCGTAGGGATTGCCGAAAGCGATGTGGACGCCGGGGACTTTCTCATCCTGAAGAATATGCCCGATGACCTCGCCGAGTGCGATGTTGGTGCCGATGGCGAATTCTCCCACCCGATCGCTGTTCTCGTCGGTATGACAATACTTCCAGAATTCCTGCTCGAGCGCTTTGTTCTCGCTGAAGACTTCGGTCAGGCGATTCTCTCGGATCCGGACCGTCAACGGCTGTTGGCGCAGCAGGCCGTACTTGTCGCCCAGATAATCGCCGACGACGCCGTCGATGACGTAGGCGCCGTTGACCTCGTCGGGTGTCGTGAAGACCTCACCCCCGGGCAGGTTGCCCCACTTCTCCGGCTGGATGATCCCGCTGGTTTTGATCCAACGGTACTCAGGATTGAGCCGCACAGTCAGATCGGTGCCGGCCGCAGTGCGGGCACGCACGACGCTTGCGCCGCGCGCCAACTCGCAGACTTTGTTGCTGACCGCGTCGACCTCGTTGTAATCGGCACGCATCCCTTCCAGCATGATGCGGTGGTTGATATTGACCATGTGAGCATGACGGATGCGGTGGCGGTGGACGACGCGTGTCATCTGCATCCGTGACTTCAGCTCATTGGTTTGAGCGGTGACGGCAAACAGGCTCACCTGGCTGCTCTCGAGATCTTCCAGGATCGGTTCCGGCAGGTTTTCCAGCGGCCGTGGTGCGCAGTCTTCCAAAACAAAAGCCGTACAGCGTGGGGTGACCTCTCTGACCTCATGAAACAAACTTGCGCCGATCTCAAGAGAAGCGTGATCGGTAATGAGTGTGACCTTTTCGGCCGGCCGAATGCGCAGGCAGGTACGAACTGCGTTGCGGGCGCCAATGCTCAGTTCCGGGTCGAATGCGACCCGTGCGAGATCCGAACCGTGTACAACTTTCTCCATTTCCGCACCATGAATTGCGAATTACGAGTCACGAATTACGAATGACCAGGTGCGCTCCGTGGTAACTCGTAATTCGTAACTCGCAACTCGTACTTAGTCCTTTGTCCTTAGTCCTTGCGTTCAGGCTCCTGTGGATTTCCCTTCGTCTGCCGGCTTGTAGCCGGCGCCACCCTCTTGCCCAAGTCATGTTTCCGTCTCTTCGATGATGTAGTCTACCACCTGCTTTAAATCCCCCGTTCTTCGGAACACGGCCAACTGGCGATCGGCGCCGGTTCCCGTTTCCAGCATTTTGTACACGAGGGCAACTTCCTCACGGCTTTCCAGTTCATCGACGACGTCATCGACAAACTCCACCAGTTCGTGGATCAGATCGCGGGCGGGGACCTCCGTCTGCTTGCCCAAATCGATGAGTTTCCCCTCGAGGCCGTAGCGGACGGCGCGCCACTTGTTCTCCATGATCAGGGCGCGGCGGTACAATCGAAATCCCTGATTTTTGGCATGAAGCTGGTAGAGTTTGGCCACGACGGCTTGGATCAACGCGGCAATGGCGATGGTTTCGTCAACCCGCATGGGGATATCACACATCCGAAACTCCAGAGTATTGAAGAATGGATGCGGCCGGACATCCCACCAGATCTTCTTGCCGTTGTCGATGCAATTGGTCCTGATCAGCAAATTCACATAGCGCTCGTAATCGCCGTAGCTGCCAAAGTAGTCGGGGATGTGTGTCCGGGGAAAACGCTCGAACACTTTCGAGCGGCACGATTTCAATCCGGTATCGTAGCCGGTCCAGAAGGGCGAGTTGGTGGAGAGGGCCAGAATGTGCGGGCAGAAATAACGCGCCGCATTCATCAACTGAATCATCGTCTCGGGGTCTTCGACGCCCACGTGCACGTGCAGCCCGAAGATGAGATTGGCTCGGGCGACAATCTGCATGTCCTGGACGATGGCCGCGTAGCGCGGGTCGGGATAAATCTCCTGATCTTTCCAGTGCGCAAACGGATGGGTTCCCGACGCTGCCAGTCTCAGGCCGTTCTCGCGCGCAAGGCCGATCATCTCGCGTCGCAGCGCGACGACCTCCTGGCGCGCCTCGGCGATGGTCTTGCAGACGTTGGTCCCGACCTCGATGACGGACGTATGCATCTCGGCTTTGACGCGTTCCTGCATGCGCATCTTTCCCTTTTCGACCATTTCCATGGAAATATGGGAGCGCAGGTCGCGGCTGGCGGGGTCGATGGTCTGGAATTCCTCCTCGATGCCGAGGCTGAAACTGGGTTTCATCAATGCTCCAAGGGCCCGATTATAGTGTAGGGGGCGCCTTCAGAACGGATTTTCGCGACAGCCGCGAGTGTAAGACTGCCTAATCGATAAGAGCTATTCACCACAAAGACACAGAGGACACAGAGGAACACAGAGGGATTAGATGAATGAATCGGAAATCTCGGAACCCCAAAAAGCTTTTCTCTGTGCTTTCTCTGTGTCCTCTGTGTCTCTGTAGTGAATACCATTGTGAAGAGGCAACTACCAGAATCATGACTCGAATTGAAAAACTCCGCCAACTCGCACAACGCGAAACCGATCCACGGCAGACCGCCGACTTTGAACCGATCACGCACGGTCCGGTGGTGGCGCTCCTTTGGCTGGGGGCCCTCGGTTTGACGGTGCCGTTCTACTTTCTAGCCAGGCTGCTGCGGCGCGGCGCCGGACCGGATTGATGACCGATTTCTTTGACGCCATCGTCGTGGGATCGGGCCCGTCCGGAGTTCAGGCCGCCTCGCGCCTGGTCGAAGGCGGAAGGCGCGTGGCGCTTGTCGACATCGGCGAGGTGGACAACCGTTACTCCGCACTCGTTCCCGATGCGCCCTTCTCGGAAATCCGCCGTACGGATCCCAACCAGCGGCTCTATTTTCTTGGCCACGACGGCGAAGGGATTCCATCGGGGAAGGTCCGTACGGGCGCGCAGCTGACGCCGCCGCGGCAATACGTCACGGCCGGCAGCGATCGCTGGTTCCGCCATCGCTCCAACTCTTTCTACCTGATGGAATCGCCGGCGCGCGGCGGCCTCGGCGTGGCCTGGGGTGCGGGGTGTTTTACGTACGACCCAGAAGAACTGCGCCGCATCGGGCTGGATGCCGCCGCGCTGCAACCGCACTATGAAACAGTGGCTGGGCGCATCGGCATCAGCGCGCCCTGGCGTGACGAGAGCCGCCGCCGCACCTGTTCCATCCGGTCGCTGTTGCCGCCGCTAGAAATCGATTCGAACGCGGCGACCATTCTGGCGGCGTACGTGCGCGGCGCCGCCCGGTTTGAAAGCGCTGGGTTATTTCTCGAGCAGACGCCGCTGGCGGTGCTCTCCGAGGATTGTCTCGGGCGGCGCGCCAATTCGTATTTCGATATGGACTACTGGTCCGACGCGAGGCGCTCCGTCTACCGTCCCGCCTATACGCTGGATGTGCTCTCCGGGTGTGCGAACTTTTCTTACATTAGCCGTACCCTGGTCGAACGTTTTGAGGAAGCAGAAGGAAGAGTGCGTGTTCAGGCTCGCGACGTCGACACCGGAGAGCGCCGGCTGCTGGGTTGTAACAAGCTGTTGTTGGCCGCTGGAACCACCGGCTCGGCACGGCTGGCGCTGCGCTCGCTCGGCCACTACGACCGGAGCGTTCCGCTGCTGTGCAACCCGTACAGTTACGTGGCCTGTGTCAACCTGCGGATGCTGGGCCGGCCGGCGCGCGATCGACGCCACAGTCTGGCGCAATTGTCGCTGTTGTTTGACGATCACAGCGCGGAGCGCGAATGGGTGTCGGCGCAAATTTTTTCGTATCGCTCGCTGCTGCTGTTTCGACTAGTCCAGCAGATGCCGTTGCCGGTCTGGGCTGGAGTGCAGATGAGCCGGGTTTTGCTGACCAGCCTGACCATCCTTGGTGTCCACCACGCCGACCGGACATCGCCGCTGCGATGGGCCGCGCTGCGAAAGGACGATGGCGGGGATGTCCTCGAGATCGAATACAGCCGCACGGCCGACGAGCGAACGCTGGATCGACGGCGCGAAAAGAAACTGTTGTCGCTGGTGCGACGATTAGGGTGTGTGCCGCTGTTGCGGGTTGGAATGGAAGCCGGATCGAGCATCCACTACGCGGGCACGCTGCCGATGACAACAGAAGATCGAGCGCTGACGACAACGCCGGACGGAAGGCTGCGCGAAACCGACCATGTGTTCGTCGTGGATGGCGCGGTGCTGGGGACGCTGCCCGCTAAAGGACTGACCTTCACAATCATGGCCAACGCCGATCGGGTTGCGTCAATGCTGTTGTAAAGCAGGGGTCAGGCTTCAGGGGTCAGGGGTCAGGGTTAGGATCAACCTGACAGGGCCGCGACCATGTCCGGGCCGCGACCGTAAGGGAGTGGGCAATCAGGATCGCCAATTACGAATTACGAGTTACGAATTACGATTTGCCCTCGAGCACCAAAGCCGCAGCATAATTCACAACAGCATTCACCACAGAGGACACAGAGAAAGCACAGAGAAAAGCCCTGTGGGGTGCCGAGAATTCCGATTCACGCATCTAATCCCTCTGTGTCTCTGTGGTGATCTAAGCAATTCGCAGAGAGCGCGGATTGGGCACCAACAGATCACAACGCCTCCAGCGACTCCAGAAACGACCGAATCGGCACCCCAATTCGCTCCAGGTCAGCCCGCACATCGACCTGCCTCATCTGTCGCAGGCCCAGCAGATTGTCCGTGCTGAGCGGCAGGCGTAGACCGAGGCGCTCGGCTGTCCACAACGCGGCATAGACAGGCGCAGCCGGCAGCACAACAAATCGACAGCGGCTTGCATCGCGGCGGGCCAGTGTCTCCAGCAGCGTCCGCAACGTGACTCCCTGCTCCTCGGCAACCGAGTTAAGGCCGGCCAGGTTGCGATCGACTACGCGACCCACCACGGCGCACAGGTCGTCGATGAAAAGAGTCTGGACGACCTGGTTGCCGCCGTAGAACAAAGGCACGATGCGATTGTCGCGCACCGACTGGCGCATTCGGGCAAAAAGGCCTCCGTTGCCGACCACCAACCCGAGCCGCAGAATCGCATCACGCGCGGGATCCAGTCGGTTCTCAATCTCGAACTTGGTCTGACCGTACAGCGACAGCGCGCCGGCTCGCGCCGACAGCGAGGAAATGAAACAAACCCGGCGCAGGCCGCGTTTCAGCGCCACATCCAGGAGCGCCGCGGTCCCATCGACGTTGACCTGCCGCGCCAAGCGAGGGTCGCCCGCCCGCGTTGTGTAGGCGCAATGAATCAGCAGATCGACCGGTTCGGCGAAAGCGCGCGGGTCAATGTCGGAAGGAAGGTCGCACCGGTAAACTCCCGCCTGGCACCACTGGGCCAAATCGCGGCTGCCTTGCGGATCCCGCACGAGCGCGCAAACACGCAGCCCGCGGCCATGAAGGTAGCCAACGAGATGGCGGCCGACAAAGCCGCTGGCGCCGGTAACGGCGATCAATCCCATGGGACGGCTCGCAGTGGGCTTGGGTCAGCCTGGATGGCGGTCGTGAAACTTCACCGGCTTGGCGCTGCCGCGAATCCGCAGATTCAACATCTCGACGAAAACGGAAAAGGCCATGGCAAAGTAGATGTAGCCTTTTGGAATGTGCTGGCCGAGACCTTCGGCGATCAGCGTTACGCCAATCAGCAACAGAAAACTGAGCGCCAGCATTTTGACGGTCGGATGGCGATTGACGAAATTGCTGATGCCGTTGGCAGAAAACATCATGACAACCACGGCCAACATGACGGCTGCGATCATGACGCCCACCTCTTTGACCATTCCGACGGCTGTGATGACCGAATCGAGCGAGAAAACGAGGTCGAGAATCAGGATCTGGACGATAACGCCGGCAAACGACGGCGCCCGGCGGGTCGTGTCGTGCTCTTGTTCGCCCTCGAGCTTGTCGTGGATTTCGTGGGTGCTCTTGGCCAGCAGGAACAGCCCGCCCACAATCAAAATCAAATCGCGGCCGGAAATCTCCTTTCCGAAGATCGAAAACCACGGCGCCGTCAGACGCATGATCCAGGTCAGCGAGAGCAGCAGGCCGACGCGCGTAATCATCGCCAGGGCGAGCCCCAAACGGCGCGCCCTTGGCTGCTGCTGCTTGGGAAGCTTTCCCGAGAGGATCGAAATGAAGACGATGTTGTCAATGCCCAGCACGATCTCCAAAACGGTCAGCGTGACCAGCGCTATCCAGATTTGTGGGTCGGAGATCCAGTCCATCATCGACGGGTCCGTGTCAGGCGCTTGATCAACTGGATCTGTCCGGCATGGTAAAAATCGTGGGCCGCGATTCCCTGGACGATGGCGATGTTGGGCTGGCTGCTGCCGGCCGACTGTTGGTAGAGCCGCTCGGGCGGCAATTTTTCGATGACGACGCGCAGCATGCGGTGCTGTTCGTCGAGCAGCTTCAAGTCTTTTTTCCACGCCTGCGATGTGGATTGGATGGGACGCTCAAACCAGTTGCTGCCTTTTAGCGGAAACGAGCCGCGCTTCTCGCCGGTCAGCCGGCGGCGCACGACGTATTTCCAGTACGCCGCATGAACGGTCAACTCCCAGATGTTGTGGCGCCCGGGGGCTGGCCTGGGGGCGGCATCCCTGAAAGTCAGGCCGCGCAGCGAGCCGCGCAGGTTGGGGCCGTGCCAGGCCTGTTTTTCATACGCTTCGTCGAGCAACCGAAGAAGCAGCTGGATTTCGGGATGGATCTTTTTGCCGCCCACAGCTTCTTTTTATCACAGAGACACAAGTGTCAGGGCCGCGACCATAAGGGAGCGGGCAATCAGAGGCTCGAATTATGAAGTACGAATTACGAGGTACGAGTACGATTTGCGGATCGAGCGTCAACAGAGCCGCAGCATAATTCATAAGAGCACTCACCACAGCGTTTATGAATCCGGGGATTCACCACCCCGGATGAAAATGGGCCAAGCCAGAGTGGGACAGGCTTCCAGCCTGTCAGCTTCCTGATGGGTCGGTCCTAGGACATTAGCGACCACGTCCACGAGCGCGATCACGTCCATCGGTTTATGGCTGGATGATTGAAAAGAAAAGCAAGTCACGAATTACACGAATTAAACGAATTAACCCGAAATCCGCTGATAGGAGTTTGCCCTCGGATTCAAACCAACCGGGTACGATAGACCTAGGAACGTTCGGGCCATTCGGGTTCATTCGTGTAATTCGTGACTGCTTTGCTTTTTCTTTGCAATCGGCGCCGCATCGTCTGCATTACGCTGCCGCCTGCCCGCTGCCGACTGCCGACTGTTTGGCTGCGGCCTTGCCACGCTGGGTCGCTGTGGTGAATACTTTTGTGAATAATCCGGGTAAGCCAGCGGCCAATCAGCCACTCCAGTGTTAGAATTTGTACTCCCCTGGAGGACCGTACGCATGAGACCAATCGCCGCTCTATCGATCTTGATTCTGCTTATCACCCCCGCGTTCGCCTGGCAGGCGACCGACCCGCATGCCGGCCACGCGCAGGCTGCAGCGGCAACCCAGCCAGCCGCTGGTCCTGTCGATGAAAAACTTCCGCCGGCCGAAGCCGATGCGAAAGCCGCCCTCGAAAAATCGCCGCGACACGGCGAGTGGGCCGATATCAAAGTACCCGGCAGCGACCAGGCCGTGCGCACCTGGGTGGTCTATCCCGAGCGCAAGGACAAGGCAGGCGTTGTCCTGGTCATCCACGAAATCTTTGGTCTGTCGGACTGGATCCGTGGCGTGGCCGATCAGCTGGCCGAGGATGGCTTTATCGCCGTTGCTCCCGACTTGATTTCCGGCAAAGGACCCGGCGGAGGCAATACGGATTCGGTTACCAGCCGTGACGACGTCGTCAAGCTGGTGCGCGGTCTGACGCCCGAAGAGGTCCTCGCGCGACTCAATGCGGTGCGCGATTATGCGATTCATCTTCCGGCGGCCAACGGCAAGAGCGCCACGGTGGGATACTGCTGGGGCGGATCGGCTAGCTTCAACTACGCAGTTGCGCAGCCGGCGCTCAACGCCGCTGTCGTCTATTACGGCAGTGCGCCTGCCGTGGAGAAACTAGCTTCGGTGAAGGCACCGGTGCTGGGTCTCTACGGCGAGAACGATCAGCGTGTCAACGCCACGATCGAGGCGACTGGCGTCGAGATGAAACGCCTGGGCAAGTCCTATGAGCCGCGGATTTTCACCGGCGCCGGACACGGTTTCTTGCGGGCGCAAGGCGGCCAGGAAGGCGCTAACCTGAAAGCGACGCAACAAGCCTGGCCCGAGATGCTGATATTTCTGCGCAAGCACCTCAAGTAAGTCGCCGGTCGCCAGTCGCCAGTCGCCAGTGCAGCCGGCAGCGGGCAGTAGGCAGTGCCGAACCCGCCACGGAGCGGCATACGGCATACGGCCTGCGGCATACGGCATACGGTTGCGGCCTTTAAATACTCCGAGCAGGCGGGCACTTGGAACTGATTACTCCACAAGAACTATCCGAACAGTTGAAGGCCGGCTGCCGCCTGCTTGACGTGCGCGAGAAGTGGGAAACGGAGGTGGCGTCGCTGCCGGGATCTGTCCACATCCCGATGGGAGACGTGACGCGGCGTTATCAGGAACTGGATCCCGACCAGGAATGGATCGTCTACTGTCACCACGGCATCCGCAGCGCCAACGTGATCGCGTTTCTCAAAACGGTCGGATTTGAAAAGCTGAAGAACCTGCGGGGCGGCATCGACGCATGGTCCCGGCACGTAGATTCGACGGTTCCACGGTATTGAAAAAAAGGACTAAGGACGAAGTACGAAGGACGAAGTACGAATGACGAGGGGCGCTCCGTCGTAATTCGTAACTCGTGACTCGCGACTTGTCCTTAGTCCTTTGTCCTTAGTCCTTTTGTCCTTCGAAGTGAATGACTCTAATTAGTAAAGCGGATTACCTCGCCGACAGTTCCACTTCCGCCCCCACAAACCCAAACGCCGGCCAGTAGTTCGTGCCGACGATCCTTTGAAAATATTCCCGCGCTTTTTCGGAGCGCCCGTTGTACAGGTGCCAGTTGCCGATGCCATAACTGAACGTGGCCACCTGGAGCGGCACGGCATCCGGTGCGATCAGCTCCTCTTCCTTCTTGACTCCTTTGTACAGCAGCAGGCGATGAAAATAAGCCGTGTTCTCCTTGATCTGCATCGTTGGCACAATCCGTTCCAGTACGACGGCCGCAGCTTCTTTCTTTCCCGCCCGCATCAGCGACATATAGAGCCAGTCGCTGGCTGCCACGATCGCCTCGTCACCGTCGGCCAGATCGCGTGACTGTCGAAACGCATCGGCCGCCTTATCGAAACGTCTCTGAAAATAATGCGCCAGGCCGAGATGATAGAACACGTCACGGTTGTCCGGCGCCAGGGCCGCGGCTTTCTCCAGATCCTTTTCCGCCTCTTTGAATTTCCTGATGTTGACGTAGGCGTGCCCGCGATCAAGCAGGAAGACGCCGTTGTCGGGTTGTTTTTCGAGGGCGCGGCTCATCCAGTCGATGCCCTCATTGAAACGCCACAGCCGCGCGAGAGCTTTGCCGAGCGCGTGCATTCGAACAGGATCGGCCGGGTCAGCGTCGAGTTCTTTTTGCAGCGGAGACAGCGCTTCCTTTTCGTCCGCCAGCGCATAGAGCGGCTTGCCGAGCAGCGAGGTGATTTCGGCTTTACCGGCGGGCTGCGCGCCGGCTACAACCATCAGCGGGGCCAAAAGCATCACCGCGGCGACGAGTTTTCTGAATGGAGTTTTCATTTTGATCCTTTGGCGTTGTTGATAAAAGGCATTCACCGCAGAGGACGGCAGTGGTCAGTGGTCAGTACCCGATAGGCATTTCCAACTGGCCCCTGACCACTGGCCCCTGGCCACTGCTTTTACGGTCGCATAAGCTTTCGCCGGAACCGGACTTTGTAATCTTTGCCGGCGATCCGGACTTCAATGTTCCTGTTGTCGAGATCTTTTCCTTCGGCCAGAGGATATCCCAGGTTGTACTGAGAACAAATATCGGCGGCGACTTGCCGAGCCAGTTCCGGTTCGTTGCTGAATCGAAAACTTGCACCTGCGGTCCCATCCAGAATACTTGCGACGGCCATGCGATCGCCGCCCAGTGACAACACGGTTGAGGTCGCGTCCGGAAAGGACACCGTATAGAAAAAGATACCCGCAGCCTGCAGGTGGTCTTCGGTCGCCTCGCCCGTATTGCCAAACGTATTGGAAAAAACCAGGATGACCCGGCGGCGGTGCTGGGCCGCCCCCAGTTTCCGGATCATCCAGTCGACGGCGTATCCCGTGTGGCTATTGCCGCTAAATTGCCAGCGGCCGTCGCGAAACCACGCGCGCTTGCGCGCGCCCAAATAGATTTCGTCAAGCGCCCGGGTCAAGATCGTTCGATCGGAAGTCAACGGCCCCAGCATCCGGACATCCTCTCCGAAGGCCCCAAGCAGAATCTCGTCGTTGGGCTTGAGCAGGTGAACGAAGCGGAAGAGGAATTCCTTGACGGCGGCGATCTGCTCGGTCTTCATCCTGGAGCCTTCGTCGGCCAGGATTCCGAGCGTGACCGGCAGGTCGCTGTCTTCGGAAAAATACTGGACCTGTTGCCGGCGGCCGTCTTCGAAGACTTCGAACTGTTCGCGGGTCAAACCGTGCACCAGCTTGCCATTGGAAACGACGACCGCTTCGATCAAAACGGTTGTGACACGGACCTTGATGGCCGGCTGCGCCGACAACACAATCACCCCGGCCGCTAGAACCGCTATTGCAAAGGAAGACCTCATCCTGAAGGATTCTACGCTGGAATCCGCTTTCGGTTCATTCGGCCGCAGGACTAAGGACGAAGGACTAAGGACGAATTCGAACGACAAGATCACTCCGTCGTAACTCTTAACTCGTCCTTCGTCCTTAGTATCCTTAGTCCTTCGTCCTTAGTCCCTCGTCCTTAGTCCCTCGTACTTCGTCCTTCGTACTTCGTCCTTCATTTCAAAGTAGCATCTTTGCTGGTGGGCCGCTCGCTTACGCGCGCGGCACCGCCGTAGGGGATGGAAACGGATGCCTTCACGACGACGGATCGCACTGGCTTTTGCGCTGGTCTACATTTTCTGGGGATCGACGTTTCTTGGAATCCGTTTTGCTGTTACAACGCTGCCGCCGCTGCTGATGGCCGGCGCCAGGTTTATCGCCGCCGGAATCATTCTGTATGCGTGGAGCCTGCGCCGCGGCGCGCCGCCGCCGACAGCCGCGCAGTGGGGCGGTGCGGCGCTTATCGGCGGGCTGTTGTTTCTCGGCGGCAACGGAGCGCTTAGCTGGGCGGTGCAGTGGGTGCCCTCGGGAGTGGCCTCGCTGCTGGCTGCAACCGGCGCCTTCTGGATAGTGCTGCTGGATTGGGCCCAGCCTGAAGGACGGCGTCCAACCCGCAGGATTGTCCTCGGCCTGGTGCTGGGCTTGGCTGGTGTCGCCGTCCTGATCGGGCCCGCTCGTCTGGCTGGAAGCGGGCCCGTCTATGCTGGAGCCGCCCTGGTCGTAACGGCTGGCTCGTTTGCTTGGGCGGCAGGGTCGGTACTTTCGCGGCGAGTGCCCTTGCCGGCATCGTCTGTTCAGGCTGCCGCCATGGAAATGCTGGCCGGTGGTGTTTTACTCTCGGGTCTCGGCCTGGCCCTGGGGGAGCGGCAAAAGCTTGTGTGGGCCTCGACCTCTTCGACTTCGATTCTGGCAGTGCTGTACCTGATCGTGTTCGGATCGCTGGTAGGGTTTACCGCCTACAACTGGCTGCTCGGCGTGACAAGTTCAGCGCGTGTCTCCACCTATGCCTACGTCAATCCAGTCATTGCCGTTTTTCTCGGTTGGGCCGTCGGCCGCGAAGAGCTGACGTTGCGAACTCTGCTGGCCGCGGCGGTCATCGTCGCAGCCGTCGCGCTCATTATCAGCGACCGCAGCCGCAGGATCACGAATTCGGAAACTCCGCTCCCCAAAATCGAGGCCCCATAGCCAAAAGCAAGTGTGGCGCCGGCCGCCAGGCCGGTGGCTTTCCTGCTATGGAAGGGTCACTGGATGGAAAAGCATCAAGAGAGTTTGAGGTGTCGATCGAAGGTAGCCGAACAGGAAGGCATTAATAGAAAACTAATAGAGTGTTGATCGAAGGAGTTGAGAGGAAGGCATTAATAGAATACTAAGGCAGAGTTGATCGGAGGGTGGTGGCGCCGGCTTTTAGCCGGTGTGCTTTTCCTGGCCCCTGAAGCCTGGCCCCTGCCCTTCAGCTCGTAATGACCACCGTGGACGCCGCATCCTGATTCATCAGCTGCTGCAGGTACCAGCCGACAATGACCAGCAACAGAGTTTCGGGTATGGGTTTGACGCCTGCTCCCATTTCGATTTTGGCGCGCGAGCCGGTCAGGTTCGCGTTGATCCGAACCAGGACCTGCTCGTCCCCGCGGGTCCATCCCCACTGGCTCGACCAGAAACGCAGGTGCTCCCACTGAAACGTGCGGCCGTCGGAGAACCGCAGCGTTCCGCTGCCGGTCCAACGCGGCTCAAAGACGGCCAGTTCGGCCTCTGAGCCGGCCTGGCGGACAGTGACCCGCGGACGCAGAAATCCAGAGCGCTTCAGTGTCCAGCTTTCCTTGCCCGCATGCGCCGTCGCCAGCGACCCGCACAGCCCTTCAAACTTGAGCGAGGCGACAACACGATCGCCCTCCCGCAATTCGTAATGCCGCTTAAAAGTCTTCGTCTTGGCCCAGTTCATAAGTGTTAGCCAATGATAGTGCCACTAAGCTCCGCCGTCGCACTTTTCTTCAACCTCTAACCTCTGACCCCTGGAGCCTGAAGCCTGACCCCTGAAGTGCTATAGTTCCGCCATGTTGAAAAAACTCGCGCTTCTACTGGCAACCGCCATCATGCTCGGCCGCCCTGCGATAGCTCAAACCGGCTACGACGAGATCGTTGAAATTCTGCGACTCGCGCGCCAGTTCAAACAGCCGCTGCTCAGCAAGCGCGAGATGGATTTTTCCGCTGCGGCCGTCGCGTCGCGTCGCGCCAGCATTGTCGTGTGGCAGCAGCAATTGAAAGCGCTTGATCCGAGTAAATGGCCCGTTGCCCAACAGGTCGATTACCTGCTGGTCCGCGCCGAGTTGGACCAGCTCGACTTCGAATACCGGATCCTCCGGCCCTGGTCGCGCGATCCGGGGCTGTATGTCGACATTGCGCGCGACGTAGCGTTCACTTCGCTTCCGTTGACCGAGCATACGCGACAGCCTTTTGCCGACCGGCTGGCCGTCATTCCGGAACTGCTCACGACGGCCAGATCCACGCTGACCGAGGCAGCCGGCGAGCTGGCCAAACTGGCTCTTTTCAACCTCGAGCACGACGACGGGGTGGGCCACGAGCAACCCGGCCGCAGCAAGCCTCCCGCCGGTATTCTGGGTTGGTACGACGATTTGCTGGAACGTGTCGCCAAGCACGAGCCGTCGCTCGTCGAAACAACGAAGCAGGCCCGGGCAGCGGTTCGCGATTTTCATGCGTGGCTCAAGCAAAATCTGCCGGGGATGACGGCGCCAGCCGGCATCGGACGCGAGCACTACGACTGGCTGCTGCGCCGCGTTCACTTCGAACCGTTTACGATCCGCGAAGTGATCAGCATCGGGGACCGCGAATGGAACCGCTCGATGGCGGGCCTTGCCCTGGAGCGCTATCGCAATCGCGCCCTGCCTGCACTCGAGCCGGCCGCATCGGCCGAAGAATACCAGCGGCGCGTCGACCAGGCCGACCGCAAGGTGCGCCAGTTTATCCGCGACAAGAAATTTCTCGCGATTCCCGACTACATCGCCGAGATGGACAACAATGTGCCGTGGATGGTGCGCTCGGGCGGCCGCAATTTCTGGGAGGAGGTTCAGTTTCGCGATCCGCTCCCCGACAAAATCCACGCCGGCATCCCGGGGCACCGCTTCGACCTGCGCGTTCATCGCGAAGACAAACGCCCCGTCCGCGGAGTCATTGAGGATGGCAGTCGCATCGAAGGCTGGGGATTCTATCTGGAAGAAGCGATGATGAATGCCGGGCTGCTCGACGATCGGCCGCGGACTCGGGAATTGTTCTGGATTTTCATGGCGGCGCGCGCCGTGCGCAATCGCGCTGAAGCCATGATGCACGCCAACCAGTGGACCGTCGACCAGGCCGTCGATTACATGGTCCGGTCGGTTCCTTACATGGACCGCAACGTGGCGCGCGTCGACTGCGAGATCTACCTGCGCCAGCCCACCTACGGGCAGAACTACCAGATGGGTAAGGTTCAGATCGACCAGCTACTGGCAGAACGTTCCCACGACCTTGGCGACCGCTTCGACCTCGGCGGCTTCCATGACGAATTTCTCAAATCGGGCCTCATTCCGGTATCCCTGATCCGCTGGGAAATGACCGGCCGCAGCGACGAAATCAAACAACTGGTCAAGGAATAGTGGCACCGGCCGCCTGGCCGGTGCCCGTTCAAGCTCTCACTTGTATTCCCGCAACTAGTCACTTGCCACTTGAAAGTGGCATCGGCTCGTTGCGGCCTAGTTCGCAGTCGCGGGGCCATTTGACCAGGGCTCGCTCCGATCTTTCGTACGTTCTACATTTTCGAGTAGCGTCGAGGCTGGTCAGCTACCGCGCTCTTGTAGGCGCCCCGATTAACGGTGCCGCGAGCGACGCGAGCGGGTCCGTGGCGCATACTCGGTCGGAAGGTGTGTGAAAGTCGTCGACGTCAGGTATCAATTGTGGATGGCTCCTCCAGTCGCAGCCGGTTACACGGACCCGCTCGCGGTCGCTCGCGGCACTGTTGCTGGCTGCTTCCTTGGCGAGCGCGGAGACTTTGATCGATGCGCTCCGAGTTTTTTCACGCGAAACCCCACGCGTCACGACACAAGCACTTGAAAACCACATCCACCCCCGTTAGAATGCCTTCTTTTCCCGCCCTGTGCCGGGGTAGCTCAGTCGGTAGAGCAACGGACTGAAAATCCGTGTGTCGACGGTTCGATTCCGCCCCCCGGCATTTTTCCCGTCAACGGGTGACGACTTCTCGCCACACCGCCTTCCGGACGCAACTTGGTCTCACGGTCTGCTCCGCTCTTACGTCACAAATCTTCCAAGAAGAGAACAACTTGACGCTGGTGGCGAGAGAGGGACCATCTTGGAATGCCCAACCCTGGAGACATATCCAGATCCGCCGCGAAGCCGATCCGCCGCAACCGGTTGCTAGCCGGCCTTTCCGAAATGGTAATTGAGCCGCCAGATGCAATAGCCCCACCACGTTGCATATGCGAGGTAGCCGACATAAAGAAGGTACCAGGCAGCGAGCGGACTGCCGAGGCGAAACAGCGCAATAGCGAGCGCGAGCGCTACCAGGATATAGGGCGCAAAAAAGACGACGCTAAGCCAAAGATCCTTTTTGCGGAAGAACACCCAGCCCCATGCCGCATTCGCACCGAGGAGGACCGCCACGAGGGCTAGCGCCGCTGACGTCCATCTTGGGGTTGGGGGACTACCCAGAAGAGAGTTCAGCACCAGGAAGAACAGGACGTAGTAAACAAACCCAATGATTGACCACGCCCACAATGGCAAAGCGGGCTGCGGTAGTCGAAGCTCGGCAAATCGTGCCTTGATCTTTGTTCCCGACAGCACGCCTTCGAGGGCCGCTGCGACGATGCAGGCCGCAAGAGCCCACGCCCACGAATGCTGCAGCGGTATGTACTCGGCCATCGCTTGGCTCCACGGCATCGAACTTTGATTCGTCAATCAATGCGCAATGGCTGTTGTTGTCACGCACCAGGAACTGCGCGTGCCGAGCCCATCAAGGCGGTGCAAGCGGCTTGATCAGAGCCTTAAAGGTCCTCATCTGGACGGCGGAAGGGGTTAGCCGGCAGGTCGCGTCGCGGAATGCGCATGCAAGCGGCCCCTCCCACTGTCCGATCGAGCCCTGCCACCGTGCCCAGCGACCCATGCGCGCGGTCATCTTTCTCCTCTTGTTCTCATAGTGTCGAAGAGCGGAAACGATATCCTCTGTTTGGGCGAGGCATCTGGCGAGCACGAAAGCGTCTTCAATGGCCAGGCAGGCGCCCTGGCCCAGATCGGGAGTGGTCGCATGCGCCGCATCGCCCAGCAGCGTTACCCGTCCATGGCCCCACCGTCGGCGCGGCTTGAGATCGAAAACATCGTGCCGCAGGATGACCCCGGCTTCGGTCGCCTCCAGGACAGCTTCGATCGGCTCATGCCAGCCGCGGAACGTTTGCTGGACATCGCGTTTGCGCGCCTTCGGATCGTCTCCCATGGCCTGCGGGGCATTGCGTGTCGCCCACCACCCGATACGGCGATTGCCGAGAGGGCATAGCCCGAACCGCCTTCCGCGCCCCCACGTTTCCGTCGTCAGACCCGGCAACAGAGCCGAGTGCTCCAGCATCGCCACGCCGCGCCAGCACGTGTGGCCCGCATAGCGGAGCCCGTTGGCGCCATGCAGTTGTGCACGCACCGCCGAGCGGATGCCGTCGGCGCCGACCAGGAAGTGCCCGCTTACAACCCGCCCATCGGCGCAGTGCACTCTCACGCCGGAATCGTCTTCTTCGAAACGCACGCAGCGGGCTCCGAGCCGAATCGGGCCGTTGCCAAGCACGTGCGCAAGCACGTCGAGCAGGTCGGCCCGGTGGATGCAAATAGTCGGGGCGCCAAACTGTCGCTCCACTTCATCCATGGGGAAATCGGCCAGCACCCGCCCGTCTGCCACTCACAAAACCGTGAGTTGCTCCAGTTTTCCGGTGCTGTCGCCGATGGTTTCCGGCTGGACGCTTACCTGATCCAATAAAGTCAGATAGAGGTTGGTCAGCGGTGTGCCCGGCTTGAAAGCGATGTGGCGGCCCGGCCGCAAGTTGCCATTGCCCCGTCCCGCCAGCACAATCGGCAGGTTTTCATGCACGTGCCTGTTGCCGTCACTTAGACCGCTGCCATAGACGATGAGGCTATGATCCAGCAATGTGCCGTCGCCGTCGCTTGTAGACTGCAGCTTCTGCAAAAACTGCGCGAATAACTGGGTATGCAGGCAGTTGATTTGCGCAACTTTTTCGATCCATTCAGGATTGTTCCTATGGTGCGTCAGCGGGTGGTGCGCATCGGCGATGCCAATCTCGGGATACACTCGCATGCTTCCCTCGCGACCGATCATCAGCGTCGCAACGCGCGTCAGGTCCGTCTGAAACGCAATAGCCATCAGGTCGTACATCAAGCCCGCATATTCTGCGAAAGCAATGGGAATTCCTTGAGGTTTTTCGATCGCCGGCGCACCGGCGCTCTCGTCGTTTTCCGTTTTCTCGATGCGCTGCTCGACCTCGCGCACAGCCTCCAGATATTCATCCAGCTTGCGGCGGTCAGCCGAACCGAGTGTCCCTACCAGTCTGCCGGTGTCCTCGCGCACCATGTCCAAAATGCTTTGGCGGTAGTGCGCACGCCGGGCGCGAGTCTTTGCATCGACACTGAAGTCTACCGTACCAAATAGGCGCTCAAAGGCGACCCGTGGGTTGACTTCGGGAGGCATCGGCGTTGTGGGGCTGCGCCAGGAGATGCTGTTGGTGTAAGCGCAACTGTAGCCGGAGTCGCAATTGCCCACCGTACGCGAATCTTCGCAGCCGAGTTCGAGGGAAGGGAGCCGGGTCTCAGAGCGGAGCCTTTGCGCTGCAATCTGGTCGACCGAAACGCCGGCTTGAATCTCGGCGCCTGCCGTCTTTTTGCAGTGCACGCCGGTCAGATACGACGCGCCGGCCCGGGCGTGGTCGCCGGGTCCGTCTCCCAGGGCGTTTCCGTTGCGATCGGCCAGCCCGGTCAGAACAGACAGGTTTTCACGAAGTCCCTCGAGCGGCTTCAGGATGCGGGTGTACTCAAAGTTCCGGCCTGCTTCCGCGGGCGTCCAGTCCTTCATAACGATTCCGTTGGGCACGTAGATGAAGGCAAGCCTGACGGCAGACCTCCGGGTCGCTGGAGTGATGGCGGCTAAAGCCGGCGACATCGCTTCCAGCATCGGCAGCGCAATGGCCGTTCCCAATCCTTTGAGAACCGTCCTCCTGGACAGGTGTTTGCGTGTAATGATCATGGCGTGCTTTCCCCTCCTCGCATCTGAAACGGTACACTCCTGACAATCTCCAACACAAGGCCGGAGAAACGATAATCGTTGGCCGCCACCAGGCCGGCGATCTTCTTGACGGCCGGTTTGTCATAGCTCTCCAGACCGCGTCCCAGCGCGTAGGTCAGCAGCTTGGCGGTCAGGCATTCGGCAAAAGCCTGGCGGTTGGCTTTCACAATCGCCTTCAATTCTTGCGGCCCGCGAAAGGAGCGGCCGTCTGGCAATGTGCCGGAAGAGTCGATTGGAAATTTCCCATCTTCCGTTCTCCAGGCGCCGATCGCATCAAAGTTCTCCAGCCCAAAGCCCAGCGGGTCGATGCGCGCGTGGCAGGAGGCGCAGGTCGGGTTGTTGCGGTGCTGCTCCAACTGCTGCCGCAGCGAAGTCGCAGTCCCGATTTTACTCTCATCCAGGTTCGGCACGTCGGGCAGCGGCGGAGGCGGGGGATCATCGAGGAAGTTGTCGAGAAGCCATTTGCCGCGCAGCACCGGCGATGTTCTGGTGGGATAGGAGGAAACGGTCAACACGCTTGCCTGTGTAACCACTCCTCCGCGATGCGAGTCATCGGCCAACACCACTTTGCGGAAATCCGGTCCTGTGACGCCGTCGATCTGGTAGAGCTTGGCCAGGCGTTCGTTGAGGAAGGTGTAGCCGGCGTCGATGAAGTCCAGAATACTCCGGTCCTCGCGAACGATGCCGTCAAAGAACAGTTCCGTCTCCCGGCGCATCGACATCCGCAGATACTCGTCAAAATCCGGGAAGCGCTTGCGATTCGGTTGAACCGATTCGAGTTTGCGCAGTTCGAGCCACTGCCCGCCGAAGTTCTCCGCCAGAGCGCGCGACTTTGGATCCGCAAGAAGGCGCCGGACCTGGGCTTCCAGCACGGCGGGCCGGCGCAGCATGCCCCGATCCGCGTGCGTCAGCAATTCATCGTCGGGCATGCTGCTCCACAGAAAGTAGGAGAGGCGCGACGCCAGACCGTGCTGGCTGACGGGATATGAGGATTCCAGGTTGTCGCGGCTGGCGCTCGGGCTGTTAGCCTCGACGCGGAACAGAAAATGCGGCGAGACGAGCATGGCTTGCAGCGCAACACAGATTCCTTCTTCGAAAGGATCGCCGCGCTTTTGAACCGTCGACACCAGCTCAACGAGCCGGTCGACTTCCGGCGCCGTGACAGGCCGCCGATAGGCGCGGCGCGCCAGACTGGCAATGATCGTGCGGCCGCATCGCGGTTGATGACCTCCCGTGACGTCCCCGCACGCGTAGATCTTTTTCAGGCTTTCGGCCGATGGACCGTTGACTTGAACGTACGGGCCGCGAACCTCCAGCGAGCCGACCTGCGACTCATTGACCGGCGGCTTTTCGGCCTTCTGCGACTCGAAGCGCTTTCTCAGTTCAGCGATCCGTTCCGGCGAAGCCTCAGGCGGGGGCTTGAACTCCGGCGCCACGGCGGTCCGCTTGGATGGATTCGGCCCGTTGTAACTGGGCGGCAACCCCTCGTACATGCGTAGCAGTGAGATCGCCAGCCAATGATCGCCTGCCGCAATCTTTGTACGAAAATCCTGCGTCATGCCCGACAAGTTGTGGCGGCCTACATCAAACGATGCAACTCCCGCGGGATCGAAGGCTTGCACTTGGACCTGGCGGCCATCCACCCACAGACAGATCTGCAGCGGCTCAGAGGCTAGGGGACGCACGCCGCGCAGGTACGCCCGGATGACGTACTCGCCTTCGACCGGAAAACGATGCGTCACGTGAAGCGCGCCGGGCAGAGTCAGGCCGGTGGTGTCGTACTCGGTCAACGGTGTAGTGCTGGCGACGATTTCCCGGTCCTGTCCGCGCACACGAACCAGCGTGGGTTTGAGCGGCTTGACCCCAAAGACGGCGACGCGGGCGACCTTTTCGGCGGCGGCGACGTACTTTTCCATCAGGCCTGGAGAGAGCGAGAGCACGTCGCCGATGTTGTCAAAGCCATAGCCGGAATCGTCCTGCGGGAAATCATCGGCCGGATGGAGGTCGGCTCCCAGAAGATCGCGGACCGTGTTGTTGTACTCGATTCGATTGAGCCGGCGGGCTGTGACCCGACCGGGGCCGGACGTCGTCCGCCGGTCCGCCGACTCCAATTCCTCTTGAATCCAGCGGACGACTGCCCGTGTTTCCGCTTCGCTTGGAAGGGGTGGTTGGGGCGGCATCAGGCCAGCGCTTAGCTTCTGAACGATCTTTTCCGATCGCTCGCGGTGCTGGCCGATGGAAGCGGCAGTCTGCAACGCCTCCAGATTCAAGTTGGCCATATTGACGGCCGCATCGTGACATCGATAGCAGTGCCGGGAAAAGAAGGGCTGGATGGCCTTTTCAAAGGGTTCCCTGCTTTGTGGGACCGGGGATTGTTGCGCCGGCAATGCAGGCGCCAGGGCCAATATCATGCAAATCCAGATCATTGAGCCCAGCAGGGTCACCCATCGCGCCGGCTTCGTGTTGCCCATGTTCATTGGCAATAGTTTAACCCTTCCAGGAACCTAACGGCCGATAAAAACGGTTGGCGATTCGCCATCGGGCCATCGGCGGTCCCGCTATGCCCGTTTTCATCGGGGCAAACGCCGTCTGTTTCTTCAGTAGGTTGCCTTGGAGCCGCTCACTGTCGTTCGCGGCACTGACACTGGCGCTTCGATCTTCAAGCGAAGTCATACACGCGCGCTCTGGTTCGTATATGACTTCCCTTGAAAATAGAATCACGCATGTCGGTGCCGCGAACGACAGTGAGCGGCTCCGCGGCGACGGTGCCACTTTCGACGGTTTGATTCCCTCTCCTCCGGCGTTTCCAGCCGCCAACCGTAGTATTCTCCAATAAGTGCGATTCGGATTTTCCTTTCACTACCAACTCGGCCGTACGGCGCGGTTATGGGTCGCGTCGATCGTGTTCACCCTCATCGGCGTGCTGGCATTTCTGCTGCCGGGATGGCTCAGCCAGCCACAGTCGAGCGCCGATGCAGAGGTGGAGCAGTGGGTCTTTGGTTTCCTCGGTTTGCTTTTTGCGGGCCTTGGTTTGCCGATCCTTGGGCTGATGATCGCCGGCCGCGTAACCGGCCGCGGAGCCGGCGCCAACAAGGACTTCTGGGAGTCACAGGTAGAGCTTCTCGGCGGTCTGCTGGGTGCGCTCGCCTTTGCCGTGCCTGCAACGTTTGTGCTACCCGGCATGTGGCTGCTCTCGCGCATCCAGCCTGACTTGTTCACACCCGCCGAATTCAAAGAGAACTTTCTTGTGGGTCTGCTGTTCAGCGTTCTCGGCGTGGTGTCACTAGCAGGTCTCTGGTTTTTGCTGATTCCGAGAAAACGGCGACGACGGGGCTAGGCCCAAAAATACCGGCAGTGTCCCGCTCGTACTAATATCCATGAAGACAGCGATCTCGTGCGGAGAGAATCGAATCGCGAGCGATATTATGCGTCAGCAGCAAATTTTCTGTACCTTTCCCGGGCCTCCGCGTGCCACTGCAGCAGTTTCTGTTCCATTTCACCTGAGTTGGGCCACCAGAAGTTCCACGCCTTCGACTCGTAGTGCAATAGGACATGATCGTCCCCGAGGGTGAGGAGCACGCTAGTCTTGTCGTCGTAACTCGGATCGACATAGATGCCAATGAACAGTTTGGCTCCGTACTCGCGCTCGAGTTCGGCGCACACCGCTTCCGCCGGCCAGTAGAACTTTTCTCTAATGTCCGACAACAGGTCGTCGCTGATGAACTCGTCCGGCAGACAGCTCCCGCAGTCCTGAAGGTACATTTTCGTGAACGCCCCAGGACCGTGTGCATCTTCGATCTTCCTGCGAACATGGCCGAGCAGGGACTTGCCGCTTTCCCTGGGATCGAATTGTCCTGTCAGATCTGACATCGTACCTCCCAAACGAAACTCTATGAAGGCGAGCTCACTCAAGCCTGGACGACACCAAAGCGCCGAGTCACCACCATCAGAGCGCCATTGCTGGAACTCCGCAAGCCAATAGGTATGTGGCAGTTTCGTCGAGCCGACTTGGGTCTCGAGTCGGGTCGATCACATCACCCTGGGGCACCCAGATCACCATACCCCGCCGGGCGCGGGTTAACAGAACGCGATATTTGTTGAGAGCAAATTGCCGATTCGTTGCGTCTTTGACATTCTGCCATTTAGAAGCTCTGAATCGTCTGAGGCTCCAGGCTCCTTCTTTTTGATCAAAGGTCATATCGTCGCCCCAGCACACGCCGACCCAATCTAACTCTAGGCCCTGGCATTCGAACTCGGTCGCCGCAACTTCAAGCTGGGCGGAAGATCGAACGTCGTCCCCGGGCGCGAGGAACCAATCCTCAAACGGATATCCTTGGCGGAAGGCGGATGAGACTTCGAGACCATGCGCCCGCAGACGCAAGGCACTCGAACTGGCAACCAAACCGATCAGACCAGATACCTTCTCTTCGCCCGCCCGCATTCTCAGCCAATGACGTGCATCCGCCAGCTGCCTGGTAAGCGCCAGAGGAAACTCTTCGGCACCACGCACCAGCTCTCGTGCTCGCTCTGGATTACCATCAAGAACTGCTTTCACCCATTCGCTGACTATCTGGGCACGAAAACTTCGCACGCTCGTATTGAGATGCATCTCTCCACTTTCGTGGACACGAAATGTTGGGCTCTTCGACTTTTCAAACAAAGACTGGCCAGACACACTGGGTCCTCCGTACAGTGCCTCTGGCGACGCCACGACTTCCCAGGGCAAAGCTCGTTCACGAATGGCATTTCCCCACTCAGCCAACCCACCTTCACCGTCGTGAATTTCTTGCCCGCCGCCAACCAAAGCCACTATCACAGACCAGTCGGAGCAACGTTCCATCACATCCAGCATTTTGTGAGGCTCCGAAAAGGCCCCGTGCTTCTTCTTCTCCATCTGCTTGGCGTTCCACGCTCGCTGGGCCTCGTCGAAAACCACGACATGCTCTGGAGGAGCGACGTCGGTGCTCTTGACGCCATACTGCTCGAGGAATTGATTTACATTCTGAATGAACGTCGAAACCTCTCGCTTGGCATCCTGTCCTCGTTTTCCCTTTCCCTTCCTATCGCGAACCAGAGCGGAACGGACGACCTTCACAAGTGGCCCATTTCCCGAGAGAAAAACGGCGGCGGGTCTCCCGCCTTCTCGTAGGCTGGGGTCATGCACGGCACTCAACCCGGTAAGTGTCTTGCCCGCGCCAGGAACTCCGGTGACAAAGCAAATAACCCTTCGCTTCTCAGCCTGCGCCCATTGAACCCGCTGGATAATGGCCCGTGTCGTTTCCTCAAGGTTATTGGCTGCCGCGTGAGCGATCTCCCGCACCTGGTGTCCTCTAAAAATCTCTTCCGCAGCCTCGATAATGTTCATCGTCGGCTTGTAGGCAGACCGACACCATTCTTTGCCATCAATGCTTATTTGTCCGCCACCTTCCGCCTTTCGGGCGACCCTAAGAACCAAACTAGTGTAGTGTCCAATAAATAACTGGACTATCCAATCGGCTGCGGCTAACCAGAACCCGCGGCCCTACGTCTGGACCGCGACCTTGGATTCCATCGTCGAGAAGCCTTACGC
>JBPCNK010000292.1:0-29164 GCA_051001345.1 Acidobacteriota bacterium | reverse complement strand
TGCTAAGCCTGTGGGGACCCGCGCTCGTCACGGTGAACGGCTTCTATGCGCCGGAGTTGCTCGCGCCGCCTCTCGTGATCTACCTCTGGGCCCGCCGTCCGCGTGTGCTCCGCTCGATCCTGCGTTGCATCTTCTCTCCGCTGGGCGTCGCGGCCGCGCTCTGGTTGAGTCTTGTCGCGATTATCGGTATCGCGTTGCGAGGGAGCGTTGTCGGGCCGTACAGCGAGTGGCGTGCGAGCTTGGTGCTCGTGTATCTATTCCTGTTGATGTACACCCGACGCGGCCAACAGGGCCGGGCATGCGCGACGCACGTGATGTGGCTGTCGTTCGCGACGCTGTGTCTCGACGCGCTCTTTGTGATGTTCGGGATCCTCAGTCCGGGCTTACTTGGGCAGATGATTCCAGCCGCGGAGGAGGCAGCGGTGTTCGGCCTCGGGCGATTCTCGGTACCAGCTCTCAACATCCTCGTCGTCTCGTATCTCGCCACGCGCGGACACCGATTGGCGTTGCTGGCGGCCGCGCTGGTCCTGGGCGGCGCGCTGTCGCTCGGCGGTCACCGAGTGGTGCTGGCGGCCACGCTCATCAGCGCTCTGTTCGTTCCACTCGTCATGTTCGGCGTCCTTCGCGCCCGCCGAATACGGAGGCGATGGCTGCGGCTGGCACTGGCGCTGATGGTCGTCGTGGCGATGATTGCGACGTTTCGTTCGGACATGATCCAGAACTACCTCGACGAAGCGACCGGCATCCAGAACCGGTTGTTCACCCATACGATCGACACGATCGACGGTATCAAGCGAGGCCTCACTGGCTATGGCGCCGTCGACTACGGCGACGAGACGATACGCGCTGCATACGCCGCCTACCTGCTGACAGAGTGGCCCTCTCTGGCCCTGCCGCACGGGCTGGGATCGCGCGAGGTGGAGGGCAGGCTGGGAAACGAGTTCAATGTCGTCGCCGCGCGCTGGAGAGTTTCCAGCGAGGGCGGAAATACGCACGACAACGCTGTGCTCTATGCGGCGTACCACCACGGACTGCTCATGACCGGATTGGTAGCGCTACTGGTTGCGTGGCTGATTCTGCACCGGTTGCGAATGGAGCGTGGTCTGCTTGGGAAGATCCAGATCGCGATCGCTCTCGGAGGCGTGTTCATGGTCGATATGATTTACCCGCCGGTGCCGGGGACGAATGTGGCGGCCATCTATGGCTTGTTTCTCGGGACGCTGCTCAATCCTGCCGCGCGGCGGCCTCTGCTGAGCGGGCCTGCGGCGCGGCATCAGGTCGTGTCGCGGCGTGTTCGTCCCTTGTGATGAGCCGATCGCGTGCGCATGTTCCGACCGTCGCCATCATCACCAGCGTAGTCCCGAGCTATCGGGCCGGCTTCTACGATCGGCTTTTTTCCCGCGACGATCTGCTGGTGGACGTCTATTGCCAATCAGACCTTCCCGGCGTGAACGTACGGACGATACACGACCGGTACCTGGCCCGCGTCAACTTGGTGAAAGCGATCTCCGCGGACAACGAAGCGCTGTCCTGGCAGCGCATTCCATGGCGGAAGATCCTGTTCACCTATGACGTCGTCTTTGTCGACGGCAACCCGAGGAATCTTTCGCACGCCGTGGCCGCGACCCTGCTGCGCATGCTGCGCCGGAACGTCGTCCTGTGGACGATGGGACATTCCTACCGCGCAAACAGGGCCACAGAGCGAATTCGGTTGCTGTGGACTCGGATGTTCAAGCACATCTTTCTGTACACCGACGCTGAAGTGCGCGCATTCCGGGCCGACGGATTCGCGCGTCACGTACTCACGGCCATGAACAACGGCCTCGATCAGAAGAAGATCGACGAGGTGATCTCTACGTGGGACGACGGCAGGTTGGCCGAGTGGCGGCGCGACCACGGTCTGGACAAGCGCACCATGCTGCTCTCGTGCACGCGGCTTGAGCAGAAGAACAAATTCGACCTAATGGTGGATGCCTTGCCCTCCATCCAGCGTCAGGTACCGGACGTGACGTGGTGCATCATCGGCGATGGCCCGGAACGGGATCGCCTCACCGCCGCGGGGAAAGATGCCGGCCTTGCGGATCACGTACGCTTCGTTGGTGAGCTTTACGACGAGCACGAACTCGCGCCCTGGTTCCTGTCCGCTCAGCTGCTGATTCATCCAGGAGCGATCGGCCTGACGCTACTGCACGCGTTCGGCTACGGCCTGCCGGTCGTGACCCATGGCAGCGCGGAGCGCCACGGCCCTGAGTTCGGCGCCTTCCAGGAGGATCTTGCCGGCCGAACGTTCCGCGAAAACGATAGCGAAAGCCTGGCCGAGACAATTGTCGCGTTGCTACGGAACGCGCCGGCGCGATCCTCGATGAAGCGGCACGTTCAGAATGTTGCTAGGCACGACTACAACGTTGACGTAATGGTTGACCGGTTCGTCTACACCGCCAGGATCGCTGCGGGCGCGAATTCGGCGCCGCTTGCCGGATGTGACTCGCAATGAGTGGAACGAAAACAATACTCCGAAGAGTCCTCCCTGCGTCAGCGTTCCGGTTTCTGAAGATGATCCAGCGGCGCCTCGAGTTTGGGCGCCTGGTCGGGCATTCGGACGATGAGCACATCGTCCTCAAATACCTCGAATCTCTGTCCGCGGTCAACAGATACTGCGTCGACATAGCCGCACAGGATGGAGTGATGGGGTCCCAGACGCTTCGGCTATTCCAAGAGGGGTGGTCGGGGCTCGCGGTTGAGTTCGACGGCAGGATGTTCGCAGCCCTGTCCCAGATGTACAGATCGTTCGAGCCCGTGAGTCTCGTGCGAACGAAAGTGGTGCCGCACAATGTAGTCTCGATCCTCGAGGCGGCACTTTGTCCGCGCGATTTCGGGTTCCTGAGTCTCGACATCGACAGCTACGACTACTACGTGCTGGATCAAGTCCTCAGCGCGTTCCGGCCAAGATTGATATGCGTCGAGATTAACGAGACGGTCCCCCCACCGCTGAAGTTCACGGTGACATTCAGCGAAGACCACCAGTGGGGCGGCGATCATTTTCAAGGGCAGAGTATCTGCAAGTGCCATGAACTGTGCGTCAAGTACGACTATGAAATAGTGGAGTTGTACTACAACAATCTCTTCCTTATGCCAGTTGAATTGAATGTGTGGGGCGCCCTCACACCAGAAGCCGCGTACGACGCTGGATATCGGCTGAAAACAGATCGTCAGCAGAAGTTCCCGTGGAACGCGGATATGGAAGACGTGTTGGACTTGTCGCCGCCCGAGGCGATCGATGTTGTGCGGCGCAAGTTCGCGAAGTACGTGGGCCGGTACACGCTGGAATAGTGGTGAGGCCCGCTGATGACCTCTGCCAAGAAAGTCCTGCTGCTTGTTGACTCTGCAACCTCTGGAGTGGCGGGCGCCTATGTTGACGCGATCTACCGGCGCCTGGCGCATCCCGACGGCGTCGAGGTCGCGGTCAGTTACTATTTTCCGTTCGGCTACGGGAAGCGCATTTTCTTCAGATACTCCGAGCTTGCGGCGCAGCGTCTCTACCCGCTCGGTCGAGCGCGGTTGTACGTTCGATTCGCTGAGTTACTCGTCTCGTTCACCCGGCTGTTCACGTGGGTGGTCGTGTCTAGAGTTCGCGTGGTGTGCTACGCGCTGTCGTCGAACCTGTGGGTCGAGTACGCGTTCTTGTGGCTCCTCAAGTGCGTGACCGGCGTCAAGGTCCACCTGATATGCCACGACGTGGTGCCGTTCGTTGCCCCGGGGGAAGATCTCGCCGGAATGATCCGGAGGCGTCGGCAGTTCTACGTGCTCGCGCACAGACTGATTGTTCACAATGACAACTCGCTCGACGATCTGTGTGCCGTATTCGGCATCTCGCCAGATAAGGTCAGCCGATTCCCGTTCCCAATCTACGACTGCCAGAGGATGGGATTCCGCGAGGTCGATGTGCTGGGCGAAACTGAAAAGCATCGATTCCTTTTCATTGGTCACCTGCGCCAGGAAAAGGGTATCGGTGTGTTGCTCGAGGCATGGTCTCGTTTCCGCCAGCTGCGGCACGACGCCGAGCTCATCATCGGGGGCAATATTCCGCCGGGCTGCGAGTACGATCTGAAGTCCGTGTCGGATCGGGGGATACGGTTTCTCGCGCGGTATTTATCAGATGAGGAGTACTTCAATCTGATCCGGCAGTCGGACTGCGTCGTCCTGCCGTACGTGCGAGGGACAAACAGCGCGGTAGTATCGACCGTGCTGTCCGCGCGAAAAAACCTCATCGTGTCGGACATTCCGATGTTCAGGAGCAACCCTCTGATTCCGCTCGAGAGTTTCTTCGCGTGCAATGACAGCGAGCGCCTAGCCGAACGGTTCGCGCACTTCTGCGACCTCGGACACGAGCAGCAACTGCAGCTGGACGCCGATGTGGAGCGGCGGTTTGCACGTTACGAGGAGGTATTTCGCGAGCAGGTCAATGCGGTGCTCGATCCGTCCTCGCTTGGAGCGATTTGAACTGCGAATTCGCGCCGGCCGATTCCATCAATGTCGTGAAGATCAATGAGAAAGAGACGGACGAATTGATCGACGTTTCAAATCAGGCCAAGAACGACCAACTCGCCCGCTCGACGCTGCACTCTTAATGCTCGAGACCATCAAAGCATTCTCCCGACCCTTCAGGCGCAAGCTGGCTGTCCTCCTGGGAAAAGACCTGCACATTTCCCCGTCGCTGCACCTTCCGGTCGAGTTTCACGGGTCCGAGTACGGCGGGTTTGCCATTCTGCGCGACAGTCTTACACCGGGCTCGATAGTGTGGTCGTGCGGGATCGGCGAAGATGCGTCTTTCGACACAAGTGTGATCGCCAAGTACGGTTGCATCGTCCATGGATTCGATCCAACCCCAAGGTCTATTGCGTGGGTTCGCGCGAACGTCAGTGATTCGCGATTTCAGTTTCATGAGTGGGCCATCTCCGAGAACGACGGCACACTACGTCTGTATCTGCCGCGCAAGGTCGCGTGGGTCAGCGCGTCGCTCGTTGCCGGAGATCACACCCGCGGAGAGCACATCGATGTGCCCGCCCGCCGCCTCGCAGCCATCCGCCGCGAACTCGGAGTGCCAGACGTGGTGAAGATGGACATCGAAGGTGCCGAGTACAGCGTCCTCCGCGACTTGTTGACGGGACCGGATTGTTTTTTTCCAAAACAGCTGGCGGTCGAGTTTCACCATTTCTGGCCGGCATTCGGGCTCGCCACAACCCGGGATGCGCTGGGATTGCTTCACTCAGCAGGCTACAGGATCGCTTGGGTCTCTCCCACGCATCACGAGCTGTTGCTAGTCCACCGGCCCTGAGGGCACGGGGATTTCGCTCTTGGGAACAAACGTGAATATGTCACACGAGCGCTACGCGATCTGCGCGAACTGCATCATGGACACCTCGGACTCCGGCATCACGTTCGATGCGCGCGGATGGTGCGACTACTGCAACAACTATCACCGCAACATCCTGCCGAACTGGCACCCGGACGAGATCGGCGAGCGCACCATCGCGCCGGTCATGGAGCAGATCCGACGGGAAGGCAAGGCGCGGGACCATGACTGCCTGATTGGCATCAGCGGCGGCGTCGACAGCTCCTACGTCACCTATCTTGCCAAGGTGAAGTTCGGGCTGCGGCCGCTCTTGTTCCACGTCGATGCCGGCTGGAACTCGCAGCCGGCCGTCAACAACATCGAGAAGCTCGTCGACGGGCTCGGCCTGGATCTCCACACCGAGGTGGTGAACTGGCGGGAGATGCAGGACCTTCAGCTCGCGTTCTTCAAGGCGCAGGTGCCGCACCTGGATACGCCCCAGGACCACGCCTTCTTCGCCGGCCTCTACAACTTCGCGGCGAAGCACCGGTTCAAATACATTCTCACGGGCGCCAACTACTCAACGGAATGCGTCCGGGAACCCCTCGAGTGGCATTATCACGCCTCCGATCTTCGCCAGCTCAAAGACATCCACCGGCGCTTCGGGTCGAGACCACTGAAGACGTTCCCGACGGCCGACATCTTCACCTACAAGCTCTACTATCGCTTCGTGAAGGGTGTGCGAGTCGTCAAGCCGCTGAACTACGTGCCGTATCTCAAGGAAGACGCGATGAATGAGCTGGTCGGCAAGTTCGGCTGGCAGCGGTACCCGCACAAGCATTACGAATCCCGATTCACGCGATTCTACGAAGGGTACTGGCTGCCGACCAAGTTCGGCTACGACAAGCGCCGGGCGCATTTCTCCAGCCTGATCCTGACCGGGCAGATGACGCGCGGTGAGGCGCTGGAACGCATCGCCAAGCCTGCCTACGACCAGGACACGATGGCTGACGACTTCGAGTATGTTGCCACCAAGCTCGATCTGAGCGTCGCCGAACTGAGAGCCCTGATGGCCGGCCCGAACAAGAGCTATCGCGACTACAAGAACAGCATGGCCGCGATCGGCGCCGGGACGTTCGTGCTGCGGGCCCTCGGCCTTCAGGGTGCCATCATTCGATGATCACGATCGTCGACTACGGTCTCGGCAATATCCGGGCGTTCCTCAATGTGTATCGCCGGCTGAACGTCGAGGCAAAGACCGCGACCAGCCGGGAGGAACTGGAGGGCGCGTCGAAGATCATCCTGCCTGGCGTAGGGTCCTTCGATCACGCGATGGATCGGCTGGCGCAGTCCGGGATGCGGGAGGCACTGGACGATCTCGCCCTGCGCCGGCGCGTGCCTATCCTGGGAGTGTGCGTCGGCATGCAAATCCTCGGGCGGGCGAGCGACGAAGGCGCGTTGCCCGGACTGGGCTGGATCGACGGCCGAGTGAGGACACTCGGTTCTCTGCAGTCTGTAGAGAAGTGTCCAGTGCCTCATATGGGTTGGAATGATGTCCGCCCGGTGGTGAGGACCGGGTTGTTCGATGGGCTCGACACGGACGCGCGATTCTACTTTCTCCACTCGTACTATTTCGAGTGTGACCGGGAAGAGAACACACTCGCGCTGTCGAACTACGGCGCAGACTTCGCCTGTGCCGCCCACGACGCGAACATCTTCGGCGTGCAGTTCCATCCGGAAAAGAGCCACCATTACGGCGCACGGCTCCTGCAGAATTTCGCGGAGATGTGAGATGTTGAGGCCCCGGATCATCCCCTGTCTGCTGCTGAGGAATGGCGGACTTGTCAAGACCGTGCAGTTCAAGAACGACAAGTACGTCGGCGACCCGATCAACGCTGTCAAGATATTCAACGAGAAGGAAGCCGATGAGCTGATTGTTCTTGATATTGACGCGTCAGCGTCGGGCACCGGCCCCAATTTCAAGCTGATCGCGCAATTCGCGGTCGAATGTCGCATGCCCCTGTGCTACGGAGGCGGAATCAAGACCGTGGAACAGGCCACGACGATCATAGGCCTTGGTGTTGAGAAGATTGCGATCAGCTCGGCGGCCATCGAGAACCCGCGGCTGATCTCGGAGATTGCTCACGAGGTCGGGAGCCAGAGTGTCGTAGTCGTCTTCGACGTGAGCCGGTGTTCGAACGGAACGGACTATGAGGTCAGGACACACAACGCCCGCGCGAAAACCGGAAAGCTGGCCGCTGACGCCATCAGACAGGCTGCGTCGCTGGGTGCCGGTGAAATTGTCGTCAACTCCATCGACTACGACGGCAGAATGACGGGCTACGACCTGCCGCTCGCGAAAAGCGTCAGAGACGCAACTCGCCTGCCGATGACCGTGCTTGGAGGGGCGGGCTCGCTCGCGGACATCGGCAGCTTGATAAGCACGTGTGGGGTCGTCGGTGCTGCGGCTGGTAGCCTCTTTGTGTTCAAGGGTGCCTACAGAGCGGTCTTGATTAACTACCCAAACGCGACGCAGAAGGATGATCTCATCCGTTCTGCGCTGAGTCACTAGAGGGACGCCAGTTCGGGTCGATGGCTCACATCTTGGTGCTCACTCTGGTGTTTCCGCCGGACAACGTCTCCACTGCTGTCATTCTGGGTGAGCTTTCCGCCGACCTCAAGGCCGCCGGTCACGATGTCACCGCGGTGACGACCGTCCCGCACTACAACCGGGACAGCGACGCCGAGACCCGCCAACCGCTTGTTCGCATGTGGGGTTCGCTGCTCTCCCGCAGTGAGTTCCAGGGCATTCGGGTTCTGCACGTGGGCATGCCGCGAAAGAGCGGGAGGGTGTTCTCCAGGCTATTGGCGTGGAGTCAGTTCCACCTGCTCAGCCTCATCGCGGCGGTTGCGTTGGTCCGGCGGGTGGATGTCATCCTCGCACCGTCGCCGCCGTTGACGATTGGGCTGTGCGCTTGGCTCCTTGCATGCGTCTACCGCGCGCCATATATCTACAACGTCCAGGAGTTGTACCCCGACATCGCGATCGCCCTGGGGGTCCTCAAGAGCCGCTGGGCAGTCACCCTCCTCGTCGCGCTCGAGCGCTTCGTCTATGCGCGCGCTCAGGTCGTCACGGTCATCGCGCCAGCAATGCGACGCCGCATCCTCGAGAAGGGGTTGCCCGAGCACAAGGTCCGCCTCATCCCGAACTTCGTGGACGTCCACGACATGGTGCCCCTTCCCCGCGCCAACGGCTTCGGGCATGAACACGGCATCGACGAAGCATTCGTGGTGTCGTACGCGGGGAACATGGGGCCCGCCCAGGGGTTGGAGACGGTACTGGAGGCGGCATCGCTCTTGAGTCACGAGCCCGGCATCGTGTTCTTGCTCGTCGGGGACGGTTCGTCGCGGAGCGGGCTCATGGCTATGGCGCAGGACCGAGGACTCTCGAACGTGCTGTTTCTCTCGTATCAAGCCTATGGTTCGGTTCCGCAGATCTACGCAGCGTCCGACGTCTGCCTGGTGTCGCTCGCCACCAACACCGGCTGCGACGCAATTCCATCCAAGGTGTATCGGATCATGGCGTGCGGGAGGCCGGTGCTGGCGTGCGTGGACGCCAACTCGGACCTTGCCGAGCTCGTCAGGTCGACCGGGTGCGGGACTGTCGTGCAACCAGGGTCGCCTGAGGCGCTGGCCCGGGCCGTGAGTGATGCGAAGCGCAATCCGTCTTCGCGCGCAGCGATGGGCCAGTCGGGAAGAGCGCACGTGGTGACTCACTACGGCCGCGGGTTAATTAGCGCGCAATACGACTCGCTCGTCCGGGAAGTGGCGCGCGCGTCGCGCGGACCGGTCCAGATGCATGGCTGATCGCCTTGTCCTTGTGACCGGCGCCACCGGCGCCGTCGGGCCAAGCGTCGTCCGCGCATGTCAGGCGGCCGGCTACTCGGTGCGAACGCTTTCAATGGGCACGCCTGCTGGAGACGTGTTGCCGTCGGGTGTCGACGTGCATGTCGGTGATGTGTGTGATGAGCAAACTGTTCGCTCGACGGTTGCGGGGGCGGAAGTCGTCGTGCACCTCGCTGCCCTGCTCCACCAGTACGAGAACTTGGCCGGTCTGGGTCCCCAGTATGAACGCGTCAACGTTGGTGGCACCGAAAACGTCGTGCGCGCCGCTATCGCGGAGGGTGTCAGGCGGGTGGTGTTCCTCAGTACCATTGCGGTCTATGGTCCGTCGTCGGGACGACTGATTGACGAGAACACGCCGCCGCGGCCGGACACCATCTATGGACGGACCAAGCTCGCGGCTGAACAGGCGGTGCTGTCGGCAACCTCGGGCGGACAGCCAATCGGAACAGTGCTGCGCGCGGCGGCAGCCTACGGCTCGCGCGTCAAGGGCAACTATCGACGCTTGGCTGTGGCAATTGCGCGACGCCGCTTTGTTCCGCTGGGTCCATGCCTCAACCGGCGGACCGTGGTGCACGATCGTGACTTGGCAAACGCTGCCGTGCTTGCCGCCCGACATCCCGCCGCGCCCGGCGCAGTCTTCAACGTGTCAGACGGCCACGTCCACACCCTCGCGGACATCATCAATGCCATCTACCGAGCCGTTGGTCGCCGGCCCCCGCGGTTATACGTCCCGTTGGCCGCGGCGCGCAATGCGACAAGTGTTTGCGAAAACACCTGCCGGATGGTTGGAGTTCGCCCGCCGATTACCAAGACCCTTCTGAAGAAGTACACCGAGGATATCGCGGTGGACGGAACGCTGATCCAACGGGCACTGGGATTTGCTCCGTCGGTCGACCTGGAGACTGGGTGGCAAGAGACGATGGCAGCTCTTCACGACGGCCGGGCATAATCCGGAACCCCTGACAGGGCATGCTGAGCTACATTCTCTGGGCTGCTGGCGCCGGGCTGATTGCGTCGGTCGGGCTCGTCGCTGCGGTGCAATACTGGGCACAGCGAAGGATGCTTCTCGACCACCCCAACGAGAGGAGCCTCCACGTTCGTCCAACTCCACGAGGTGGTGGTATTGGAATCGTGGTGCCCATTTGCTTCGCCATGGGTGTCGTGGGTGTGCTGGTCCCAGAGACCAAAGACGCAGCGACTTGGCTAGCGGGAGTCGGACTGCTGATCGCAGCGGTGGGCTTGGTCGACGACGTTCGTGGTCTGCCAGCCGTCACCCGCCTTGTCGCGCACGTCTCCGCGGGGGCTCTCCTCGTAGCGGGAATCGGTACTTGGCATACCTTCGTGTGGCCGGGCCTTTGGTGCGTCGATTTGGGATGGGCGGCAGTTCCTTTCACGATCCTACTGGTAGTTGGGCTCACCAACGCCTACAACTTCATGGACGGTGTTGACGGGATCGCGGGGACTCAAGGCGTCGTCGCTGGATTGGGATGGATCGGCGCCGGGTACGCCCTTCAGGACCCGCTGTTGGCCGTCGCCGGCGCGGCGATTGGAATGGCGAGCCTGGGATTCCTTCTATTCAATTGGTCGCCCGCATCGGTATTCATGGGCGACGTCGGGAGCTCTTTCCTCGGGTTCTTGTTGGCGGCTCTTGCGGTCTTCGTGGCGCCTCGATCACCAACGGCCGCCACGGCAGGAGTCTTGTTCGTCTGGCCGTTCGTATTCGACACCGCCTTCACCTTTCTGCGCCGCGCAAGCCGACGGGAGAACCTGCTTCGTGCACATCGAAGCCACCTGTACCAGCGACTTGTGCTGACAGGAGTGTCGCACCGAACGGTGGCTCTCCTTTATGGAGGGCTCGGGACTGTCGGTGTGGCCGTCGGCAATGCCGTTGCGCGTGAAGCCAGGCCTGCGTCCATCGCTGGCGCATTCTTGATCGGCGCCCTTGCTGCCGGACTGTGTCTTGGTGTCTCCTGGCGAGAGCGTGCTGTGGTCGCAAGTGCTGGCCCAACCCAGAACCAAGAACGGGCATCGCACGAGCATCACTGAGCGCTTGCAGGGCACGCCCAAGAGAGCGATCGAACGATTGCCGGACGCGGGAACCATCGGCAACTGGCTGCGCCGGCAAGGAACGGGCAGCGGTGTCGAGAAGCTCAAGAAGCTCACTGAAGAAGTGATGCGGTCTTACTTGGAGCACCAGCCTGAAGAGATCACTCTGGACGTCTACGCGGTGCGAAGGAACTCCCAGTTTTAGTCCGTAAACCATGTGGCAAGGGGACAAGTCACTGGCTTCCCCTGTGATGGCGAAGCTTTCTCCCCCGGCGCATGGTGCTCGCTCCAAGCCGTTCGAGGAGGAAAAAACCATGTAGTCAACGTACGAAATTTTTGAAACGCGACATTCTTACCGCTTCAAAATGCTTTTTTGCGACGAATACCGGAGCATTGATCCTTCAATCGCGATTTTTGGGACGCAGCCACAGTTTGCTGATTAGCTGCGTTGCGTGTAAAATGTGCCCTACTGGCTGCGGTTATCTGTCTGCCTGTGCAATTCAAAACGCTGCCTGGTCAAAATCATGCGCAGTACTCTGATGAAGATTGCGATCGACGCGTTGATTTACGGGTTAGCAATTTCCTTCGCTTACTGGGCGCGCTTTGATGGTCCGCCGCCGGAGTTCTATCTGCACCAACTGCAGATATTGCTCGGATTGCTGATAATGGTGCGGCTGGTCTGTAACTTTGGCCTGCGGATTTACAAACAGATGTGGGGGTACTTCAGCCTAAACGACGCCATCCTCCTGACGCTGTCGACAGCCCTGCCGTCAGTTCTGCTCGCGTCAGGCCGCGTGTTCCTGACCCCGGAAGCACAGCTTTGGCGCGTTCCTTTTGGCGTGGTTTTAATCGATTTCCTGTTGGCCACTGGCGCAACAGGCGCAATCCGCGTCTTGCGGCGAGTCTGGATTGAACGGAACGAATCACGCGTGCAACGCGGCGATCCGAGAAGGGCGTTTTCCCGGACGAAGGTGATTCTAGTGGGTGCGGGAATGGCGGGAATCCTGGTAGCTAGAGAAGTTCGCAAGAAAAAGAACCTCAACTGGGGCCTGATCGGCTTTGTCGATGACGACCCGGAAAAGCTCGATACAAAGATTCACGGTGTCCCCGTCATCGGTACTACCCGAGAAATTCCGGCTTTGGTCCGCCGCTACGGTGTAGACCGCGTCATTATCACCATCGCCAACGCCAGTTCGCGAGATATTCGACGGATCGTCGAGATCTGCGAGGCGGTCCCAGTTCCCGTTAAAATCGTGCCCGGAATGTTCGAGATACTGAACGAGAAGGTGACCATTCAGAAATTACGCGATGTTGCGATCGACGACTTGCTGGGCCGTGAGGTGGTGAGCTTTGAAGAGTGCTCGGCTAACATGGCGCAACACCTTCGCGGCAAGCGCATTCTAATCACCGGTGCGGGGGGCTCCATCGGCAGCGAAATCTGCCGTCAGATCTGCATGTACTCTCCGGCCGAGTTGCTGTTGATCGAAAAAGATGAAAACGGTCTCTATGAGATCGATAGCGAGCTAGCCCACTCGCAGCGCCATATTGTCCGCCACGCGGTTATCTGCGATATTCGCAACGCCGATCGGCTGGCTGCGCTGCTGCACTCCTATAAACCGCAGGTCATTTTCCACGCCGCAGCCCACAAACACGTTCCCTTGATGGAAGAGAACCCGGTCGAAGCCGTCACCAACAACATCCAGGGCACGTTAAATCTCTTGCAGTTATGTGAACCGATCGGGTGCGAGCGCTTCGTTATGCTCTCGACCGATAAGGCGGTAAATCCGACCAGCATCATGGGGGCCAGTAAGCGCGCCGCCGAAGTGATGATCCAGTCGCTTTCCAGCAAGAAAACTCTGTTCTCGTGCGTCCGCTTTGGCAATGTGCTAGGCAGTCGAGGAAGTGTCGTTCCACTTTTTCAGTCGCAGATCCGGCGTGGTGGGCCCATCACACTGACCGATCGGAACGTCGTCCGCTACTTTCTGACGATTCCGGAAGCGGTTCAGTTGGTCATCCAAGCCTCTACGCTCGGATCCAACGGGGAAATCTACGTACTCGATATGGGGCAGCCGGTGAAGATCGTCGATCTGGCGCGTGACCTCATCCGGCTTTCTGGTCTCGACGAAAACGCCATAGATATCGAATTCACTGGCCTGCGTCCCGGAGAGAAACTCCACGAAGAGCTCTATTACAGTTTCGAAAAGGCGACGTCGACTGATTTTACCAAGATCTCGTCAATTGCGCCGGCTGACATCGATTTCGAAAGGTTCTGGTCGGACCTGAACTCAATTCTGGACTCTTGCGAATCTATGGAAAAGGAGGTCCTGCGGCAGAGCATTTTCAATCTGATCTCGGATTGCATGCGAGCCGAAGCGTCCCAGAGCAGGTTGCCCCGTCCGGTCGCGAGTTTCAGCGCCGCAAAAAACCGCTAGAACCTAAACATTAACTGACACATGCGGCTAAACGACGAAGGTACGAGCCCACTGTTCAGTCCTTCGCGATGGACCCGATTGAAGGGTCCCCTTTTTGCCTTGCTCCTTTTGAAGTCGCTGCTGTTTGTCTTTCTCATTCCTCCATGGCAGGTTCCCGATGAGCCCTCACACGTCGACTACGCCCTTCACTTTCACGACCCCGACCGTGACTCGCCGGCCGGCATCACAGCCAGCCTGACGGAGTTCGAGACATGGCGCTACTCGGAAGGCGCCAGCTCAAAGGAAACTACCAGATTCTCGGACCGTTTCCAGACGCCGCGCGATTGCGTGAGCAGGAGGGTTCCAGCCGTCGTCGATAGCAGCAGCATCTGCGACGTGACTCGCCACCCTTTCGGCCCGCTCTTCGGAGCCGGTGCGCCGGGCCATGGGTCCGTTCTAGCGAGCAGCAGCGCCACCTGAAGCGGCACGAACAACACCAGGCAGCCAGCCACGCCATTGGGCTGAAATCCCTCCTCGGCCCGACTTCCCCGGCAGGCTTGGTGCTCTTTGGAGCCGCCAGTCCGTCCATGTTGTCCAACCTCCCCAATCCCCAATACGCTGCGCTTAAGCCTCTTTGTCCAAGCAACATCACGGCCAAGCCCAGCGCGGCCACCGCCCCTACACCCGGTGGGGGACAAGAGCAACGATCCCGTTTCGGCGCTTGCGCCGCCGCGGTGTTCCGATATCTCAGGGCGGAAAGGATCACCTATCGCACCGGTTGCTCCAGGCTGGGTTTTCGGAGTCCAAGGTTGCGGTGATTTTCTATGCGGCTGCAACTCTGTCGCTTCTCCTTGCAAGGCTCCTGCTATGTGTAGTGTCCAATAAATAACTGGACTATTCATTTCTTCGCCTTCCTGGACGCGGCAGAGTGCAACCGGGCTGAATCTGCTCCAGAATTTGTCGGCAGCGTGAAGGCTTCTCGACGATGGAATCCACAGTCGCGGCCCAGACGTCCAAAGCCAGCACCTATTTGTCGGATCGGGCGGGAAGTCATGAGCATTTTTCCGGGGCGGCCGCTTCCCGCCAACAAGAAATGCAGCGCCGCCAAATCCAGTCCAAAGATTGTCGCGTCTTCCAACCCCGTATCCTTGTCAAGGGCGTCGGGCGCTTGCGGCGAACGAGAGCTGCGGGAATTCGGTGACAATTCACCCTTATGAAAGTTCTGGTAACTGGTGCGGGGGGATTTGCGGGACGCCATCTGTGCCGCGCATTGCTCCGAGAGGGACACTGGGTGGCGGGAACCGTGGAAAGCTTTCCGAGCAGCCCTGCACAGGACGTGAGCCATCTGCACGTCCTGGAACATGTTTCGCGGGTTGAGCTAGACGTTCGGGACGCCGACCGGTGCCGGTCGATCGTCGATTCGATCCGACCGGATTGGATCTTTCATCTGGCGGCGCTGACTTTCGTTCCCGCTTCGCTAGACTCACCGGTGGAAACGTATCGGGTCAATTTCCTCGGGACCCTCAATGTGCTTGAGGCCGTGAGGCAGTCGTGCCCTTCGACGCGATTTGTTTTTGTCAGCTCGTCGGAGGTCTACGGAAGGCCTCGTTACCTGCCCATCGACGAGCTCCATCCGCTGGCGCCCGTCAATCCCTACTCAGGCAGCAAGGCTGCCGCCGACCTGCTCTGCTTTCAGTACGCAGAAAGCTACGGACTCGATATCATTCGCGTTCGACCCTTCAACCACAGCGGTCCGGGACAAAGCGATTCCTTCGTCATTTCTGCGCTGTCCCGCCAGGTCGCTGAAATCGAAGTGCGACTGCGCGAACCGATGCTGAAGGTTGGAAACCTGGACAACAGGCGCGACTTCAGCGATGTCCGAGATGTCGTGCAGGCCTATATCGCCGCTGCTGAAAAGGGGCGGCGTGGAGTTGCGTACAACGTCTGTTCGGGATCGTCGCATTCCGTCCGCGAGCTGCTGGAATGGCTGTTGGAAGCCAGCCGCGCGCAGACAGCTTCACCAGGCCAACGCATAGCCGGACAAGAGGTTGTCGTTATGGCGGATCCGACCCGGATCAGGCCGGACGAAGTACCCGAGGTCCTCGGATCCAACAAGGCCGCGCTTGATGAACTCCAGTGGGCTCCGGTCATCCCGCTTCGGCAGACAGTCACCGATTGTCTGGACTGGTGGCGCGCCCAGCTCCGCACCGTTGGATCCACGACAGAGGAATAGGGCAGATGGAATGACCCGCTTTTCCCTTTTTTTGTTGCGCCAATGCATGCAATGAGTGATTGGAATGCCTGCATGAAGCGAAAGCGGGACAGGCAATACACGGTGCGCGGGGTAACTTCACGGGTGGATGAGGCTCTGAGAAAACGGGCCCAGCAGCAGGAGAAGAGCTTGAATGAAGTCACTCTGGAGGCTCTCGCCTCAGCCGTGGGACTGGCCGAAGAAAGACCTCTTTATCATGACCTGGATGGGCTGGCCGAAACCTGGGTCAGTGATCCCGAGTTCGACCAGGCCATCGAAATGCAGGATCAAGTCGATCCGGCTGCCTGGAAATGAGGATTGCCCTCGATACGAATCGATACGTGGACTTCTGCAAAGGGATTCCCGAGGCGGTTCAGATCGTCCGCCAAGCGCAAGAGATTCTACTCCCTCTCCCTGTACTGGCTGAATTGAGAGCCGGATTTCTGGCGGGTAGCCAAGCCCGTAAAAATGAACGGGTCCTGGTACATTTTCTTAATTCGCCAAGGGTGGAGATCCTCTATCCCGATGAGCAGACGACTTTCCACTACGCCCGCCCTTTTTTTGCAGTTGCGGCAGCAGGCCGGTACCGATCCATGATCTGTGGATCGCCGCGCTGGTGGTACAGCATGACCTCATACTTTTTGCCAGAGATCGGCATTTCGACCGTCTGCCGCAATTGGCCAGGATATGAGGCTGGCGTGAATGGGGAATGGCGAATTCACGAATGACACGAATGATGAGTGTCGAGCGTCGTAGTTGTTCACCGCCAAGGCGCAGAGGACGCGGAGGGTGCGCAGAGGCTCCATAACCTGCAGCCCGGATTATTCACAACATTTGCCGGTTTCCACATAGCCGCCGGCAAACGGAGCAGTCAGCCGGATTGTCAGCGCCAGCGGCGCGCCGACTATCACCGGCGGAAAACCCAAAGCAACTCCTCGCTCAAAAGTATACCATCCTGGGAGCATTGTACTTGATGTAATTTAGGGACCATAGTAGGATGTAGATGCGGATTATCTCCAAGAGGACGCTCCGGGAGTTCTGGGAGCGCTACCCGGACGCCGAAGAGCAACTTCTTGCCTGGTACCGCGAGGTCGAGGATGAGGATTGGGACAATCCGGCGAAGCTGAAAGCGAAGTATCGGAACGCCAGCATCGTCGGGGACAGCCGTGCGGTATTCAATATCAAGGGCAACGACTACAGGCTGGTGGTGAAGATCAACTACCCCTACAGGGTTGTGTACATCCGATTCGTGGGCACTCATGCGGAGTACGACCGGATCGACGTTAAGGAGGTCTGACATGGGCAAAATCAAACCGATTCGGACGGAGGCGGATTATGAGACTGCGCTCGCTCGGATTGACGCGCTCATGAACGCCAAGCCGGGTACCTCGAATGGCGAGGAGCTCGACGTTCTAACGGATCTGGTCGAGCACTACGAGGAAAAGCATGAACCCATGGGGTTCCCGAGTGCGATCGCCGCGATCAAGTTTCGGATGGAACAAGCGAACCTCGCCGCGCGGGATCTCGTACCCGTCATCGGCAGCAGAGCGAAGGTGTCTGAGGTGCTCTCGGGAAAGCGGCCGCTTACGATGCCGATGGCGCGCGCGCTACACGAGCACCTCGGCATCCCTGCCGCGGTCCTGTTTCGCGATTCCGGCGCCAAGGGCGGAGACCCGCTGGCGGGTCTTGAATGGGGCCGGTTTCCGTTGAAGGCAATGGTGAAACTCGGTTGGATTCCGAAGGCTCGGAAGCTCGGGGCTAACGCCCGCGACGTAATCCAGGACCTCATTGGGCGCGCGGGCGGACCCGATGTAGCTGGCGTCGCGCTGTTTCGCAAGAACGATCACGCGCGGGCAAACGCCAAGGCGGATCCATATGCATTGAAGGCTTGGTGTTGGAAAGTGCTGGCGGAGGCCAACGAAATGCGCCTGTCGGCTCCGTACACAGCGGGGACGGTTACGCCGAGCTTCATGCGGCAGGTCGCGCGTCTCAGTTGGGTGGCGGAAGGTCCTCGTCTGGCGAAAGAGTTTTTGGCCAAACACGGGATTCCGCTTGTTATCGCGCCGCACCTCCCGAGGACGTACCTGGATGGGGCTGCACTGAAGCTTGGCGACGGTACGCCAGTGATTGGTCTGACGTTGCGCCACGACCGCGTCGATAACTTCTGGTTTTGTCTCTTGCACGAACTCGCACATGTGGGCCGCCACATGGAGAACGACGGTGACACCGCTTTTGTCGACGACCTGACGCTGCGAGACGTCGCCGGAGGGCATGAGGACCCGAAAGAGTTGCAAGCCGACGAATGGGCCGAAGAAGCGCTAATCCCTCGCAATATCTGGGAAACTAGCGCCGTGCGTGAGCAGCCGACAGCGATGTCGGTGATCCATCTCGCCAACGCGCTAGAAATCCACCCAGCCGTTGTGGCGGGCAAGGTCCGCCACGAGCAGCGGAACTACCGTTTGTTATCTCAGTTTGTCGGAACGGGTGAAGTGCGGCGTCACTTTGGTTTGGCGGCATGGACGGAGTCCTTCTAAGCTTTTTTTCCAATCGCCAAGGACGTGCGCGCGGGAAAAACAAAAAAGCTAGTCACGAATTTAGCGAATTTAACGAATTATCACGAATCTTGATTCGGGCGGGTTGCCGGTCCAGAGCCAAGCAGCTGAAGTGAAAAGCTTTTTTCGTGTAATTCGTGTAATTCGAGTAATTCGTGACTAAGCTTTTTTCCAATTGCCCAGGCTCGCGAGGCCGAAAAAGTCAAGGCGTACTGTTCCTTGTCAGCAAGTGCGCAAAGTGCGACACTTGAGCCATGGCGAAACTAAACATCAATGTCAACGAACTGAGCCGCGAAGAGCGGTTGGCTTTGATCGAGGAACTCTGGGACAGTCTCGCTGGGCAGCCTGAAGAGCTGCCGTTAACCCAAGCACAGCGTCAAGAACTCGATCGCCGGATTGATGAGATGGACGGTGACGACACGCTGGGAATTCCTTGGGAAGAAGTTCTAAGGCAGATTCGTGAGCAGCGTTGAGCTTACCGGTTGTCACTCGACCTCGAGCCGCGGCCGAAATCCAATCAGCCTACCGATGGTACGAGCAACAGCGCGATGGGCTGGGAGAGGAATTCCTGGCGAGTGTGGACCGGATGGTAGAGATCATCGCGAACCATCCTGAAGCCTTTCCGATCGTTCATCGAGACATCCGCCGGGCATTCCTGAGACGCTTTCCGTAGTGAGGAAAGTTCTTGAGCTCATAGAAGAGCTCGCATCCGAAGGTCTGCTATGAAAATTCGATCCGTCACGCACAACAACCGAAAGAAGGCATTTGAGGTAAAAACCTCAGCCACGAGCTTCGTCTTTCCCTATGCCAAGGTCGATCCAGAGTTGAGGGCTGATGATCCCATCGCCCGGGTGTTCGTGGATAAGGAACTGGGCCGGGAAGGTTTCACTTACATGCTTGAGTCTGGCCAGGAAGGGACGGTTCACATTGAGCAAGTTCTCGAGTATAACCAGGATCCCGGCCACTTGCGGGATCTGCTACTGTACAAGCTAACGATTGAGGCTCAAAAGCGGGTTGACGCCAGCCCGCTGTCCAAGCGTGAGATCACACGGCGGTTGCGTACTTCAGCAGCCCAGTTCTATCGGCTTCTCGATCAGACGAACTACCGCAAATCTGTAGACCAGCTCTTGTCACTGCTTCAAGCTCTAGACTGCGACGTCGACCTTGTTGTGCGAGCCAAAAGTGCATGACGAATTCAGTCTTCCATCGATCAGTCGCTAGCCCTGCCTCCGACGGCAATCCTGCGCGCCGTCGATGAGCATTTGCTCGACTAGCCCCGTTGGATCCGCCAAAGAGAAATAGGGGCAGATGGAGGTAGGCTTTGACTGCAGGTTTCTCCAGGAGGGCCCCAGCGGGGTGCGAACGTACCTCTGGAACCTGCTGAGAGAACTCTCCGATGTTCCAGACCTTCGCCTGACCTGTTTTGTTTCCGGCGCGCTTCCCCAGCCGGACCTTTCGCCGAAGGTTCAACGGCAATCGGTGGCGGGACCTTGGGTGAACAACTGGATCTGGACCGAGTGGCAATTGCCGCGAAGCCTCAGTTCAAAGGCGAGAAGGCGGACCGATGGCGCCGGCGGAATCGACCTCTTTCATTTTCCCGGATACACTTTGTCGAGCCGGATGCGGTGCAAGAAAATAGTCAGCGTGCACGACGTCAGCTACGCGGCGCATCCGGAGTGGTACCCTCATTCGTCAGGACGATTTCGGCAGAGGTTTTATCGACGGTCAGCCGAATGTGCCGACGCTGTGCTGACGCTTTCGCAGTTTTCAAAACAGGAGATTTGCCGGGTGTACGCGGTCCCGCCGGAGCGCGTTTTCATCATACATCCGGCTTCCGGACTGGAGTCAGTCCAGCCGGCCGATAGATGGGAGCGCCCTGCCGGTGTGGGAGAAAAGTACCTGCTGCACGTCGGGGATCTCCACGCGCGGCGCAATCTGCCAACCGCGCTCGAAGCTTTCGCGGCAGTTCGCAAAACTTGGGATCTGCATTTCGTGTTGATCGGCCGGGACCTGGGCGCTCGAGCGGAGATCGGCCGGCACGCGGCGACACTGGGCTGCGAAAGTTCTGTGCACTTCATGGAGAACTTGCCGCTCGACGAGATGCCCCACTGGTATCAGAACGCGCAGGCTCTGGTGTATCCCTCGCTTTACGAAGGTTTTGGGCTGCCGCTGCTTGAAGCCATGCAGTGGGGCTGTCCGGTTGCCGCCGCACGGGTTTCCTCGTTCCCCGAGGTGGCCGGAGACGCCGCGTGGTGGTTTGATCCGCTCAGTTCGCGTGAAATCGCCGAGGGGATCGAGGCGATCCTTTCACAGCCGCACACACGCGAGTCGCTTAGGGAACGAGGCTTCAAGCGCGTCAAAGAGTTCAGTTGGAAAAAGACAGCGGAAGAGACCGTGGCAGTGTACCGGCAAGTACTGGGGTAGCAACCAAAGTCGCCAGTCGCCGGTCGCCAGTCGCCAGATGGACCAGGCAACCGTATCAGCGGATTTCGAGTTCATTCGTGTAATTCGTGACTGTTTTTGCTTTTGTTTTCAATCAGTGGCTTACTGATTGTCCGTCTCGGGGCGCGCTGAAAATCGACGGTAAGATTACAGAGTTCTGCTGAATTCTGAAAAAAGCTGGTCACGAATTACACGAATGAACACGAATTACACGAACGTTCGTGGGTCGATCGTGGCCGGGTTGGTAACAGCGGTCATTTTTGAGCCAGAGCGCAGATGTGTCAGCGGATTTCGAGTTCATTCGTGTAATTCGTGACTTGCTTTTGTGTTTTTGTTTTCAATCAGGTCGCTACTATCTGTCTCGGGGCGCGCTGAAAATCGACGGTAGGATTAGAGAGTTCTGCTGAATTCTGAAAAAAGCTGGTCACGAATTACACGAATGAACACGAATTACACGAACGTTCGTGGGTCGATCGTGGCCGGGTTGGTAACACGCGGTCATTTTTGAGCAGAGCGTAGATGGGTGTCGGCGGATTTCGTGTTCATTCGTGTCATTCGTGACTGTTTTTCCTTTTGTTTTCAATCAGGTCGCTATGGTCCGTCTCGGGGCGCGGTGATTTCATGGGCGCGCCTCGGCTGGGTGGTAGCGGCGAACGGCGATCTTGCCCTCCCGCTGACGGGTGCGAGCGATGTCGTAGGACGACTGCATGCGCATCAGCGTGTCCATCTTCACGCCGAACGCCTTCTCGATGCGCAACGCCATGTCGCCGGACAGGTCGGCGTTGCGGTTCAGCAGGTTCGACAACGTAGGGCGGGACACGCCTAGCACTTTCGCCGCGGCCGCCACGGACAGGCCGAGCGGCTTGATGATCTCTGTGCGGATGAAGTCGCCGGGGTGTGGGGGGTTCAGCATGCGCATGGTTTATGAAATTCGGTGAGGCGCCGTTCCACCGATGGCGATGCCGTGTCTGGGAGCCCGCGCGTCCCTACGAGAAATATGTACCGCTGCAATGAAGCACAACATCTGTCGCCTAGATTCATGTTACGATACCGAAAAATCTCTCTCGGAGACTAGGCTGTGGGAACCAAGCAACAGATCTTAAAGGCAATCGAGGAACTGCCCGACGATGCTAGCATCGAAGACGCTCTCGAGCGGCTCTACCTACTTTACAAGATTGATAAAGGCCTTCGCCAGGCGGACCGTGGAGATCTGATCAGCCAAGAAGACGCTCGCCAACGTATGGCGAAATGGCTAGAGTAAGGTGGACCCCACAGGCTCTCGATGATTTGGAGGCAATCTGTGCCTTCATTGCTCGGGATGCGCCTCAAGTTGCGGCTGTGTTCGCCGACCGGATATTTCATACCACAGATCGGCTAGCAAACCATCCACGCTCGGGGAGAATCGTCCCGGAGTTGGAGATCGAGAATATTAGAGAAGTCATTCTTGGCAACTATCGCGTAATCTACCGGATTGAAGAAGCTGACGTCCAAATTGTGACGGTCTACCACGGGGCTCGGCTTCTCGACGCTAACAAGATTACTGATGGCTCATAACAAGGCGCGCGCCTATTTTTGCCAGAGCGCAAATGTGTGTCGGCGGATTTCGTGTTCATTCGTGTCATTCGTGTAATTCGTGACTGTTTTTGCTTTTGTTTTCTATCAGGTGGCTATTGTCTGTCTCGGGGCGCGCTGAAAATCGACGGTAAGATTACAGAGTTCTGCTGAATTCTGAAAAAAGCTGGTCACGAATTACACGAATGAACACGAATTACACGAACGTTGGTGGGTCGATCGTGTCCGGGTGGCAACACCACTTTGAACCAGAGCGCAAATCCGTATCAGCGGATTCGGGTTCATTCGTGTCATTCGTGTAATTCGTGACTGCTTTTGCTTTTTTTTTGATCAGGGTTGCTATTGTCCGTCTCCGGCGCGCTGAGAATCGACCGTTGAGATTCATACGTGACGAATTAAGTCTGCTATTCCTTGGGAGAGTATCGAAATGGAAATCGCGCCGCGCATTACTGCAGATCCTGACATCCATCACGGCGCACCCGTCATTACGGGAAGGCGAGTGCCTGTATCCATCATCGTAGGTTCATTGGCAGGCGGAATGAGCAAGGAAGAAGTGATGCAGGAATACGAGCTGACCAAGGAAGACGTTGAAGCCGCTCTCGCCTATGCCGCTGACATCGTGAGAAAGACCGATGTTGTGCCGCTGGCGGAAATCTAACAGTTGAACCTTCTGATTGACGAGAACATGCCTCGGTCTCTGGCCAAGCAGATTAGAGCCTTGGGCTTCTCGGTACAGGATGTGCGCGACATTGGATCTGCCGGCGCAAGTCTTGGCGGAGGTGTTGCTGGCAACAGCACGTGAAGGCAATTAGCACGAGTAAGAATGAGCTATTCCAGTCTAGTGAGCAGCAAAGGGCGGGTCACCGTTCCTCAGGAAATCCGCACCCGTTTGGGTTTGAGAGAGGGAGACCGGCTGGAATTTGTCATCGATGGTGACCGCACGATTATCCGGCCTGCCCGCTCTGGCGCAAATGTATTTGAAGAGTTTGCCGGTGTCCTGGAAACCTTCCCCGGTGGAGCAGCCGAAATCAACGCTTGGGTAGGTAACCTCCGCGAGGACGAGTCACAACGCAGGTGAGACCGTCGATGGACACCAATGTGCTCGCGGCACTCCGGACAGCTGTCGGTCGAATTTAGTGTAGCTATAGCTACCCAATCGCTCGACCAATACGATGGGTTCAGCTCAAAAAAGGCCTTCTCATTTGCCTCAGGATCGACGATCTCGGTGGCGTTTCTCCAGCTCCTTCGCGCGGTGATTTCATGGGCGCGCATCGGCTGGCTGGTAGCGGCGAACGGCGATCTTGCCCTCGCGCTGACGGGTACGAGCGATGTCGTAGGACGACTGCATGCGCATCAGCGTGTCCATCTTTACGCCGAACGCCTTCTCGATGCGCAACGCCATGTCGCCGGACAGGTCGGCGTTGCCGTTCAGCAGGTTCGACAACGTAGGGCGGGACACGCCTAGCACTTTCGCCGCGGCCGCCACGGACAGGCCGAGCGGCTGGATGATCTCTGTGCGGATGAAGTCGCCAGGGTGTGTCGGGTTCAGCATGCGCATGGTGTTTCTCCTTTCAGTGGTAGTCCTCATAGTTCACGTCCAGTATCTCGTTCTCGGCGGCGTCTACCCTGAAGGTCAGGCGCCAGTTGCGGGTGACGTAAAGGCTCCATGTGCCTTTGCGGTCGCCCCTCATCTGGTGCGCCTTCCATGCCAGGATCGAGCGCAGCTCGTCGGCGTCTTCCATGTCCTGCAGGAACGCCATCATCTTGCGGATTTTGTCCACTGCATCGGCGGGTAATCCCTTCGGGTTGTCTTCCGTGTAGAGGCGCTTCAGGCCCTTATGGACAAAATTCCGTATCCTCACTTCTGTAAGTGTAGCCCGTAACATTACACTTGTCAAACTGGTCCGGAGCGGACGGTAGGATTATAGAGTTTTGGTGAATTTTGAAAAAAGCTTGTCACGAATTACCCGAATGAACACGAATTACACGAACGCTCGTGGGTCGATCGTGCCCGGGTGGCAACGCCACTTTGAACCAGAGCGCAAATCCGTTTCAGCGGATTCGGGTTCATTCGTTTAATTCGTGTAATTCGTGACTGCTTTTGCTTTTTTTTGATCAGGTTGGTGTATTGTCCGTCTCCGGGCGCGCTGAAAATCGGCGGTAGGATTACAGAGTTCTGCTGAATTCTGGAAAACGCTGGTCACGAATTACACGAATGAACACGAATTGCACGAACGTTGGTGGTCGATCGCGCCGGGTTGGCAGCGTGCGGCCATGTTTGAGCCAGCGCGCAGATGCGTGTCAGTGGATTTCGTGTTCATTCGTTTAATTCGTTTAATTCGTTTAATTCGTGACTGCTTTTGCTTTTGTTTTCAATCAGGTCGGTAGCCCCGATGCCGACGCTGGCTTGCTTGCCTTTCTCCAATAATGGATGTATCATTCTCCATACACGGAGGCAAGCGATGGCTACCTTGCAGCAGCCGCTGGCGGGTTTTTCAGCGGATACCGCAGCCGATCTTTCCAGCCGCCAGGTTCAGGAGCATCTCAGCCAAGCCGCCATTCGTACATTTTTCAAGCTGGCGCAGGCCTGGCGCCTGCGCGACCAATCAGCTAGGCAGCTTCTGGGCGGTGTCTCCAATGGCTTTTTCTATCAGCTAAAGCGCGGCCAAAAGAAAACCCTCGATCAGGACAAACTCACCCGCATATCGCTGCTGGTCGGAATCTTTCGTGCGCTCAATATCCTGTACAGCCGAAAACTGGCCGATGCCTGGGTCAATCTGCCTAACTCGAACCCCATGTTGGAGGGCGAAGCGCCGCTCAGCTACATGATCAAGGGCGGCGTGCCGGCGCTGATGCGCGTTCGCCAACTGCTAGACGCGCGGCACGGAGGCCGGTGACGCCCAAGAGCACAGCCATCCGGCAGGACGATACCCACCGGCTCATCCCCTCGCGCTACAGCGAAGAGAGTGTTTTGGGTCGGCTTGCGGAAGATGAGCGCGACCTGCACGCGTTATTCGAGCTGGACGGAGCCACCAATGACCGATTGCTCGGCGAGGCGAACCGGCTTCCCGGCATTAGTGTTCACGAACTGCTGTTTGGCGTCGCCTACGCGCACATCGTCAATGCGGTCTTCACCCACGCTCATCCCGCTGGCAGTCGTTTCAACGGTCCCGAGCGCGGCGCCTGGTACGCCGCCTTCGAGCTCGAAACCGCTCAGGCCGAGATCGCTTTTCATAAAGCTCAGGAGCTTCAGGAAATCAATTGGAACGAGCCGGAGACATTCACATTTGACGATTACCTGGCCGATTTCCGGGCTGAGTTCCACGACATCCGAGGGGACGCGGCTCAGGCCGATTGCCTCGGCCCAAACAGCTACGCCGCTTCGCAGCGATTGGCAAGAGGACTACTGGCATCCGGTTCCAGTGGAATCGTCTATCCGAGTGTCCGCCGCCCCAACGGCACGTGTATCGCCTGCTTCCGGCCCGCGCTTGTTACCAACGTTCGCCAGGAGCAAAAGGTGACGCTCACCTTCCGCGACCCGACGTCTCCTCCGGTCATCCACGTCTTGGGCGCCATCCAGAAAGTACCCGGGAGTGCTCGTCGAAAGCCGAAGAAATCCACCCGGCGCGTCAGCCCGCAGGCTTGTTGGAATGATGCGTAAACTTCTGCTGTTTTGCCTGCTCGTGTTTGGCTGCTGGCTTCCGATTTCGGGCGGCCGGCAAGGCGTGGGCTCCAGCGGAAAGAACGTGCTGCTGTTTACAGTCGACTCGTGCCGGCCGGACCGGTTCAGCTTGTATGGAAACCCCAGAAAAACGACGCCGAATATCGATGCGTGGGCCCGAACGGCGGTGGTATACGAAAACGCCTTTGCGGTGTCGGCCTGGACGGCGCCAGGGCTGGTGTCGATCCTGACGGGGTTGTATCCGTGGGAACACGGCGTCGATTCGCGGGACCGGATTGCACCTCAATCGGTGCCCACCTTGTCGAAGATCTTCAAGTCGGCTGGCTACCTGGCGCCAAACCTCAACTTTTTCACGTTCGCCCCGTACTTCCAGAATCTGGGCCTGGGTGAGATTGAACGAGAGTACTTCACGCAGACCGAAGGCGAGGAACTCCTCAACTGGCTGGATAAGAACGTCCCGATAGACCCCGCAACGGGATCAGGCCAGAAATTTTTCGCCTGGTACCACACCACCACAGTACATCAACCGTACCGCCGCGAAAAGACCGGCGATCAGACTCGCGCTGGAGGTCCGCAGACGGAATCCGAGGGCTTGGCGGCCGTGCAGAACGGCGCGATTGTTCCGGCCGGATCCGTCAAGTTCACCGCCCAGGATCGCCCAGCGCTGCTCGACCTCTATGACAGCGAGGTCGAGCACATGGACCGGTTCTTCGGGAAGGTCCTCGCCAAGCTGAAAGAAAAGAAAGTGCTCGAAGAAACCGTCATCGTCCTGACGGCGGATCACGGCGAGGAACTGCTCGATCACGGTTTTGTCGGGCACGCCAGTACCTCGCTGGAAGCCAAGCTCTACGATGAGGTGATTCGAATCCCTTTGATCGTTTCCGCTCCTGGCCATCTGAAATCGGGACGGCGATCCGAACTGATTCAGCAGGTCGATCTATTTCCGATGATCCTTTCTCTGGCAGGCCTCAAAAAAGAACCGGTGAGGCCGCCTCGGAAGAAAGTGTTCTTGGAGTCCGTCATCGCCGGCAACCAAACGACCCGGGAGCGGGAAGGGATCTGGTTGCGAGCGGTGCGGACACGGGACAAGAAATACATTGAACGTTGGGAGAACGGCGCCGCCGTCAGTCGCGAGTTCTATGACTTGCGCCGCGACCCGGCAGAGAAACATTCCACACCCGGTTCGCTTGAATTTCCAACGCCGAGTCCGGGTAGTAAGGTCACGGCGAAAAAGGCGCCCAGTCAGCAGCCCGGCCAGATGGGGCCTTGTCCCTTACTCCATATGCCGCGGGCCGCTGAGACTTTGCGGTATGTCGACCATACCGGCGCTATTCTGTTTCAGTGGGAAGGAGACCGGGAACAGGATTACATTGTGGAGTACGATATCGGAACCGGGGACCATCATGTCGCCGGAACGTATCCGGCCAAGGGGAATTACCAGGTCCTCGGGCCGTTTCCAAAGGAGCTCTGGCAGTCGTTGAAGGCTTGGAATCCTTTTCGTATCCGCGTGTCTCCTGCTGGCGGCGGGTGTTGGAGCGAGTGGCGGGAGTTTTATTTTTAGCCCGGATTATGGAGTGTTGGCAGATTGGAAAGAAAAGCAAAAGCAGTCACGAATTAAACGAATAAAAGCACGAATGACACGAAGGTGGCGGGACATGTTTTGATGGATTATCGAGTTGTTGGCAAATTGGGAAGAAAAGCAAAAGCAAAGGGAAAAAGCAAAAGCAAAAGCAGTCACGAATTACACGAATAAAAGCCGAATGACACGAACGTTCGTGGGGCGATCGTGGTCGGTGGGTGGCGCGCGACCGCTTTTGCGCTAGAGCACAAATCTAGATCGACAGATTTCGTTTAATTCGTTTAATTCGTGTAATTCGTGACTAGTTTTTTAAAATTTCAATATTTCAATAATTTCAATAGGGAGTCGACGTGGCGGAGAAGCGGCGGGCGTTGGTGACGGGCGTGACGGGACAGGATGGATCGTATTTGGCGGAATTCTTGCTCAAGAAGGGCTATCAGGTCTTCGGTCTTGTCCGCCGGAGTTCAACCGTCGGTTTTGAGCGGATACAGGCCTTCCAGGATGAAATCGAACTGCTGCAGGCCGATCTTCTCGACCAGAACTCTCTGATCAACGCGGCCAGAGAAGCCGACCCGCACGAGATCTACAATCTGGCCGCGCAGAGTTTTGTGCCGACGTCTTTCAGCCAGCCCGTGCTGACCGCGGAATTCACTGCCCTCGGGGTGACCCGCATCCTGGAAGCCGTTCGGGCGGTCAATCCCAAGATTCGCTTTTATCAAGCCTCCACCAGTGAAATGTTTGGCCGTGTGGTGGAAACTCCGCAAAACGAGAAAACTCCGTTTTATCCCCGCAGCCCTTACGGAGTCGCCAAGCTCTACGGACACTGGATTACGATCAACTATCGCGAAAGTTACGGCCTCTTTGCCTGTTCGGGCATCCTGTTCAATCACGAGTCGCCCCGCCGCGGCCTGGAGTTTGTCACACGCAAGATCACTCAGGCCGCAGCCGCCATCAAGCTTGGCTTGGCAAACAAGCTGGTCCTTGGAAATCTGGATGCCAGCCGCGACTGGGGTTATGCCGGCGACTACGTCGAAGCGATGTGGCTCATGCTCCAACAGGATGCGCCGGTGGACTATGTCGTTTCCTCGGACCAAACGCATACGGTCCGCCAGTTTGTCGAGGCAGCCTTTCGCTATGTCGACCTCGACTGGAAAGACTATGTTGTGACCGACCCCAAGTTCCATCGGCCCGCCGAGGTCGATCTCCTGATTGGCGATTCCCGGAAGGCGCGCGGCGAACTGGGCTGGCGGCCTCGTGTGAGCTTTCAAGAGTTGGTGGAGATGATGGTCGAAGCGGACCTCCAGAGGTTGGGTGCGGCCCAACCGAGGACCAATCTCAAGCCCGCCGCCAGTTGAAGAACTTCCCCGCAATCGAACGGACCTGCACTGCTC
>JBPCNK010000291.1:0-27472 GCA_051001345.1 Acidobacteriota bacterium | reverse complement strand
CCGTAAGGGAGTGGGCAATCACAGGCAACTATTCCGGTTGGCGATTGGGCGCCTCTGATTGCCCACTCCCTTACGGTCGTGGCCCGGTAGGCGGTTGCGGCTCTGCATTAGCGTTCTGTGGCGCCGTTTTATCTGGCGCGACTGGCGACTGACCATGAGTGCTGACCGACCCTTGAGGATTCTCTTCGTCGACACGGAGAAGGTGTGGCGCGGCGGACAGGACCAACTCTTCTCCCTGATGACTGGGCTTCGGCAACGCGGTCACGAGATTTGTCTGGTGGCTGTTCCCGATGCAGCGCTGGCCCCGAAAGCGATCGCAGAAGGACTCCGGGTTGTTCCTCTCTCGATTCGAAAGTCGTACGAGCTGCCAGCCTTCTACCGTCTGCAAAGACTTCTGCGAGACGAGTCTTTCGATATCATTCACTTCAACACGCCGCGGGCTGTTTTTCTTGGAACGCTAATTTCACGCTGGCGCGGCGTGCCGGTCCGCATCATTTCGCGGCGCGTCAATTTCCCTTTCCGGTCAGGCTGGCTGAGCCGCTTTAAGTACAGCTTCGGAATCGACCACATTATTACGGTTTCCCACAGCATTCTGGAAACGCTGCTCGAAGCGGGCGTGGCCCCTCAAAAGGTGAGCGTCGTTTACGAAGGCATCGATCTTGCGGACTTCGATCTGGTGCCGCCCGACTCCGACTTGCCGCTGGACCGCAAGCTCATCGGAACAGTCTCGCATCTTAGCGAAGAAAAGGGGCATCGTTTCCTGATCGAAGCCGCGCGCAGAGTGTGCGAGGCCCATCCGGAAGCTCTGTTTGTCATTGTTGGCGACGGACCGTTGCACAGTTCGCTGATCGGCTTGCGCGATCGGCTCGGTTTGAGCAAACAAATCATGTTTGTGGGCTTCCGCGAACAGCCCATTGCCTTGCTAAAACGCTTCGACCTATTCGTATTGCCGTCTCTGTCGGAGGGGCTCTCTTCGGCCATCATGGCCGCCATGGCTTGTTCCCTGCCGGTGGTAGCCACGCGCGTAGGCGGCATTCCTGAGTTGGTGAGCGACGAAGTGACCGGACTGCTTGTGCAACCGGCCGACAGCATCGACCTGGCGACAGCCATCAAGTCCCTGCTGAGTCAACCCAGCCGTGCCGCCCTGCTTGGGAGGGCCGGACGCGAGCGTATCCGCGAGCACTTTCGAATCGACGTCAAACTGGAACAGACTGTAGGGATCTACAGACGCTTGTTGAAGCTCAAATCTCCTTGAGAACTCAGCATTTTCTAATCCAATTGGTGAAATCTTGTCATTTGAATAAGAGTTTAGATCATCTTCTTAATCTACCAGTCCGCAGCCTTCCGGCTGCGGCACGGTTGGCGCTCCGTGGCTACCAGCGCTGCCCGCTGCCTACTGCCAACTTTGGTTGCGGCTTGCAGCGCTGTGGCATATGATTACCGGTTTGAGCGCGGAAGGGGCGCAGTATGAAGGGAATCATTTTGGCCGGAGGCCTGGGGACCCGTCTTCGTCCTTTGACGAAGGTCACCAACAAACATTTGCTTCCGGTTTACAACCGTCCGATGATTTTCTATCCGCTCGAGACCCTGACGGAGGCCGGGATCCAGGACATCATGATCGTCACCGGTGGCAACAATGCCGGAGACTTCCTCCGCCTTTTGGGCAACGGCCACAGCTTTGGCCTGCGCCACATCCATTATTCTTACCAGGAGGGTGAAGGAGGCATCGCCGAGGCGCTCGCGCTGGCTGAGTATTTTGCCGGGAAGGAACCAATCTGTGTGGTGCTCGGCGATAACCTGATTGAAGGTTCCATTCGGGAGTTTGTAGCCAGTTTTCGAAAGGCGGGGCGCGGGGCCAAGGTGATCCTCAAGGAGGTTCCCGATCCGGAGCGCTTTGGCGTGCCTGAGTTTGACGGAGACCGGATTGCCCGGATCGAAGAAAAACCCAAAATCCCCAAATCTCGGTATGCGGTCACTGGCATTTATCTGTACGACTCGACGGTCTTCGACATCATCCGTACATTGAAGCCCTCCGGCCGCGGCGAGATGGAGATCACCGACGTCAACAACGTCTACATCGAGCGGGGCGAAATGACTTACGAAATCTTGCAGGGCTGGTGGACCGACGCCGGAACTTTCGAATCGCTGCTGCACGCCACCAATCTGGTCGCCCAGAAGGAAAAAGCGCTGCCTTTGCGGCGGGACCCTGCGGTCGGTGGTTGACGAGCTATGAAACTGCTGGTAACCGGCGGCGCCGGTTTTATCGGATCCAACTTCATCCGTCTTGTGCTGGGCCAGCGCTCCGGTTGGGAGATTCTCAACTTCGACAAGCTCACGTATGCCGGTAATTCCGCCAACCTCCAGGATCTGGAATCAACCCGCCGCTATCGCCTTGTGTGCGGCGACATCCGGGATCGCACGGCGGTCCGAGCGGCTCTCGACGGTGGCTTCGATGCCGTCGTCAACTTCGCCGCTGAATCGCACGTCGACCGGAGTCTCCTGGACGCGTGCTCCTTTGTAGAGACCAATGCACTTGGCACACAAGTCCTGCTCGACGTTTGCCGCGAACTCGGCGTCCCTCGTTTCGTCCAGGTTTCTACCGACGAGGTTTACGGTTCCTGTCCCTCGGGCCAGTTTGGGGAAGAGGCCACTCTGCGCCCCAGCAGTCCCTACTCGGCCAGCAAGGCCGCTGCCGATTTGCTGGCGTTGGCTTGTCATCACAGTTTTGGCCAACAGGTCATGATCACCCGCTGCACCAACAACTACGGCCCTTACCAGTTTCCCGAAAAGCTCATCCCCCTGATGATTCTCGAGGCGCTTGGCGGCCGGCGCCTGCCTGTCTACGGCGACGGCGCTAACGTGCGAGACTGGATCCACGTCCAGGATCATTGCACGGGTGTGCTGGCTGTTCTTGAGGGAGGTAAGGCGGGCGAGGTATACCACATCGGCGGAAACTGCGAGCGGACCAATCTTGAAGTCGTGCGGCTGATCCTGGAGACCCTGGGGAAACCGGCCGATCTGATCCAGTATGTCAAGGACAGGCCGGGACACGATCGCCGCTATGCGTTGTCGACTGCAAAAATCCAACGCGAGCTCGGCTGGGCGCCCGAGATTTCTTTCGAAGAAGGACTGCGTCAAACCATCGGCTGGTATCAGTCCCACTCAGAGTGGGTGGAATCGATTCGCAGCGGCGACTACCGCCGCTATATGGAAACGATGTATACGCATCGCGACACAACGTTTGGGTCCTAGCAAACCAATGACCATGCGAGTTCTGATTACTGGAGCAGGAGGCATGTTGGGCACCGATGTGGTGGAAGCCTTCTCTGGAATGGAAGTTCGCCCGCTGGCGCATGCCGACCTGGACATCTGCAACCGGGACCAGGTCGATGGCGCCATCGCCGAGTTCCGACCGCATGCCATCATTCATGCAGCCGCCTTCACGCAGGTCGACGAGTGCGAGCGCAACCCGGAACTCGGTCTTAAAGTTAACGCCCTTGGCACGCGCAACGTGGCGCAGGCGGCCGAGCACGCCGACGCCGTCGTCGTCTACATCAGCTCCGATTATGTGTTTGACGGAACCAAGACGACGCCGTACCTGGAATACGATTTGCCGCGGCCAATCAACCAGTATGGGTTGAGCAAACTGGCGGGCGAGGAGTATGTGCGGACGTTGTGTTCGCATTATGCGATTGTCCGAACGTCGTGGTTGTTCGGTTGTAACGGCGGCAACTTCGTCCGGAAGGTCCTCGAACGGGCTGCCCAGGGTGAAGTACTGTCGGTTGTCAGCGATCAAATCGGTTCTCCGACCTACACGCGCGATCTGGCTGAGGCCCTGCGGATGATTCTGGAGGCTCGTATTTACGGCACCGTACATGTCACGAATTCGGGATCGTGCTCCTGGTTCGAACTGGCTCGTCACGTTGTCGGGCTGGCCGGACAGCCGCAAGGCGCGGTTCGTGCAATACGCTCCGGCGATTTTGCGACTGTGACGCGACGACCAGCCAACTCCAGGCTGGAGAACGCGGTGCTGCGTCTGGAGGGTCTGACGCCACTGCGTAGCTGGCAACAGGCCGTGGAGGATTACGTTCGTGTGCTCGGACCGTTGTCGCGGAGTGCATAACAATGGCGCCTTCGAACGCGAACGACGGCGAGAAACTGGTCGCCGCCAATCGGAAGGCGCTGCATGACTATCAAATTCTGGAACGTTACGAGGCGGGTATGGTATTGACGGGAACAGAGGTCAAGGCGATCCGCGACGGGCGTGTGAATTTCAAAGACAGCTATGCAACGGTTCGAGACGGGCAAATCTATCTGGTCAATTGTCATGTAAGCCCCTATAGCCACGGAAATCGGGAAAATCACGACCCGGTGCGGCAGCGCAAACTGCTGCTGCACCGGCGGGAAATTCATAAGCTGGCCGGCAAGTCGACGGAAAAGGGGCTGACACTGGTTCCGCTTCGAATTTACTTTAAGGCCGGGCGGGTCAAGTTGGAACTGGGAGTAGCCCGCGGAAAGAAAGTTCACGACAAACGCCAAACTGAGCGCGACCGGGACGCGCGGCGTGAAATCGAAAAGCACATGAAAACAAAACAGCACTAGCCCTTATTCATCAATCACCGCAGAGACGCGGAGGACGCGGCAGGAACGAAGGACGAAGGACTAAGGACGAAGGACGAAGGACGAAGGACTAAGGACGAAGGACGAAGGACGAAGGACGAAGGACTAAGGACGAAGGACGAAGGACGAAGGACGAAGGACGAAGGACAAGGTACGAAGGACGAGAACCTCTCGTTGTCCTTAGTCCTTGGTCCTTAGTCCTTACTGGGGTAACGGCGGCGATTTATGAAACTACGATATCAAAAACAGGACATCACCGAAGTACCGGGCGACCTGCTCATCGTCCCGATATTTGAGGACGAAGACTTCGGGCAGGATGCTTTGCTGCAAAAGCTCAATCAGGCCACCGACGGCTTTGTCCGCCAGCTTTACGACCATGGGGAGATCCGCGGCAAAGAAGGGGAGAACGTTCTGGTTCATCGGCCTCAGGGCCTTCGCACGGCTCGCCTGCTGCTGATTGGCGCCGGACCGCGCAAACGCTATCAGATTGTCGAAATCACCAGGATGGCCATGACTGCGATGCGGCGATTAAAGGACCTCAAGTTAAGCGTCGTCGCTCTGTATCGGCGCAGCGGGCTTGACGCGGCGGCGGCGGCGGGAGCGGCTGTGGAAGGCCTGATCCTCGGTCAGTTCGAAACCGACGAGTACAAGACTCGGGACAAATCGCAGACCCAAATCGATGAAATTGTTTTCGTGTCGAACGACGGGGCTGAGCCTGCCGCGATCGAGCAATCCATGCAGCGGGCACGGATTATTGCCGAAGCCACCAACTTCACGCGCTGGCTGGTCAACCAGCCTAGCAACCGCGTCACGCCAGTCATCCTTGCCGACCACGCCCGGCAGATGGCCGATCAATACGGATTGGAGGTGGAGGTTTTCGACAAGCCTGCGATGGAGCAATTGAGAATGCGCTCTATTCTCGCCGTCGCCGAAGGCAGCGAGGAGCCTCCGCGATTCATCGTTCTGCGTTACAACCCTGCCGGAACAACCACGCAAAAGCCGATTGCTCTGATCGGAAAGGGCGTGACATTCGATACGGGCGGGATTTCGCTGAAGCCGGCCCAATCGATGGAGGAAATGAAGGCGGACAAGGCGGGAGCATGCGCTGTGATCGGAGCGATGCGCGCCATCGCACAATTGAAACCCGTTCGGCCGGTCATCGCCCTGATTCCGGCCGTTGAGAACATGCCGGGGGGCCGCGCGCAATGTCCGGGCGACGTCATCGAGACGATGAGCGGCAAGACGGTCGAGGTGATCAATACCGACGCCGAAGGCCGGCTGATTCTGGCCGACTCGATTACGTATGCGCGCAGCCTCGGCGCCAGCGAGATCGTCGATCTGGCGACGCTGACTGGTGCCTGTGTCATCGCACTGGGCCACGTCTACGCGGGACTTTTCTGCAACAACGACGGGTTGCGCCAGCGACTGCTCGAAGCGAGCCGCCGCGCGGGAGAAAAGCTCTGGCCGATGCCGCTCGATGACGAATATAAGAGGGAACTGCGCAGCGAGATCGCCGATCTCAGGAACGTCGGAAGCCGCTGGGGCGGAGCGATCACCGCCGCGAAGTTTCTCGAGGAATTCGCCGAGCAAAGTCCCTGGGCCCACTTAGACATCGCAGGCGTCGACCTGTTCAAGAACGACGAACCGCTGGCGTCCAAAGGCCCCACCGGCTTCGGAGTTCGGACGCTGGTCGAGTTGGTCACCGGGCAAGGGGCAAGTGACAAGTAGCAAGAATACAAGTAGGGGTCGGGCTTCAAGGGTCAGGGGTCGGGACGTGACCTGGCTCGTTGACGTGCTCGTGCACGTGCTCGTGGCCGTGATCGTTATGTCCTAGGACCGCCACACAAAGCTGACAGGCTGGAAGCCTGTCCCATTCTGCTCGGTTCCATTTCATCCGGGGTAGTAAATCCCGCTGATTCATGAACACCGCTGTGAAAATAACTTCCAGAAGCGTGGGCGCGCCCTGGGTTCGTGCCAACTGGCCACTGGCCACTGGCCACTGGCCACTTATCTGAAGCCAACTGTCGCTGAACTCGAACTGAAAAAAACTGCACTCGCGGAGCGCTTTCGAAAGAAAGGGCCGCTGTATCGGATCGTCCTGGCCGACATTGTGGCAGCAGAAATGGCGGCCGAGGGTTCGGTCGCTTCAACATATTCGGCGGGCTGGTTCCGGCGGCGGCCCGACGGACTTACGCAGAGGTGGACGGAGGCTTATTCTTATGCGGGCGGTGTGGCCGAATCCAACCAGCCCATAGACCGTTCCGTTCTGGAAAATATCGCTCAGAAAATGGCGCAGCTAGAGTCCGCGCAAACTGTGCAGTTGCGCCAAGCGCCGGCCGTTGCCTTGACTGCAAGTCACGCCGCTCTCGATGCAGGCGCCATCGACGACGCGCTGTTGCGATTGTTCGACTGGCTGACAACCGAGGCCTTCGCGATGCTCCATCCAATCGAACAGCACACCGTGGCGCTGCTGCGCCTTTATGAAATTTTTCCATTCGAGAAACTGAACGGGCCTGTCATTCACGCCTTCTGTGGTTACTATCTCGTTCGCTCCGGCTATCCGTTTCCACTCTACTCACCAAACCGCCGTCTCTTCCTGGAAGCCCTCGACCAGGGTTTCACGCTGGCCACCCAACCGCTGGCAGCGCTCACGGCCGCCTCTATCAGCCGCGCGTTGGACCGGGCGGCCGAAAACCGCTGATACACGCACAGCCGGTTGCCTTTGAACCGCTCGCTTTCGAAGGTGGTAAGAAAACGGCCAGAGAACGGACCGGCGTCTCGACGAGACGCCAAGCCAATAGCTTGGCCCGTAAGGGTCAATCTCAAATAGCTTGCGAGTCGTAGTCGGTGGCACGGACCCGCTCGATTGGTCAGATAGTGCGAGTAAGTAACATTCCCGTAAGGGTCTCGTAAGGCTGCTGCCTACTGCCGACGGCCAGCTGCCTACGGCCGACTTTTCGTCGCCAACCTGACAGCCCAGCGCAGCGCCTCTTCCATTCCGCGCGGATCAGCGGCGTTCTTTCCGGCCAGTTCGTAAGCGGTGCCGTGATCCGGAGAAGTCCGCACAAAAGGCAATCCGAGTGTGACGTTTGCGGCGTGCCCGGGGCCAAACAACTTGAGCGGAATCAGACCCTGGTCGTGGTACAGGGCGACGACGCCGTCGAATTCACCGGAGAGCGTCCGAAAGAAAACCGTGTCGGGCGACAACGGTCCTTCCAGATGAATGCTTTTTCTGCGGCGGCGATACTGGCGGACGGCCGGCGTGATCCAGCGTTGTTCCTCATCTCCAAACAGGCCCCCCTCGGAGGCGTGCGGGTTCAGTCCCGCCACGGCGATCCGCGGTGACTTGATTCCCAAGCGCTGCAGCGCACCTGCGAACAGGTCAATCTTCTGCGCCAGCAGCGCGCCGTCAGCTACGCGGATGGCGCGACGCAGCGGAAGATGCGCCGTCAAAAGGACGATCTTCAGCCGCTGGGAGAAAAACGCCATTGCATATTTGCGGGCGCCAGCCACCCCCGCAACAAACTCGGTTTGCCCGATGAAGGCTTGTTCGCTGTGCCGGCTGATCGCGCCCTTGTTGACCGGCGCCGTGACAATTGCATCCAGATGCCCACCGGTTGCGTAACGGGCCGCGTCACCAAGCGCCGTCAGCGTCGCCCGGACACTCGCAGATGAGGGTTTGCCGGGCCTTGTCGCCATCGCATAAGGGCCCTCCAGGCAGAAGACTCCGCGTGCGGGATCAGGGGAAAGGTCCTTGAGAGACTGCAGGCGGAGCGACACGCCGGCCCGGCGCGCGCTTTGGGTAACAAATTCCTTCGAAGCAAAAAGGATAAGGGTATGGGTGTCGAGTGCTTCCGGCCAGAGCGCTGCCAGAGCCTTGACTGTTACCTCGGGCCCGATCCCGGCGGGGTCGCCAACGGTAACGCCAATCCGGAGACTCCTTGCAGCGCTCATGAACCTGGAGTTACGTCACACCGGCTGAAAATGGGTCAATGCTGGCGACCGGGGACTGAATCAGGATTCCTCGCCCTTTACTTCGTTTTCCTTAAACATGTACTTGATGCAGTGCTTAAGGATCAGAAGATTGGGTTCGACGGTCCGATTCACTTTGATGCATTCTTTGTCGTACCACTCGATGACGCCGCGGATTTCTTCGCCGTCGGTGAGCTTGACCACCATCGGGGTCTTGCTCGACATCTGTTTCAGATAATAATAGTTTTCGGCGTTGGTCTGATCGGGTGGAACACGCTTATGCTGCGCATCGGCGTACTTCTTGGGCATCTGCTCTTGTTTGAGCTCAGACAATGATGGACGAATCAGTTTCCGGTTAACCATGATGACAGTACAGTACCCCCATGAACTATTGTAAACCTGGCCACCAAGCCGGGTTTCTCCTTGACACGCTTCCCGCAGGGCTCTTGGTGTAACTACTTAGGAAAGAGTAAGATGCTGGGTCGTGACTGCCGGCTATCTTATTCGCAGTGCTGCTTCTTTTCAAGAGGAAAAACGACTATAATGAAAAACGTATGTTCTACCGGTATTTCGCGTTGGCCCTCGGACTAGCCTTCGCGCTCGTTCTGCCCGGCTTGGCGGCTCAACGGCCTGAGCGCAAGCCAAGCCAAAAGCCGGTGCTGATCCGTGACGACGAGCCGCGTCCCATCACCGAAGAATCGATCATTCTCGATCCGTACATGTCCAAGCGCAATGTCGAGATCGGCGACTACTATTTCAAGAAGGATTCCTATGCGGCCGCGGCCGTACGCTACCGCCAGGCCATCCGCCACAAACCCGAATGGTTTGAAGGCTACGAAAAGCTGGCCAAGACTCAGGCCAAGATGAAGGATTGGGCTGGCGCAATCCAGACCTACCGCCAGTTTATTGCGCTCAACCCAGATTCCTCCCGCAAAGGCGACATCGAAGACAGAATCAAGGATCTAGAAAGGAAGCGGTAGCCAGTGGCCAGTGGCCAGTGGGCAGTAACGACTGGCAACTAATAACTGGCAACTCACTGGCGACTGGCGACTTTTAGACACGCGACTCGCGACTCTCCATAATTGCATTGAGAAAAAGCGTTTCCATAACAATCAACGGATTCGCGTAATCGTCCAGATCGCGCACACTGCGCAGAGTTCTCTCTCCAAATTCTGTCAGCACAGGCAACGTGACCCGCTCGGCCATCCGCCGCACCCGCGCCCCGTCCTTGCCCCAGCCGGGCAACTCGAGTGCAGGATCGAGTTTGAGCGCCTGGAGGTCCCGGACGATTCGGGCGCAAAACAATAACACCGCGCGCACTTCTTCACGCTGCTTGCTGGACGAGTCGGCAATCGCCTGAAAGTCGTGTTCAACGAATGTAGCCTCGAGACATTTCAAAGCGCGCTCCCGTGTCTTTTCGACATCATCGAGATGGTCCAGCAGTTCAAAAGCGTGCCCGAGGCTGCCGTCGGCGTAATGCGCCAGCGCGCCGGCCTGCTCGACTTTGGCCTGGCGGCTTTCCAGGACAGACTGGATGTCTCGTTCCGAGAGCAGACCAAAGCGAAGCGTCTGACAACGCGATCGAATCGTAGGAAGCAAAGCGCCGGGACGGGATGAAATCAAAACCAGATAGGAATCCGCGGGAGGCTCCTCCAGTGTCTTCAGCAAAGCGTTGGCTGCTTCGCCGGTCATTTCATCGGCCGGATCGAAAATGAAAAAGCGAGCCGGGCCCTCCGACGGCCGGAAGCTGATCTCACGATTCCACTCGCGGACCTCTTCGACCTTCAACTGCGCACCCGCCGGTATGATGACGCGTACGTCGGGGTGTTCCGGCTGATCGGGATGACTTCGCAGCTTCTCGATTCGACGGCAAGGCGAGCAGCGGCCGCAACCCCAGTGCGGCCCGGGCTGGGCGCAGTGCGCCCACATGGCGAGTTCAAGAGCCAGATGCTTTTTGCCGACGCCGGGCGGCCCCGAAAAGAGCAAAGCATGCGGCAGGCGCTGGGTACGCATGGCGCTTTCCAGCCTGGTCACTACGTCGCGATTTCCTGCGAAGCCTTCAATCGACATAAGAACTCAAAACGGAAACAACGCGCTTGTGAACTTCGGCTTCATTGCCGGACGCATCGATGACAGAAAAGCGTTCGGGGTCGGCGCCGGCTAAGGCCAGGTAGCCGGCGCGCACTCGCTCGTGAAAGTCCACGGCTTCCTGCTCGAATCGACCTTCGGCTTCCAGGCTCTGATCGCTTCGGTTGCGCGCGCGGGCTCGCCGCAGGCTGGTCATGACATCCAGATCGAACAGCACGGTTCGATCCGGTGTTCGAATCTTGAGGATCTTCGCGAGCGAGTGAATGTCCTCCAACGGAATTCCTCGACCATGTCCCTGGTAAGCCAACGTGGCATCGTGATAGCGATCGCACAAGACCCACTGTCCCGCGCGCGTGGCGGGGCCGACGACCTGGTCGAGGTTCTGAACGCGGTCAGCCAGGTACAAGAGCAGTTCCGGCACCGGCGTCCGGTCCGCTCCGCCCGGGTCGAGCAGAACACTACGCAGGGCTCGCCCGAAATCTGTCCCGCCGGGTTCGCGCGTCGAGACGCAGGGCACGCCCCGCTGCCGCAGCCAGGTTTCGACCAGCCGCATCTGCGTCGTCTTGCCGCAGCCTTCGATCCCTTCTAAGGTTATAAACATCCCAGGTCGCATTTTAGGGTTCAGGAGTCAGGGGTCAGGATTCAGGGCTGCAAATTGAAAGGTAATCCGCAATCGTCAATGAATCCGCAATCCGCAATTCCCTGACCCCTGACCCCTGACCCCTGACTCCTAATATAATGGGTTGCGATGGGAAACATTCAGGAGAATCTTGCCGGCGTGCGCCAACGCATCGAAGCAGCTTGCCGGCGTGCGGGACGCCCGGCGACTAGTGTCCGGTTGGTTGCCGTCTCCAAGACGTTTGCAGCCGAAGCCGTTCAGAACGCGGCGGCGGCCGGTCAGCAGGTGTTCGGTGAAAATCGGATTCAGGAGGCGGCCACCAAGATCGAAGCCTTGCGTTCGGCCAATCTGCGCTGGCATCTGATCGGTCATCTCCAGAGCAACAAGGCCCGCAAAGCCGTCGAGCTGTTCGATCTGATCGAAAGCATCGACAGCCTCGAACTGGCCGCGCGCGTCAGCGACATTGCCGGCAAACTGGGAAAGCGGATGCCTGTTCTGCTGCAGGTCCACCTCGGCAACGAAGAGACTAAGCATGGGTTCGACCCCGAGCAATTGCGGGAACAGTTGCCCGAGCTGCTCGCTTTTCCTCACATGGATGTTCGGGGGTTGATGGCCATACCGCCGTTTCTCGAGGATCCTGAAAAAGTCAGACCCTATTTTCTCCAACTCCGTACGGTGCGTGACCGCTGGAACGCGGAAAATCCGAGCCTGGTTCTGACCGAATTGTCGATGGGCATGTCCTCGGATTTCGAGGTCGCCATCGAGGAAGGTGCGACGTTGATTCGGGTTGGCACCGGTGTGTTCGGAAAGCGTGGCGGGTAGGCAGTAGGCAGCAGGCAGCGCCGCATTGACCGCAAACGGCCTACTGCCCGCTGCCTACTGCCTACTACCTTATAGTGTGTGCCGTCAACCGGCGACCCCAATATATTGTAATTTCCCTTGACATCCAACTGGGTGGATCCTATCCTGATGCCCAAGCGAGAATCGGCCTTAGTGAAATCGTAACAAACTCTTCGAGAGCCAGCCCTCCTCAGGGAGGTTGGCGAATTTGCCACCCCTGGGCGATTGAACCCCGCAGTCGACCCTCCGGTGAATCGAAAGATCGAAAAGATTTTCAGGAGACTTTGTCATGGAAAAGAGAGCGACCCGCAAACAGGTGACGAGGGCGCCCGGCGCCACCGGTTTGCAGATGACCCGCTATTTTACCCGCGAAGGAGTTCATCCGTTTGCCGCCGTGGAATGGGAGCTTCGTACCGCCGAAATCAAAGACGGCAAAACCGGCAAAGTTGCTTTCCGGCAGGAAAACGTCGAGTTTCCCAAGTTCTGGTCGCAACGCGCAACCGATATCGTCGCTTCCAAGTACTTCCGCGGACACCTGGGGTCAGCCAAGCGCGAGCACAGCGTCAAGCAACTGGTCGGACGGATTGCCAACACCCTCACAAAGTGGGGCAAACAGGACAATTATTTTGCGACGTCCAAGGACGCTGAGACCTTCAATCACGAATTGACCCACCTACTGGTTCAGCAGATGGCCGCGTTCAACTCTCCGGTGCAGTTCAACGTCGGCATCCGGCCCAAACCGCAGTGCTCGGCGTGCTTCATCAACGAAGTGACCGACGACATGGAATCGATCATGAAGCTGGCCAAGACCGAGGCGATGATCTTCAAAGGCGGGTCCGGTTCGGGCGTCAACCTGTCGCGTATTCGTTCATCGGCCGAACCGTTGGCTGTCGGCGGCATTGCTTCCGGTCCGGTTTCGTTCATGCGTGGATGGGATTCGTTTGCCGGCGCAATCAAATCGGGAGGCGCCACTCGCCGCGCAGCCAAGATGGTCATTCTCAATGCCGACCATCCCGATATCGTCGAGTACATCTGGTGCAAGGCGAAAGAGGAGAAAAAGGCGCATCAACTGATCGGGCTCGGCTACGACGGAAGCATCGACGGCGAGGCGTACAAGAGCGTTCAGTTTCAAAATGCCAACAACTCAGTCGCCGCTACCGATGAATTCATGCGCGCGGTCATCGACGATCGGGAATGGCAAACCCGCAAGGTGACCACGGGAGAGCCTGCCGAAACGTACAAAGCCCGCGAGATGATGCGTATGATCGCCGAAGCCACGCATATCTGCGGCGATCCGGGACTGCAGTTCTATAGCACCATTAATGACTGGCACACTTGTCCCAACACGGCTCCGATCGTTGCCTGCAATCCGTGCTCCGAATATGTTTTCCACGACAACTCGGCCTGTAATCTTTCCTCGCTGAATCTCATAAAGTTCATCCGGGAAGACGGCCTGTTCGATATTGAGTCTTTTCGCCGGGCCGTTCAGGTGATGATCACGGCCAAGGAAATCATCGTCAGCAATTCGAGCTATCCGACTCCAGAGATTGAAAAGGTCAGCCACAATTTCCGAACACTTGGACTTGGCTACGCCAACCTGGGGTCGCTGCTGATGTTCAAGGGGTTGGCCTACGACAGCGACCAGAGCCGCGACTATGCGGCCGCCATCACGGCTCTGATGACCGGAGAAGCCTACCTGACCAGCGCCCGTATTGCCGAACAGGTGGGGCCTTTCGCCGGCTTTGAAGAAAACCGCATCCCCATGATGGCAGTCATGAACAAACACCGCGAAGCGATCTCGCAGATCAATTCGGCGCACGTTCCGTTTGATCTGCTGCGCGCCGCCATGCAGTCCTGGGATCAGGCGATCGAGGCCGGCGAGCAGGCCGGCTATCGCAATGCTCAGACCACGCTGCTTGCGCCAACGGGAACAATCGCTTTCATGATGGACTGCGACACGACTGGCATCGAGCCCGATTTTGCCCTGGTCAAGACCAAGCGCCTGGTCGGCGGCGGCACACTCAAGATCGTCAACCAGATGATCCCGGCCGCTTTGAAACGCCTGGGCTACACGCCCGAGCAGGTCAACGAAATCGTTCAGTACGTCGACCGAAACGAAACGATCGAAGGCGCCCCGCACTTGAAGGACGAAGACCTGTCCATCTTCGACTGTGCCGATCGTGCCGTCAACGGCAGCCGCTCGATCCACTACATGGGACACATCAAGATGGCCGCCGCTGTTCAGCCGTTTCTTTCGGGCGCCATTTCCAAGACGATCAATTTGCCCAACGAAGCGAGTGTCGACGAGATCATGAACGCCTATATCGCTGCCTGGGAACTCGGCATGAAGTCGGTCTCCGTCTACCGCGACGGCTGCAAACTTGTTCAGCCCCTCAGCAACAAGGAACCGCGCAAGGACAGTGCGGCGGTGGCCGGTCCGATTCACCGCAACATGCCCAAAGACCACCCCGCCTGGGAGCACGAATTCCGTATTCGAAGTTTCAAAGGCTTCCTGACGCTCGGGATGTATCCGGAAGACAACAGCCTTGGAGAGATTTTCCTCAATTTCGCCAAGCAAGGTTCGACGCTTCAGGGCATGGCGATGGCTTGGGCAATTGCAATTTCCATGGGCCTGCAGCGCGGAGTACCTCTGGAAGACTACGTCCGGATGTTCGCGCATATGAGTTTTGAGCCGTCAGGCATGACTGACAACAAGCAAATCCCGTTTGCAACGTCGATCCCCGATTACGTCGTGCGCTATCTGGCCACAAAGTTTTTGAGTCCGGAAGCACAGCAGGCGCTCGGGATCCATGAAGTGGATCCTGCGGCCAACGGCACTCTGCCGGCTTCTCAGTTTAAGGTGACGGCGCTCAGCAATCAGAAAGAACAGAAGATTCTGATGGGCCTGCACGAGAGCAGCGCGCCGGTCTGCGGAGTCTGCGGAAACATGATGCAACGCAACGGCAGTTGCTATGCATGCCCTACGTGCGGTGTCACCAGTGGTTGCAGCTAAACAGGCTCCAGGCGTCAGGTTCCAGGCTTCAGGGCCCAAGCTTTAGCGAGTTGCGAGCTCAATCGCAATCGTTACCTTTTGATGATTCCGCAATCCGCAATTCCCTGGAGCCTGAAGCCTGATCTACTTCTTGAAGAGGTCGTCCCAGGCCTTGCGCGCGGATTGGGGGTCTTTGGACGCGCGAGCCGAACCCCTTAAACTCGGCTGGAAATAGTCGCAGAAATTCGACCGGTCCTTGGTACGCACCGGTTCGGCCTGCGGTTCGCGACATTCGTTAGCCGCTGCCGTGTCGTAGTGTTCGCAACTTCGACAGCAGTGCAGATCCGCGTCGCACTTCGGGCAGGACTCGGTTCGACCAACCAGACCGGTGATGGGAATTGCTTCTCCACATTGAAAACAGATCAGCGTTCGCGTGACAGCCATCTATCCGACTAGCGCGACCGGAAGGTCGCGGCCCGATAAATCGAAGGCGCAATCCAGTCTCTTACTAAACTCAGAAAATAGTCCATTCTTTCGAAATTCCAAAACTGAATCCGAAGTCCGGGTCCCTCTTGGTCAAGCCGGACAGTACACCCACGTCCCACACCAGCGATCCGGAGCGGATCCGGACAGATCCGCGAAGCAGCGATCGGTCGTCGGTCGGGCCGCGACCCTGTCCGGCCCGGCCGGCCACTTCGAAAGCCAGATCGACGGCGCGCCACACGGGCACCACCACGGCCAGACCGTAGGTCAGCAGGTCATCCTGGGAGGCATTGTTTACCGGATCGCCGAGGATAATCAGCCCGAGGTTGCCATGCAGCTGCGCGGCGCCCACTTTCTTACTGGCCAGAATGCTTCCGAAAACGTTGGTCTCGTCCACACCCAGGCCGCTTTCGTTGCTGGCATTGGGAAGCTCAGCGCCGAAACGAAAACCCAAGGCCGGTGAGGACTGCCCTTCTCGTTTCAGCAAAAATTTTGTAGCCAGCGTGAAGTCTCCGACATCGTGCGTGCGGTCGCCCGAGAAGTCGAAAGAGCCGCGGTAAGGCGCCGGCCCGCGTTCCTCGATGCTGAGAAAATCCTGCAGCGTGCCCAGAATCTGAAACTCGACCCGCTCACTGGCGCCAACGCGCAACTGCAATACGCCGACCCGAGTCAGATCGCCCTTCAGACCGGTCAGGGCGTAGCTGGCGCCGACCTGATGTTCAAAACCCAACTCGAGGCGCAATTTTCCATTGGGTGTTCCTTCCGCCGACTCAGTCGCCAGCGGGCGATCCTGTGCAGAGGCGGAGGAGCACAGGATGCAAAGACAGACAAGAAAGCCGATCAAGCCAGTCGTCAGTCGCCGGTCGCCAGTTGCCAGATGATTGGATCGCATGGAAGGCCTCATATTGGCAAGGGGTGAAATCTTGTAATTTCACGAAGAGTTTCGATCATGCTTTCAGTCGACCGGCCCGCTCCCTTACGGTCGCGGCTCTGTTGGCGCTCCGTATCTAATCTTACGAACAGACAAAGCCACAGGCTAAAGCCCGTGACGGAAAAGCGCACAGGGCTGGAGCCCTGTGCCCACACGTCCTACCACGTCTTCCTTGTATTCCAGCCACTTATCACTTGCCACTTGAACGACCTCGTCCCGACCCCTGACCCCCGACCCCTGAATCCTGCCACTTGAAGCCTGACCCCTGTTTTACCAGTCCATCCATCTGCGGATCAGAATCAGCCCTGCCAGGGCTCCTGTTTCCGCTCTCAGCGTGGTTCCCACAAGTGTGATGCCGACAAAACCGGCCGCCGCAGCCAGTTGGATTTCGTCCGAATGCCATCCGCCCTCCGGTCCGACCAGTAACGCCGCGCTTCCCTCTGCCCCCTTCTCGACAGGGAGCCTTCCACCATGCTCCTGCAAAATCCAACGGTTATCTTCAGTGGCTTCACGCAGGAATTGCTGGAACGGCATGGGTTCTTCCACTTTGGGAATGATCAGATTACCTGATTGCTTGCAGGCGGCAAGGGCGATCCGCCGCCAGCGCTCCAGCCTGGCAGGGCGGCCCGACGATTGGCTGTACTGCGTCACCAGCGGAACAATTCGCGCGACCTGCAGCTCGGTTGCCTTTTCGACGACCCAGTCAAAACGCTCGGTCCCGAGCAGTCCGATTCCCAGTACGATGGTAGAAAGGCGTTGCGGCGCCGGTTCTTCGCCGACGACTTCTCCGTAAACTCCTTCCGCCGAGCTGCGTAAAATGCATCCGTAGATTCGGCCCGTGCCGTCAAACACACGGACGGGATCGCCGGTTCGCAGTCGCAAAACCTCCTGAAAATGATGGCTCTCCTGAGCGGGAAACGTAACGCGGCCGTTCTGGATTTTTTCAGGAGGCGCCCAGAAGAGCGGAGGCTTCATCCAAAGATATCTTTGACCTTCTCAAAGAGGTTCTTATCCTGCAAAACAGATTCCTCTCCGAGCTCGGCCAGTCTCTCGAACACCTGTCGCTGCTCTTTGGCGAGCCTGCGAGGTGTAACAACGCTGACGCTCATGAGCAGGTCGCCTTTGCCACGGCCATCCAGGCTGACGATGCCCTTGCCGCGCAGTCGGAACACCGTCCCGGTCTGAGTTCCCGCCGGCACCTTGACCGTCTCTTCTCCGTCGAGCGTTTCCAGCCGGATTTCGGCGCCCAAAGCCGCCTGCGAAAACGTCAGCGGCATTTCGCAATACAAGTCGCTGTCCTGCCGCTTAAAGAAAGGATGGTCCTCGACGTTAACGACGACATACAGATCACCGGCTGCCCCCCGCGCCGGTCCCGCCTCTCCTTCGCCGGTGACGCGCAGCCGCGATCCGGTGTCAACACCGGCGGGAAGCTTCAGTTCGAGCGTTCTCTCTTTGAGGGTGTGTCCTTGGCCGGAGCACTCCCGACACGGATCGGTGATGATTGCGCCGGCGCCGTGGCAGCTCGGACAAGTGCGGGCAATCGTGAAGAAACCCTGTTGGCGGCGCACCTGTCCTTGTCCGCCGCAACTGGAGCAGCGCGAGGGCTTGCTACCGGGCGCCGCACCGGATCCGCGGCAGGCACTGCAAGCTTCCTGGCGCGGAATCTTGATTCGCGTCGTCACACCGAACGCGGCTTCTTTAAAGCTGATGGTCAGATCGTAACGAAGATCGGCGCCCCGCCGAGCCCGCTCCCGGCGTCCCCCTCTCCCGGAGGACCCAAAAAAGTCGCCGAAACCAAACAGGTCTCCGAGGATGTCGTTGAAATCGGAGAACGTGTCGGGATCGAAGCCGCCAAAACCTCCGGCGCCGGCATGACCGAAGCGATCATAGTGAGCTCGGCGGTCGGCGTCGCTCAGAACGCTGTAGGCCTCGGCAGCTTCCTTGAATTTCTCCTCGGCGACTGAATCGCCGGGGTTTTTGTCGGGATGGTACCGAATGGCAAGTTTCCGGTAGGCGCTCTTGATTTCCTGGGCGCCAGTGCCGCGGGCCACACCCAACACTTCATAGTAGTCTCGTTTCGCCAAGCTGGTTTTTCCTTTGTAGGCTAACTTCGAATCAGTGGCCAGTGTCCAGTGGCCAGCTGGAATTGCCTACTGACCACTGACCACTGACCACTAGTCTTTCCGGACGGCGACTTTCACTTGTGCGGCCCGCAACAGTTGATCGTTGAGCATGTAGCCCTTCCGAATTTCCTCAAGGATTTCCGAATCGCGATGCTCCTGCGTTACTTCGCTCTGGACAGCTTCGTGGTGTCTCGGGTCGAACAGTTGCCCGCTGGTCGGAATCTCGCGCACCCCCAGAGCATCGAAGGCCGCGCGGATCTGGCGAGCGATCAATTCGAGACCCTCCCGATATTTCGCCAGTTCCACGTCGGAACCGTCGGTTTCCTCTAAGTGCTGCAACCCTCGCTCGCAACTGTCGAGCACCGGCAAGAATTGTTCCACAACCGAACTGCGAGCACGCTGACGAATATCGCCTTTTTCCTTATCAACGCGTTTGCGGTAATTCTCGAACTCCGCCTGTTTGCGGAGCAACCGGTCGTAAAGATCCTTGTTTTCCGTTTCGAGGTCCGCGGTCGCCGGAGCGACATCTTCCACTCTTTCATCAGACATGAAGAACCTCAGTTTTTGCTCAGAATCTCGCCGAACAGCCGGGCAACGTAGTCGACCAGCGGGATCGCCTTTCCGTACTCCATGCGAGTCGGACCCAGGACGCCAAGCGTGCCGAGCACCTGATCCCCCATCCGATAGGGAGAAAAAATCACGGCACAGCCCCTGACACTCGGGTCGTTGTCTCCCAGCCCAATGACTACTTGCAGGCCCGAATGCCGCTCGTCCTGCAGACATTCCGAAAGAATCTGCACGAGCCTGTGTTTCTTTTCGAAGGTTTCAAACAGTGAAACCATTCGGTTGATGTCGGAAAACTCCGGCTTCTTGAGGATCTGAGACGTCCCACCCAAATACACTCCGCTGGATTCTGCTTCGGCTGCCTCCACTCCGTTGACGCCCAGAGCCAGAGCGTTTTTCAACAGGCGATCATAGAGCGCCTTCTCCTCCTTCATCATATCGAGGAGCCGCAACCGGATAACGGGCAAGGTCTGGCCACTGAAGTTCTCGACCAGGAAGCGACCGGCGAAATCCAAGTCAGCCTGTGACATGCTTTCGGTCCACCGAATCAGCTTGTGCAGGACCATTCCCGATGAATCCACCAGGATAACCAGAATTCGATTCTCGGACAGCTGCACAAACTCGATGTGCTTCATCGACGTCTGCGCCAGCGGGCGGGAAATAACAAAGCCGACGTTGGTTGAAAGACTAGAAAGCACTTCGGATGTCCGGCTCATCAGCTCTTCCGTTCCGGTGGGCAGGTCCAGTGTCTGGTGAATCCGGTTTTCCTCATTTCGGGTCAGCTTCTTCTTCTCCAGGAGTCCGTCGACGTAGAAGCGGAAAGCGCTTTCGGTTGGGACACGTCCCGCGGAAGTATGGGGATGAGAAAGCATTCCCGCATCTTCCAGGTCCGCCATGATGTTGCGAATCGTTGCGGCGCTCAGTTTCTCGCGGCTGAGCCGAGCCAGGCGGCGCGAACCGACTGGCTCGGACGTCTGGATGTATTCCTGGATGAGATCCTTGAGAACTTCGCAGGACCGCTCGTTAAGGGCTGCCTGAGCCATGAAGCCTTTATAACATGCCTCTCGGCTGCTGGTCAAGGCGAGAGACATAATACAAACTGTTGTAACAAATATACTTCCGGACCTGTTTTGGCACTCTAGAGCCGAGAGTGCGAGGGGCGCTGGCGCCGCCTGCACACAAAGTAAAATGGAATGGTAAGCTCACGCGCCCGGACACATTGATCAGGGCCCGGTAGCAAAAATACGGCTTACTTGTATTCCTGCCACTGAACAGTTGCCACTTGCACGCCGAAGTGGTGCTGGAAGGCTCGGCTGAACACGGCGCACAGAAACGAGAACGAAGGCACAATTCCCATTTCATGGGCCAGGCAGGTCGCCTCCGACTCACGTTCTCCCAGCAGCGGGCCCGCCACATCGGAGCCATCTTCAATGGGAATCGAACCATGCTGCAAGAAGGCGCGCCGCAGGCGGCGCTGGGCGCTGCCAACGAGCTTGCGCCCGCCCGAGCTCAACTCAAAGCGCGTCGCCGAGGAGAAACAGGAAAGCTTCGACCGATAGGACCGGCCGGCATCGCGACGGGAAAACTCGGCCGGTACGCCCGCCAACCGCAGGCCCAATCGAAGCGCGCGCGAGACGCTGCAGTAATTCTCGCGCAAGAAGTCGCGCCTAAAAAATGTCGCGTCGTTGGAAACCAGGCTGTACGTGAAATCCCGTCCGTGCAGAACCGCCCTTCCCCCGGTCGGACGGGGCACGCAACCGACACCGAGTTTGCGGGCCCGCTCGGCCAGTTCCGCGTCGATGACCTGGTGATAGCCGAGAGAAAGAGTGCGCCGACTCCAGCCGTAAAATCGTAGAGCCGTTTCCGGCTCAGGCTGGCTTTCCAGACGCTGCAGCAAAGACCGGTCCAATTCCATGTGCCACTCGGCCGACCCGGTCGGGTGCACGTACAGTTTCCAGGTAGTATGCCCGCTTGCTGTGGCGCGCGCATCGGTGAGTTTCATTCGACGAGCAGATCATCGATATTTTGGAACGGAAGACTCTGCGCCTGCGCCACTGGCTCACAAGTGACCGCTCCGCGATAGACATTGATCCCTTCGCGGAAACCGGAGTCAATCTTGGCCAGCTGGCGAACACCCAGGGTGGCCAGCTTAATGACGTATGGAAGCGTCGCGTTGGTCAACGCAAACGTCGAGGTGCGCGGAACCGCGCCAGGCATGTTGGCTACACAGTAGTGGGTGACGCCATCGACAGTGTAGGTCGGATCGCTGTGCGTTGTCGCGTGCGTCGTTTCGAAACAGCCGCCTTGATCGACGGCGACATCGACGACGACGGCGCCTTTCTGCATTCCGGCAATCATGTCGCGGGTGACGAGCTTGGGCGCCGAAGCGCCCGGAATCAGGACGGCGCCGATAACCAGATCGGCGTCGCGCAGGCACAGGCGGATGTTGTATCGATTGGACAACAAGGTTTCCATCTTGCCGAAGAACAGGTCGTCCAGGTAGCGCAGTCGATCCATATCGATGTCCAGGACCACGACGCGCGCGCCCAGCCCCATCGCCATTTTGGCCGCGTTGGTCCCGACGATGCCGCCGCCGATAATGACAACATAAGCGGGTGGAACGCTCGGAACGCCTCCCAACAGATTGCCCCGCCCCCCGTTGGTCTTTTGCAGGTAGTAGGCTCCGACGTGAATCGCCATCCGTCCGGCGACTTCGCTCATAGGAGTCAGCAAAGGCAGGGCGCCCTGACGGTCGCGGATCGTTTCATAAGCGATCCCAATCACCTCCCTTCGCAACAGCGCCTGGGTCAATTCCGGAGCAGGCGCCAGATGCAGGTACGTGAACAGAATCTGATTCGCCTGCAGCAGGTCGTATTCGCTCGGGATCGGCTCTTTGACCTTGACGATCATCCGCGCCTGGCGGAATACTTCCGCCGCCGACCCGATAATGGCCGCACCAGCGCCGGTGTATTCCTCGTCACTAAAACCACTAGCCAGTCCCGCATTGGTTTCCACCAGCACGGAGTGACCGATTTCAACCAACGCATGCACACCGGCCGGGACCAGTCCGACCCGGTACTCGTTGTTTTTGACTTCCTTGGGTAAGCCTATGATCATTTCCGTCTGCGTCCTCTGTTGTGCAAAGTCGCGATTCTGCGCTCCTAGCGGATACAGCCGACCACGAGCACGAGCACGTGCACGAGCACGTCAACGAGCACGAACACGTCAACGTGGCCCTGACCCCTGGAGCCTGACCCCTGTTACTCCCGATTATCGATCTGCGCCCGCTGCAGCTTGCCGCTGTAGTCGATATAAATGGATTTCCACTCGGAGAACACATCCAGCGCGGCTTGCCCGGCTTCGCGGTGGCCGTTGCCGGTTTCGCGCGTTCCCCCGAAAGGCAAGTGTACTTCAGCTCCGATGGTCGAAGCGTTGACATAAAAAATCCCGGTGTACATGTCCCGCATGGCTCGGAAAGCGCGGTTGATATCCTGCGTGTAAATCGCAGCCGAAAGCCCGTAGCGGACTCCGTTGCCAATTTCGACAGCCTGCTCGAGACTGTCGCAAGCCATCACGGAAACCACCGGGCCGAAGATTTCTTCCTGGGCAACCCGCATGCCGGGATCCACGTCGGCGAAAACCGTCGGTTCGTGAAAAAATCCCCAACGGTAGTCTCCCTTATCGAGGCGGTGGCCACCGGTGACAAGCCGCGCCCCTTCCTTTTTTCCAATTTCAACATATTCCATCACCGTGGCAAGCTGCTTCTGGCTGATGGAAGGTCCCATGTCGATCCGCTCGTCCAAGCCGTTCCCGACTTTCAGCTTCCTGGCTCGCTCGACGAACCGCTTCAGAAAATCGCGGTAGATTTTTTTGTGAACAACCACTCGGCTGGCTGCCGTGCAGCGCTGGCCGGTTGTCCCGAACCCGCCCCAGACGGCGCCGTCGACGGCCAGGTCGACGTCGGCGTCTTCCATAATCATGATGATGTTCTTGCCGCCCATTTCGAGGTGATGGTGCCGGAAGGCGGGCGCGCAATTGCCGGCGACACTTCGACCCGTCTCGGTCGAACCGGTAAAGGACACGACCGAGACGCCGCCGTGGCGCACCAGCGGCTCGCCCGTTGCCCGGCCGCCCCCCGACACGAGGTTGACGACGCCAGGCGGAACGCCGGCTGCTGCGAGAACCGAGACGAAGTGGTGGGCCGAAAGCGGGGTCTCCGTGGCCGGTTTCAATACGACGGTATTGCCGCACACCAGCGCGGGCGCGATCTTCCACGAGGGAATCGCCATTGGAAAATTCCAGGGTGTAATCATCGCGCACACACCGAGCGGCATGCGGACCGACATGGCGAATTTGTCGGGAAGCTCCGACGGAACCGTCTGCCCGAACATGCGGCGGCCTTCCCCAGCCAGGTACTGGGACATGTCGATGGCTTCCTGAACGTCGCCGCGGGCTTCTTTGAGAACTTTGCCCATTTCCCGGGTCATATCCCGGGCATAGCGCTCTTTTTCGGCCGTCAGCAGTTCGGCCGCTTTCAGCAGCACCTCGGCGCGGCGCGGCGCCGGAACCAGCCTCCAGGAGTCATAGGCATTCCCGGCAGCGGCAACCGCCTGCTCGACGTCTTCGGACGTGGAACTGGGAAAGAGTCCGACCAGGTCGCGCTGGTCGGCGGGATTGCGGTTTTCGTAGGTTTCTCCGCCGGCGGCTTCGACCCATTCGCCGTTGATAAAGTTCTTGTATGTCTCGGGCCGGGAGCCGATTCGCCGCAACAGTTTCGCCATGATTCCCTTCTGGTGATTCGGAGAAATTCAGAATTTACCACAAGGCCGGGATTGCCACTAACATTTGAAAGGAAGGATGTAGTCGGTTGAGCAGTCAAAGGCAACCATAGCGCGGATTGACACGGATTAAGCGGATTAGGTGCGTTGACCACTTGCTGGCAACCGACCACTGGCCACTGGCCACTTGAAAAAAACAAAGTGGCACAGGATCAACCCTGTGCCACTTGAGGACCTCAAGAATGCGCACGCTGCGCCAGTCGCCTTGCCGGGTCAACTGGCGACCGGCGACTAGCGACTACCTCGCGACTCGCGACCCGCGACTCGCGACTTACTTACGGCTTCAGAAACGACGTATAAAGCCAGGCCGGTTTTCCCGTTGACGGATCCAAAGTCACTATCCGCAGGATGACCGCTTCACCCGACTTCATTCCGGCAATGATGTCCTTGAACTGCCGGCCTGAAGCCACGTTCCGGCCGTTGACCTGGGTGATCACCATGCCGGCAGCCAGCTGGGCTTCATCGGCGATACTACCGGGTACAACGCCCCGAATCAGCACGCCCTCACCGCCATCCAGGCCAAGCCGCTTGGCGTCCTGCGCCGAAACGTCTTCGAACTCGAGACCGACGGTACGAGGAGGCTCTGGCTCTTTGTCCTGGTCGAGCGAATACGGCTGACCGGGCCGATCTGTGTCCGTTGACAGCGTACGCTCCGCCAATCGGACCTTGACCGTTTTGACTTCGCCGCGGCGCACCAGCGTCACCCTGATTTCCTCACCCGGACCAAGTGTGCCGATGATAGTCCGCAAATCCAAGCGGTCCTCGACTTCCTTGTCGTTGATCCTGACGATCACGTCACCGATCTCGATGCCTGCGCGGGCGGCCGGGCCGGTCTTGGCGGAGTTGCCCTTCTCATCGAGCAGATCGGCCACCAGAATCCCGTCACCGTCCTTGACTCCTGACGGATCGCTTCCTGCCACACCGAAGTACCGCGCCATTTCCGGCGTCAGCGGCCTGAGATTCATCGAGATCCCAAGGAATCCATATTCCACCTTGCCCTTTTGGACGATCTGGTTGTACGAATTGATAAAAACCGTCGACGGAATGGCGAAACCAACTCCGACGTTTCCCCGCGCGCCCTGTGTGGTGGAAATGAACGCGTTGATGCCGATGACCTCGCCGGCCAGGTTTACCAAAGGCCCACCGCTGTTGCCGGGATTAATCGCCGCATCTGTCTGGATGTACGAACCGAAAATGCCCGTCTCGACCTTGCGCCCCGTTGCGCTGACGATCCCTGCCGTCACCGTCTGCTCGAATCCGAAGGGACTGCCTACTGCCAGAATCCAGTCGCCGACTTCCACTTTCTGCGAGTCCCCCACCTGGGCGAACGGAAGCCCGATGGGCGACTCTACTTTGAGAACGGCCAGATCTGCCGTCTCATCGGTTCCCTTAACGGTCGCAATGAACTCTTTGCCGTTCTGAAGCGTCACACGGATTTTGTCAGCGCCGTCGACGACGTGAAAATTCGTCAGGATGTACCCTGCGCTGTCGACAATGACTCCCGAGCCAAGAGATTTGACCCTTTGCGTTGCGCCTTGCCCTCCGCGGTCACCGAAGAATCGGTCCCACAGGTCGTCTCCAAATAAATCAAATCCTTCCGGCGGCTGTTGTCCCTGGCGGGGGACAGCGCGGTTGCGGGTTTTGATGACAGCTTCCGTATTAATATTGACAACGGCTGGCTCGATTACTTTGGCAACCTCAGAGAATCCCCGCGCAATATTGACCGGTCCGGCCAGTCCGAGCGGTTTGCCGTCGCCCTGTATTTTCAGCTGGTTGATCTCGCGGAATTCCGGTCCCGCGCTGACCCCACCAGTGATAATCGTTCCGATCACAATCCCGACGCCAAGCGTCAAAACAATCAGAAACAGGACCACTCCCCGGTGGTTCCGGACGGCCCTGGCTACAAACTCATTAGACATTTCTTCCTCCAACTATCGACTTTTGTTTCTGGTGATCGATCGACCAGCCACAGATACGTTTTGATGCAAAGTCGCGGATAAGCGTGGTCGCCGAACGGCACAGTTGATATTACGCCAGATTACGGAGTTCGTTCTGACTTCCCCTCGGAATCCGCTAAGATGTTTACCCGATGATTGTAGCACGCAGGAAAATAGAGAGAAGCGGCCGTTGCAGGCGACTGCGTCTTCCGGAAAACTGATTAATGCCGCGCCAACATATTGATCCGCTGATAGATGCAAGCTTTTGCGCGGTGGCGGCCCAAAGCTGGAATGGTCCGCGAAGGGAACGCATATGCGAAGTCGTCGCGCTCAAGTATCTGACCGGGAAGCTGGTCGGTTCGGCCAGTCACTGCGACATCTCTGCGGCGTTGCGAAAGGCCGCCGCCCGCTCGCCCGATTCGTTTGCCTTTCTGCAGGACCCAGACGGAAGACTGCAAGCCGACGATCCTTTCTTTGACACTCCCTGGCTGGTCTGCTGGAAACAAACGAGTTTGCTGGGGACGTTTGCAATGCGCTTTTTTCCACTGGAAAGGATCTGGATCGAACTGCAGCCGATCGTCACCTCTAGCCTGGGCAGACGTCCTCGCAACCTGGAGGAAGCCTGTCGAATGGTCCGCGTTACTGAGGTGGCGGGGCTCGGAGCGCGCGCCGAGGCCGCAACAGTCGCCGAACTTTTCTTTCACTTGATCGAGCGCGGCGGCTGGACACGCTGGAGCCAAGTGATCGAGGAGACACGGCGCCCTCTAACCGATCTTTCTCGTCTCGGACTCGATGCGGAGTTCCTGCGATCGCTGCCGCAGGGCCCCGGGGTTTACCTGATGAAAGACCGCCGCGGGGCCGTCATTTACGTCGGCAAGTCGGCCAACCTGAAGGTGCGCATCCAGTCCTATTTTTACCCGTTGTCGGCCGAGCAGGACAAAGTCGCCTCGCTACACCGCAGGCTCCATTCGGTGGAGACCATTCCGCTCGGTTCGGCTCTGGAGGCGGCCCTGGTTGAGGCGCGCCTGATCCGGACGCTCAGGCCTCCCATTAACTCGCAGTTTGTCGTTCACGAGCCTTTGATTCCTTACTTCGAGCAGGAAGATTTGGTCGTCGTCTGCCCTGCCGTCGAAGGCCGGATGGAATTGTTCTTGATTCGAGCGGGCCGCCTGGTTGAGCAGCTCTCGATTGGGCGCGGCCGGAAGGCCTGGAAGCGGCGCGTGCTCAAGAGAGTCCGCGAAGCATTTTTTGAGAAAACGAATCTTCCCGAAATCAATCCAGAGGACAGCTTCGTGATTCGAAACTTCCTGCGTCTCCATCGCGACCAAATCAATGTTGTCGCAATTGCCCAGCATGGATCCGCGGAGGAGGTTCTCGGAATTCTGGAAAACTATTTTCGGCATCCCGAATCCCTACAGGAGAAGGTCATCGTTAGGGGTTAGGGGCTAGGGGCTAGGGGCTAGGG
>JBPCNK010000290.1:0-13432 GCA_051001345.1 Acidobacteriota bacterium | reverse complement strand
CTCGGACCTGCCCCGCAGGGGGCAAAGAATAGAGCCCAGGGCGCAAGCCCTGGGGTTAAGGTTCGTCGACGACGAGCCCCGCAGGGGCGACAGATCGATGTTTCCATCTCATTTCCAAATATAGCGTTCGTCATATTTCACGCCATGTTTTTTGAGAAGCTCGAGTAGCTCCTCCTGGAACGAAACCCGACGATGATGTTCCTCCTGATTTTCGATGTACCTGAGGACGCGAGGTGCAGCTGACTCGCTGACACTAAACGCACCGTACCCGCTCTGCCATCCGAACCGCGAACCCCAGGTTTGGTGGACCCAGCGCGATGAATTTGCAGGACGCGCATGACCTCGGCAGTCGACAAAACCGGTGCTATTTTCAGAAGACCGTGCACGTGGTCGGCCGTTCCATTAAAGAGGAGCGCCTGGCTGTCGAGTTGCCGGACAATCCCGCCCATATAGGCAAGCAGTTGAGGTTTCAGTTCAGTGCGAATCATCGGCAGCCGATCCTTGGTGCTGAAGACGACGTGCGTTAGCAAATTGGTGAATGACTGTGCCATTTTTCTGCTCCCGGACCTCACGCCCGGGTGACGCCCGGGCTATACTCTTTCGCCCCTGCGGGGCTCGTCGAAACGACGAATCCGAAACCCAGGGCTTGCGCCCTGGGCTTTAATCTTTCGCCCCTGCGGGGCGGCGGCCATTTCGAACTTCCAGCCAGACGTTACAGTCCCCGATCTCCCGAGACTGAGGGCCGACTGACGTGCCCGCGCAGAGGACGATGAGTGCCCAGGGCGTAAAACCCAGGCGTAAACCCTGGAGTTGGGCGGCCATTTCGAACCTCGGACGTGCCCCCGCAGGGGCAAGAATAGAGCCCAGGGCGCAAGCCGGCGGAAGCCCTGGGGTTGAGCGGCCCCCATTTCGAAAACCTCGTCAGACGTTACAGTCTCTCGACCCTCCGAGAATGAGAGCCGAATGGACCTGCCCCCGCAGGGGGCAAAGAATAGAGCCCAGGGCGCAAACCCTGGGTTTAAGGTTCGTCGGCGACGAGCCCCGCAGGGGGCGACAGACCGACGATTCATTTCCAAATGTTGGGTTCGCCATATTTCACGCTGTGTCCGCCCCTGCGGGCGACCCAACGTTTCGCCTCCTTTGGTGAGTGTTGATTCATTCCACTATTACTGTCACCGCGGCGTTTGTACGACGCCGATTGTGGCCCGCAACTGTCCACTGTGGTATCGTTTCCGGGTTATGAGCTCCCCGATCAGCCGCCAGAATGCGGCCTACGTCGAAGAACTCTACGAGCGCTATCTGCAGGACTCCGAGTCGGTCGACCCGAGTTGGCGCCACTTTTTTCAGGGCATGGAGTTTGGGCGCAGCGACAGCGCTCCCGGACAGCCCGCTCATGACCGCCGCATCTTCAACCTGACGCGCGCTTATCGAGAGTGGGGTCACCTGGCCGCCCAACTCGATCCGCTCGGGGACAACTTGGCCGAACACCAGCGCTTGCGCGTCACCGAATTCGGGTTTTCCGAAGGCGATCTGGAAAAATCGTTTCCGACCCCCCGGCTGATGGGCCCGCCGCGGGCCAAACTGCGCGAAATCCAGCAGTGGCTCCACGAGATTTATTGCGGCCGCATCGGCATCGAGTACATGGATTTCCAGAATCCGGACGCCCAGAGCTGGTTTCAGGAGCGCATCGAACCCAACCGCAACCGCCCCGACCTAACACTGGAAAACAAGCGTGCGATTCTGACAAATCTCAACCATGCGGAAACATTCGAAAAATTTTTGCAAAGCAAATATGTTGGCCAGAAACGCTTCTCGCTGGAAGGCGCCGAGACGTTGATTCCTGCTGTAGCGGAACTCATCGACCAGGGCGCCGAGTTGGGCATCGAAGAACTGGTTGTGGGCATGGCGCACCGCGGCCGGTTGAACATTCTGGCCAACGTCCTCAATAAGACCTACGAAACGATCTTTGCAGAGTTCGAAGACAATTTCCTGCCCGGCAGCGTCGCCGGCAGCGGCGAAGTCAAATACCACAAGGGATTTTCCGCCGATACGACGACCCCATCGGGAAAGAAAGTTCATATTACGTTGACGGCCAATCCGAGCCACCTGGAGGTAGTCAATCCGGTCGTCGAAGGAATCTGCCGGGCCAAGCAGATCCTGCATGGCGACCCCGACCAGAAGCACATAGTCCCGTTCCTGATTCACGGCGATGCGTCGTTTGCGGGCCAGGGACTTGTGGCCGAAACGCTGAACTTCTCCCAATTGGAAGGCTACAAGACCGGCGGCACGATTCACCTGATCGTCAACAACCAGATCGGCTTCACGACCGATCCGAAGGATGGACGCTCGACTCGCTATGCCTCCGATATGGCCAAGATCGTTCTGGCGCCCGCCATTCACGTCAACGGCGACGATCCCGAGGCGGTCATTCACGCCGTCCGCCTGGCCGTGGAATTCCGCCAGAAATTTCACCGCGACATCGTCATCGACATGGTTTGTTACCGCCGGCACGGCCACAACGAAGGTGACGAGCCTTCCTTTACCCAGCCGCTCATGTACGAAGCGATTCGAAATCATCCGACTGTGCGAAGTCTCTACACCGAAGAGCTGGTCCGGCGCGGAGACGTCGAAGCCGAATTGGCGCAAGAGTTGGAACAACAGTTCAAGAAGGAATTGCAGGAAGCGCTCGACTCCACGCGCCAGGCGCCGGTTGCTCCGCACGTCGATACGCTGGGCGGCGTCTGGTCCGGATTCCGGCGCGCCACGCCGGAAGACTTTGAGAGGATCGTCGACACTTCTGTTGACGCCGCGCTGCTCAGGCAAATCGCAGCGCGTTTCACGGAATTGCCCGCCACGTTTACTCCGCACCCCAAGGTCCGCCAGTTGATGCAGGAACGCCGCCGGGTGATCGACGAAGGGCAGGGGATCGACTGGGGTACGGGTGAGGCGCTGGCCTTCGGGTCGCTGTTGTGGCAGGGACGGCACGTCCGGGTCAGCGGACAGGATTCGCGCCGTGGAACCTTCAGCCACCGCCACGCCCTGGTGGTCGACACCAAGACTGGCGAGCACTACTTTCCACTGGCGCATCTCAAAGAAGGCCAGGGCCTGTTCGCTATTTACAACAGCCTGCTGTCTGAGCTGGCTGTCCTGGGATTCGATTTCGGGTATTCCATGGCGTATCCGGAGGCTCTGGTGGTGTGGGAAGCGCAGTTTGGAGATTTCATCAACGGCGCGCAGATCATCATCGATCAGTTCTTTTCTTCTTCAGAAGCGAAATGGCAGCGCATGAGCGGGCTGGTGCTGTTGTTGCCGCATGGTTACGAGGGCCAGGGACCCGAACACTCCAGCGCGCGGCCCGAACGGTTTCTGCAGTTGTGCGCCGAGCAGAACATGCAGGTGGCAAATCCGTCAACACCGGCGCAGTTTTTCCATTTGCTGCGGCGCCAGGTTCTGCGGGACTTCCGCAAACCGCTCGTTGTGTTGACACCCAAAAGCCTGCTGCGCCATCCGCTGGCGTCCTCAGGGCTGGAGGATTTCTCAAGCGGCCACTTCCGCGAGGTCATCGGCGACGACCGCGCCGTGGCGCAGCCGGAAAAGGTGCTGCTGTGCTCCGGAAAGGTCTACTACGATTTGTTGCAGAAGCGCGACGAGCAGGACGCGCGGGACATCGCCATCGTGCGACTCGAACAATATTATCCGTTTGCCGAGCGCCAACTGGCGGTGCTGCTGGAATCGTACGGGCAGTGCCGGGAAGTGGTGTGGGTTCAGGAGGAGCCGCAGAACATGGGCGCGTGGTTTTTCGTCGCGCCCCGAATTGAAAAGTTGCTGCGCAAGAATCAGAGGCTCAGCTACGTCGGCCGCCGCGAGAGCGCCAGCCCGGCCATCGGATCGCTGCACATCCATCAGAAGGAACAGAAAGAGCTGGTAGACTCGGCGTTGCGTGTAGGGGTCAGTAGGCAGTAGGCAGCGGGCAGTAGGCAGAGGGCAGAAGGCAGAAGGCAGAAGACACAGGGCAGTAGAACTGCCCCCGCAGGGGGCAAAGAATAGAGCGAAGGGCGTAAGCCCTGGGCCTGGGATTGGGGACAGAGATCCCCGCGCAACCCCGCAGGGGCGAAAGAACGACCACTCATTTCCTCGCTTGGAGACGAATTTGAAGATTGAAGTGAAGATTCCAGCCATGGGCGAGTCGGTCAGCGAAGCGCGCATCGGACGTTGGTTGAAGTCCGATGGCGCCGCCGTTTCTATGGACGAGCCGATTCTCGAGTTAGAAACCGACAAGGCCAACATGGAGATCGCCGCCGGCAGCGCCGGAGTTTTGAAGATCTCGCGGAAGGACGGCGAGATGGTGCGTGCAGGAGACGTTGTTGGCGCCATCGATACCGACGAAGCGGCCGAGAAGTCTCAAGCCGTCGAGAGCGCACCCAAAAGCAAAGAGGAAAAACCGAAAACAGCAGAGAAGCCGAAAGTGGAAGAAGTCCGCGAGCCGCAAGCAGACCCGCCCGAGCCGCCCAGCGGACAATCGGCAGCGAGTCCGGAAAAAGAAGGATCCGAACGTACCAGTCCCTCGGCGCGGCGCCTGGCCCGCGAGCACGGCGTGGAGGCTGCGGCCATCTCGGGTTCGGGCCGGGGCGGCCGGGTGGGCAAAGAAGATGTACAGCAGTTTATCCAGTCGCGGCGTGAGGCTCCGACGGAAGGGCCACCGGCTGAAGCCGGTGCCACTTCTCCGATCGAAGGGCCGGCGGCTAAAGCCGGTGACACTCCAGCGGCAAAGGCTAGCACAGCGCCCGATACGGGCGAGCGTGAACGCCGCGTGCCGATGAGTCTGATCCGCCGCAAGATCGCCGAACGCCTGGTACAGGCCCAGCAGACGGCGGCGATTTTGACGACCTTCAACGAAGTCGACATGTCGTCGATTCTCGAAGTGCGGTCGCGTTACCGCGAATCCTTCGAGAAGCGCCACGGCGTGTCGCTCGGCTTCATGTCTTTCTTTGTGAAAGCCAGCATCGAGGCGTTGAAGTTTGTCCCCGAATTGAATGCGTCCGTAGACGGCTCGGACATCCTTTACAAGAACTATTACGACATCAGCGTGGCCGTTTCGACCGACCGCGGGCTGGTCGTTCCCGTTGTGCGCGGCGCCGACCGGATGACATTCGCCGAGATCGAAAAGGCTCTGGCCGATTATGCCGGCCGAGCGCGCGCCGGAAAAATCAGCGTCGACGAATTGACGGGAGGAACCTTTACGATTTCCAACGGCGGGGTGTTCGGGTCGCTGCTTTCGACGCCGATTCTGAATCCGCCGCAGACGGGCATTCTCGGAATGCACAAAATTGAAAAGCGGCCTGTTGTTGTCGATGACGCCGTCGTGGTTCGCCCGATGATGTATCTGGCGTTGTCCTACGACCACCGTTTAGTCGACGGCAAAGAAGCCGTCACGTTTCTGGTTCGGATCAAGGAATGCCTGGAGGATCCGAGGCGGTTGCTGCTTGCGGTTTGAGGCTGTGGATACCAGTGGCCAGTGGCCTGTGGCCAGTGGCCAGTGAAACGGTTCAATAATGTGCGAACACCTCTGGGCAACCTCTGCGTTCTTGGTATTGGGCAAAATCCTGTAATTTGAGCCGACCACTGACCACTGACCACTGGCCACTGACCACTGGTCTGAACGCCCAGATATGATATGCTAACGAAAATTCAAAGAAGGGGACCACCACCGAACGCCATGAAAAAACTGAGTGTGAAATTGATCTTGTTTGTCCTGGCCGCAGTCGCTGGACTGCCGCTATTGGCCCAATCCTCCAAACCGGCCAATACAACGCCGCCGGCGCCGGTCGTTAAAGACGAAGTCGCCGAAGTTCCGCGTATCACCCAGCAGGAGTTTCTGAAGCTGTTTCGGGACGGCGGGTTGACTGTTGTCGACGTCCGCGACAAAGCCGCTTACGAGCGCGGCCATATTCCGGGGGCGATCTGGATGTCCCAGGCTGATTTTGAGACACGGTCGAAGCAGTTGCCCGCCAACAAACCGATCGTCACCTACTGCAGTTGAAGCCACGAACAATCCAGCGCCCGTGTGGCGCTGAGCTTGCAGAAGGCAGGAGTCAAGAAAGTCTACGCGCTGCTGGGTGGCCTTTCGACCTGGACGGCTGAAGGACGAGCCATCGTTAGCGGTCCCAACCCCGACGACGGCAAATAGGGTGCGTCAGTAGAATCGGACATTATCGAGTTCCAGCCAGGCCCGCGCTCCTGCGGGCCTGGCGATTTCCCATAAAACCGCCTGCAACTGTGGCGCCGGCTTCTGCGCCGTGGAGCTGCCCGGCCCGGACTGTTTGAATTCTGAGAATGCGATCCGGATTTTTCTCCAGCGTCCGCCTGCCTGGAAGGGCGCAGCGTGGTAGTCGCCGTCGCGCACCGCGTAACTTTGCAGCAACACGCGATAGTCTCCCTCGCCGCGTGCTTCAAACTGAATTCCCTTAAAACGCGACGCGTCCGTTAGCGCAAACGCGCCTGGCGACAGCGGCGCCTGAATTCTCAGCCGCGGAGCGGGCCGTTCCGACATTTCGGCCAGCACCGCCAGCGCATGATTGCCCGGCGCGCGCAGAATTCGAGCGTACTGCGCCCGGGAATGATCGTGGCCGCTTTCGTAATAAGCCGACCACAACGCACCGGTGCGCGAGCGGTTGTCGCGCGATTCGAAGTCGTCGATTTCAACCGAAGCGGCCGCGCTTGATCGCGGCGTCGGATGCGCCGATTGGATATCACGCTTCAGCGCGTCGCGATCAATCCGCCGCCCGGAAAGAAACACATCGCGAATACTCCAGACGTCGGAAATGTTCTCCTGTGGCCGGCCTGCAAACAAAACCAGATCGGCGCGCTTGCCTGCGGCGATCGTTCCGCGATCGGCATCGACGCGCAACACTCGCGCCGCGTTGAGCGTTCCGGCGCGGATGGCCTCCAGCGGCGTCAGGCCTGCCCCGACCAGCAGCTCCAGTTCGCGCAGCGTGGCCCAGCCGTGGAACGTTCCGCTAACGCCCGCATCGGTTCCCGTTGCGATGGGGACCCCCGCCTTGTGCAGCATCAGGACGTTGGCCAGGATGTGGGTCCAGCGGCGCTGCCGCGGCGACGGGTCAAGCTCGGGAGCGGCGGGCGCAGCCGGCGGTGTCCGATCGTTGAAGCTGTCGCGAACCACCGGTTCGAGGACGTCGCGCAGGAAGGGGCGGTTGACGTCGGCTGTACGGGGTTCGTAGACGGCCATCGTCGGGGCGTGGCTGGTACCCTGGACCAGCAGCAAGGCGGCCAGTTCCGGTTCGGCGCGGCGGTCCGACATGGCATGATCGATACAATCGACGCCAGCCCGCGCGGCGATCCTTCCACGGTCGACCGTGACGGTGTGTGTCAGCACTCTCATTCCCTCACGGTGAGCCTCGGCGACGATTGTCGCCAGTGTTGCTTCGGTCATGCTGGTCATGTCTGCCGCCAAGCCGTAACGCCAGCCGTCGGTAAATACTTTGATGACGTCGGGCCGAAAGGGAACGACTCGCAGCATGGCGGCGCGCGCTTCGGCCGGCGTCTGGACTTCCGAGGTAAAGCCGTCGCGGCCGAGTTCAGCGCCGTGGCCGAGGGGCGTGGAAAATCGCGCAGCCAGCGCCAGGTGCGGCGCTACGCTGGAGCCGGCCGCCCACTGCCGCATGGGGGCGAACGCTTCCGGATATGTTCCAAAATCGACGATTGTCGTCACGCCCGAGTAAGTGTAGGCCTTGAGGTTCTTGATCCAGTCCCCCGAGACACCCGATGCGGCCGAGTAGGTGGCGTGTGTGTGCAGGTCGAACAAACCGGGAATCAGAGTTCCGCCGGCGGCATCGACGACCACCGCTCCCGCGGGCGCGTCCAGACGAGCAGCGACAGCGTCGATACGTTCTCCGCGCACCAGAACGTCGGCCTTGCGCGCCGCCGCCCCCGTCCCATCAACGACCCAGGCGTTGCGAATGAGAAGAGTGGACGATGTCGACCAAAGCGGGGTGGCAAGAACAACTAAGATTAGAATTCGGAATTTCATTTCATTTCCTACGAGGTACGAAGTACGAAGTACGAGGTACGAAGGACGAGGCACGAAAGGTGTAATTCGCAATTCCTAACTCGTAGCTTAGGTCCTTCGTCCTCGTCCTTCGTCCCTCGTCCTTCGTCCTTCGTCCTCGTCCTTCGTCCCTCGTCCTTCGTACCTCGTCCTTCGTACTCCGTACCTCGTCCTTCGTCCCTCGTCCCTCGTACTTCGTCCCTCGTACTTCGTCCTTATCCCGCCCATCCCCTGCTGCGCGCCACCGCCTTTTTCCAATGCACGCGCTCGATGCCGCGAAAGGTGTCGTCGCGCGTCGACTCAAACACGCGATCGGCTTTCCACACGCGCGTCAATTGGGACTCATTCTTCCACACGCCAGCGCCCAGTCCCGCCAGAAAGGCCGCCCCGAGAGCCGTTGTTTCGGCCACTGCTGCGCGCCGCACGGGGCGTCCCAAAATATCGGCCTGCATCTGACACAGAAGATTGTTGCGGCTGGCGCCTCCGTCGACGCGCAGTTCGGCCAGGCGTGTGCCCGACTCCTGCTCCATCAGCGCCGTCACATCTGCGGTCTGATGGGCGATCGATTCCAGGGCCGCGCGCACGATGTGAGCGCGCGTCGTGCCGCGCGTCAGACCCACCAGAAGACCGCGGGCGTACATGTCCCAGTAAGGCGCGCCCAATCCGACAAACGCGGGAACCATGTAGACGCCGCCGTTGTCCGGGACGCTTGACGCCAGCGCCTCGGTCTGGTCGGCCGACTCGATCAATTGCAGCCCGTCGCGGAGCCACTGGATGGCCGCTCCCGCGATGAAGACCGAACCCTCCAGCGCATAACGCAGACCCTGGCCGGTCGACCAGGCAATCGTTGTCAGCAGGCCGTTATCCGAACGCACGATCTTGTCGCCGGTCTGCATCAGCAAAAAACATCCCGTGCCGTAAGTGTTCTTGGCCATTCCAACCTCGAAGCAGGCTTGCCCGAACAATGCGGCTTGCTGATCGCCGGCGATGCCGGTAATCGGAATCGGCTGACCCAGCAGGGAAGCGTCGGTTTCACCAATCGGTCCCGAGGAAGGAAGCACGGCGGGCAGCAGCGCCGCTGGCACACGCAATGTCTCACATAGCCAAGGATCCCACTGGCCGGTTTCCAGATTGAGGAGCATGGTTCGCGATGCATTCGAAACATCGGTTGCATGCACCCGGCCGCCGGTCAGTTTCCAGACCAGCCAGGTGTCGACAGTGCCGAAAGCCAGTTCGCCCGCTTCGGCGCGCCGGCGGGCTCCCGGAACCTGATCGAGAATCCATGCGATTTTTGTTCCGGAAAAATACGCGTCGACGACCAACCCTGAGCGGCGCCGGATCTCGTCGGACCGACCGGCACGCTTCAATTCCTCGCAGGCCTCGGCGGTGCGCCGGCATTGCCAGACGATGGCATTGCAGAGAGGCTTACCGGTCTTGCGATCCCACACGACGGTTGTCTCGCGCTGATTGGTGATTCCGATGGCGGCCACATCGGAGGCGCGCACGCCCGTCTTTAGCAGAGCTTGCCGCGCAGAATCGATTTGCGTCTGCCAGATGGCCTCCGGATTGTGTTCGACCCAGCCGGGCTGTGGATAGATCTGCTCAAATTCCTGAGAAACAGCGCCATGGGCGCGCCCATCCTGGTCAAAGACAATCGCGCGCGAGCTGGTCGTACCCTGATCAAGGGCGAGGATGTATTTCATGCGTAAGCCTTATTTCAGAAAAGCCCGAAGGTTGCAAGCGGGCCAAGAGTGGCTCCAGCTTTTGCCGGTGTCGCTGACCCGGGACTATTTTCATGAATCCGGGGGAACTCGCGTGCTTGGTTCTTCCCGGCGTGGCTTCGTCGCGGCCAGTGGGAAACCAACAAGTTCCCAGAGTTGTCCGATTTGGCTCGCTATCTCGATGACCCGACTTGCCTTGTGTTTTCGACCCGCAGAAGCTGCTAACCGGAGGGTTGTAGGGTCGAGTCCTACCTGAGGAGCCACTGGCAATACGGTTCTTGTCCCACGTTGTTCCAAAAGGCCAGTCGCATTGGTATTTGCGCCGGAACACATCAACGTCGCATCAGCGGCAGTTTGCCGCAGATGAGCAGACCGTACCGGCGCTGTAGAATAATTGCGGAACCAGCCTCCCCTGCCGCAGCCTATCTTGCGACACCGTGGGTTGTCAGACAGATTCCCGTCGCGTATCCTTGAGTCAATGCGAAGATGAAAAGATGCAAGAACTGAGAATTGTGGTGAAAAGCACCCCGATGCCGGCGGAAGGTCGGATTCAAGACCGGGCCGGTGCAATTCAGAACAGTTTCAGACCCAGTTCCTACGAGCGGGGTTTACTTACTTGCGAACATGCGGGACAAAAGGAACTACTGAAAGGGAGTGACCTATGAAAAGAGCATGGCCTGCGTTACTCATCCTCAATCTGGTGACCGGACCCCTGGTTTCTCAAGTTCCCCAAAAGGAACCTGCAAAGGCCACCGTAAAGAAACCTGCAGCACAACGGCAAAAACCCGAACCTTCAATCCCAATCTATAAGGTAGTTCGGGTACTTGAGGGAGATCAGGTCGTTCTGGAGAAGGATGGTAGGGAAATTACGGTTCACTTGACAGGAGTTGAAATCCTGTATGAACCACTCGTGGCCGCACAAAGGAAAGCGGTAGTAGAAACAGCGGCCGCTGCGGAGCGCGAAGCGACCGCTGCGAAAAAGGCCGCCTTTGATAAAACGAAGTTTGAAGGAGTATATCGGGCAGCCAAGGCGGTCGAAGGCGCCAGTAACAGCGGTGTTAATTGCCTCAAATTTTCTGAACTGCTCCAATCCCTTGCTACTGAGTTATCGATTCTCAGTGACAAAATTAGCACTGAGCAAGAAAAAGAGCTAGCGGCGCTGTATGTTGCGGTCTCAGCGACGTACCAGGATAGCTCAATGCTCTGGAAGGCGAAACTCGACACGAAGTACCACATCCTGGAGGAAGATAAGCTGCTCTTGGTGCTTCAGCGATATTACCCTGACATAACTAAAATAGACGCCGACCAAAATGACAAGTCGAAGGTCGATAGAATGAGTTTTGATGAACTAATGAGTGCTACATAACCAAGTGACACCCCGTCCCGGCGGCAAGCCCTTTCCGAGCGCCTCCAGTGCAGGGCTGCTGTCACTGCGTTATGTAAAGTCCATTAAGGAAAAGCATCATGAAGAGTCCCCGCAGCATCATCTTTTCCGGAGATGGTATTCGCAAATCCTGGGCTGTTGCCAGTGAGCAGATGAAAAAGGCGAACGACGTTTACTTAACAAAATGAATGGGGCCAGCGTATGACCGAGGAAAAGAAGCGACTCGCTGCGGTTGAGCACATTGTCCACGATTACGCAAACCTTATATCGTCCGGAGAGATGTTGCGCCCGCACTTTGACCCGATACTTATACCGCCTGCTAATACTCACGTCCAGCATGCTTTTCTTCTAAACTGTCGTAAACTGGGTGACTTTTTTCAGGCACACGGAAAAAAACCTAACGACATGTTCGCAAAACATTTTCCCGACGCTGACGTAGCGGAATTTGACCTTAGCGTGTGTAAGAAATGGCGCGTTCATATCGATAAGCAGTTAGCGCATCTCACTTACGACCGGCTAAACAGCAAGAAATCTTGGGATGGCAGCGCTAACCAGCCATTGCTTGAAGAATTACGGAAGGCGTGGCGACTCTTCAGATCGACACTGAAGGAGCCGTACAAGTTACAATTTAAGCGGCAGCTTGAGGGTCGAAGGAAAGGCGAGTTCGAGCGATTCGATTTGGAGTGAGCGGGCTTCCGGCGCCGCCCGCCGCCACCGCCTTGAGACGCTTTTCAAAAAGGGCTGGACGAGGATTGCATGAAGACTGACGACGGCGATGACAGGATCACCTTCAGATTCGGCGAGCCCGCCCCTTCCATTTCATCTTTTGCGGCACCGGGCACTGACGATTGAAGAACCTTCCATGACCTTTCAGCAAACCCTTGAAAGAGTTCAGGACAGGAAAAAGAAATTGGCGGATGATGCCAAGCCTCTTTGGTTCCGGGGCCACCGCCTTGTCAAATGGAAGCTTCGCTCACGACAGCACCGGCGATTTCTTGATGTCTGTGAGCGCTACAAGGTGAATGAGGACTTCCACATTCTAAGGCAGGACGAGAAAACATTGTTCCTGCGGTTCAAGTCGCAAGCCTGTTCACTGTTAAGCCCCAATCAGACATCCATGTGGTCATTGCTTTTGACGATGCAGCACTACGGGCTGCCGACGAGATTCTTGGATTGGACTGAAAGTTTTAGTTGTGCTCTTTACTTTGCCTTGAAGGATGCCAACGGCGAGGATGCTGCCATTTTTCTCTTGAGCCCCGAACAGCTCAACACAGTCAGCGCAGGATGCGAAGGACTTGTCTTTGTCGATGACTTCGGAGCCCTACCCACAATCGATTTCCGTCCATACCATCCGTGCCATTTGCCGCGGCCTGAACACGAACTGAAGACAATAGCGGTCTGCACACAGATGGTCAATCCGCGCATGGTTGCACAGCGTTCCGTCTTTACGCTGAGCGGCGACTCATTCGAAAGCCTCGAGACAGAATTTGGTGATCAGTTGTCACGTCGGGGGGTGCTTGAGAAAATCGTGCTACCGCGAGATACGCTTGCAGACGCACGTGATTTCCTCGACCTTATTGGCGTCACCGATTTTACGTTCTTCCCAGACCTTCATGGGTTGGCTCAGAGTTGCGAGCGTGATACGAGGAGGCTCTACGAGCTCGCCGACAAACTGTTCCAGGAGCCGGGTGAGATCCCACCAGAATGAGACCGCTTGGCCAGTCCACGCAGGCACGCGATGCGACGCGCAAGCGCGAACCCGACTCAAACCCGACCGGCTCCCGAAGAACGCCACGTGCGCCCTGGCGCCCCGTGTACTGGGAACTTCTCGCCTTCGACCCTGAGACCCGCCTACCGTCCATCAACCGGCTCGAGGGTTTCACCCCGGCGGCCCCTGCCTTTACCGTCGCGCCCTGGTTTCGGTCTAGGTCGGCGGAGTCATCCTCCCGGCCTGCTCTGTGAGGTCGGAGATCGCCTGAATGGGAGTTCAAGGAGATTCTTTAGCGGAGTCTGGCGCTGAAAACCCGGTAGATTACCAGCCGAAGCCTGAAGCCATTGGGAGATTTCCGGAGATCCGGAATTTCGCTGTTTGCCCTGACTGAATAGGGCCAGGTTGTGTACACTTCTACCCTGTTTCGTTGGTTTTTGTAGGCATCTGACCACCTGCCTGCCGCAACGTCATCGGTCCAGGAAGAACCTGGCGAAGAGGGAAATGACCGCTGAAGAACGATGAGTCGAGGTCGAGGACGTTGCCAGGCATCT
>JBPCNK010000289.1:0-32965 GCA_051001345.1 Acidobacteriota bacterium | reverse complement strand
ATGGCCGAAGAAGAAGCGCCAAGAGGGCCGCGACGGGAGGGGAGTGGGCCGGTTGAGCGAAGGGGGAGGGGAGAATCATGGAGAAATTCAAGGGAGAACCCCATGAAGAAAAAGACACGACAACATCGGATCACGCGGCGGGAGTTTGTGGGTGGGGCATTGGCGGCCGCCGGAGCCGTGGCGGGCGCGCCGGCGTTTTTGAGAGCGCGAAATTTGAATGACAAACTCAATATCGCGATGATCGGCGCCGTCGGCCGCGGCGGCGCCAACATGAGGGGTGTCGCGTCGGAAAACATCGCGGTATTGTGCGACGTCAACACCGCGGCGCTTGACAGGCCGGGCGCAGAGCATCCAAAGGCCAAAAGGTTCGTCGATTTCCGGAAGGTGTTCGATAGCCCCGGCGACTTCGACGCGGTCGTGGTGAGCACCTGCGAGCACACGCACGTGTTTGCGACCATGCTGGCGCTCAAGGCTGGAAAACATGTCTATTGCGAGAAGCCGCTGACCCACAACATCTGGGAGGCCCGGCTCATTCGCGAGACGGCATCCAAGCTGAAACTCGCGACACAAATGGGAAACCAGGGCCACGCTTCTGACAACCACCGTCGGGTTAAGGAACTGATACTGGGCGGCGTGATCGGTCCGGTGCGCGAAGTGCATGTGTGGGTCAACCGCGCGTGGGGGCTGCAAAGCGAGGAAGCGGCCAAGCGCAACAAGGACATTGTCTTTGTGACCGACCGGCCGAAGGAAGCCGAGCCGGTGCCACCGGGGCTGGATTGGGACTTGTGGCTCGGGCCGGCGCCGGCGCGGCCGTTTCACTCGGTGTATTTTCCTGGGCCCAAGTGGTATCGCTGGTGGGATTTCGGCAATGGCACGATGAGCGACCTGGGGAGCCACCGCAATGATCTCGCGTTCTACGCGTTGGACATCCGAGCGCCGCTGACCGTTGAGGCCACTGCCGGCCCGGCGCACCCGGAGATTACTCCCGCGACGATGAGCGTGACGTATGAATATGCGGCCCGCGGCGCGATGCCGCCCGTCAAGCTGACCTGGCATCAGGGAGAGAACAGGCCGAAGATCTGGACCGACGGCGGGATACCTCAGTGGCCCGATGCGCAACTGTTCATCGGCGACAAGGGCATGATCCTGACCAGCAGTAGCAAGCACATGCTTTTGCCGGAGAAAGATTTCGCGGGGTTTGTGCCGCCGCCGCAGACGATTCCCAATTCACCCGGGCACTACGTTGAATGGATCGAGGCATGCAAGGGCGGCAAACCGTCGTTGGCCAACTTCGAGTATGCCGGATGGACCACCGAAGCCAATCACCTGGGCAACGTGGCGTATCGGGCGGGGAAGAAACTGCATTGGGATGCACAGAAGATGAAGGCGACCAATGCGCCCGAGGCGGATAAGTTCATACGGCGCGAGTATCGGAAGGGATGGGAAGGAATCTTGAAGGGGTGACGGAATCGTCCGACCCGGGCTGGCGACTCGCGACTCGCGACTGAAAAAGTGAGCCTAACAGTCGTCAGTTGGAACCAAATCGCAGGTTGGCTGCATCAGATCGACAATCTGCGATTCGCCACGCGCGACGCATCGTGCTCGTGAGCGTGCAGTCCGTCATTGTCGGTCTTCTGAAAGGTTACGCGAATATATTCGTCGACGGCTAAGCGCTGCGCCGTCTCGGCCAACGATTAGTCGTCGGGTTTCCAATCCATGATCGGTACCATCCTCGAACACTACCGGATCGAATCGAAGCTCGGCGAAGGCGGCATGGGTGTCGTCTACCAAGCCCGCGACATGCATCTCGATCGCATGGTGGCGCTCAAGGTCCTGCCGCACGACAAGGTTTCGCGGCCCCAGCCGGGGCGGGCGCCTCGTCTGGTCTACGTTCGCAGTTTCGAAGACGGCAATATCTGGCGCGTCGAGACCTCTGCTCCCGGCGCCGGCCTCCTTGCCGCCTGTTGTCTCTATCTCCTCCACGAGAAACGACGGCATGCCCCAGCTTTCTCCCGACGGCCGCCGGGTGGCCTTTACATCGGACCGCTCCGGCGGATGGGGAATCTGGCTGGCCGATCCTGACGGGTCAAACGCCGTCAAGCTCACCTCCATGGGCGCACGCGCCTCAGGCTACCCCCACTGGTCTCCCGACGGCGAACGGATTGTGTTCCACTCCAATCTCGAAGGCAGTGGGAAAACTATGTGATCCCCGCTGCGGGCGGCAAGCCTCGAAATCTCACTTCTCACCGGGCTAGCGATGTGTTCCCCAGCTTCCCCGAGACGGCCGGTGGATCTACTTCAACTCGAACCGAACGGGAGAGTTTCAGATATGGAAGATTCCGGCATCCGGCGGGGATGCCGTCCAGGTGACCAACAGCGTAGGATACGCGCCCTTCGAGTCGCCGGATGGCGCCTACATCTACTATGTGCAAACCTTGGACAAGCCGAGCCCCTTGTGGCGTTTGCCGGCCTCCGGCGGCATTCCCGTCAAGGTCCTGGAGGGAGTTGTTCTAGCCAACTTCGTGGTGCTCAAGGGAGGCATCTACTATGAGGCATCTACTATATTGACCGGCCCTCGGGTGTGGGAGGCATCTACTATATGGACCGGCCCTCGGGTGAGACACGGCTTCAGTACTTTGACTTCGCGACCCGCAGATCTACGACGGTGGCTCGCAACCTCGGCAACGTGGACGTCCCCCTCACGGCTTCTCCGGACGGCCGCACAATTCTCTATTCCCGGGTGGACTCCTCGGTTGACGATCTGATGCTGGTGGAGAACTTCCGGTGAGAGAGTGAAACACCGCCTGCGGTCATCGTGGCAGCGGAGGAATGGGAGAGTAAGACGAGGCGGAGGGGCAATCTCGCGGAATTCTTGGGGAAATCGCCGCTGCGTGTGATCAAGGGTCAGGATCGAGCGCAGAAAAGATCGCCCGCGCAAGGTTGACGGGGATTCACCACCCCGGATGAAAATTTTGACCGTGGCCTGGAAGCGCACGCGGCTCGCGCGCATGCAGCGGTGCCGCGCGCGTAAGCAAGCGGGCCCCACTCCGCCACTTTGAATCCGCCGAGACTTGAGCCAGCAGAACCATTGTTGCTGCCATTGACAGGCATGCAGATTCAAAGTGGCGGATTTGGGGCCCGATCGTTTAATGCTCGGGGCACCGGTAGGCTAGATGCGCGCGAGACGCGCGCGCTCCCAGGCGTCGGCTCAGAATGTTCACTCGGAGTGGTGAAGCCCGGATTCATGAAACACTACGATGAAAATGGAGGTCAGGCAGGGTCAGGACGTGATTGTGCTCATTGACGTACTGTGCTCGTTCACGTGCTCGTGGCCGTCATCGATTACCCGCACCCTTCCGGGTACGGCACTGACAGAACTGGCCCAGCGTCAACCGAGATCCGGCAACGCTTTGACGTAGTCGCTGGCCAGGCCGGATAGCTTCGTCCGGATCGCATCGCGGACTCCATCGAGAACGGCGGTGTTGATCGTCACGCGGCCAGAGGAGTGGCGCAGTTTTGATGATCTCCCCTTTCAAGTATCATTCGTGCTGCCTTTCAAATTCGGTAACAGCCGTTTCGGTGCGATAAGCTTCCAGGCCATCTGAATGTGGGAGCGCAAGTCCGCATCACTAATGCGATCCAACTCGATACCGATCCAGCCTCGTACTCCCACATAAGGCGGTTTAAAGAAGATCCTGGGCGCAGTTTCAATTAACGCGACCTGGACGCCCGATGGCGCAGGAAGCCACACGGCAACGTGACCGTCGTTGTGATGGTTGTTGGCGAACATCGCAAACACTTTCTTGTTAACAAAAAATGTAGGTTCACCGTGCGAGAGTCTCTCGCTTGCTTCGGGAAGTGCAGAGCAAATACGACGCACGCGTTCAAGTTGTTTTTTGCTCATAAGGCGGGTGGCCGTGCCGGGCTTCGCGCGCAGCCCACATGATGGGGTTCGCTTTCAATGGCTGGGTACGACACAGTCAATGCGTCGCCCCATGTCGGCGCAGCAACTCGGCTATCTCGCCATGCCCTTTTAACTTCGCCCAGAACAGCGGCGTTGACCAGGGCTCGTCGCCGGGCAGGTTCGGCTTTGCCCCGCTCGCCAACAGGAATTCCGCCAACTCTCGATTCCCGAACATGGCCGCCCAGGCCAGTGGCGTAGCCTCGTAGACGTGATCTCGGGCGTCAATATCGGCGCCGTATTTCAGCAGAGCCCGCGCGGAGTCGATGTTCGGCCACCGATTGAGTCCATGCAGCGTCGTTTTGCCCTCCCTGTCGGCAACGTTTGGATCAACTCCATGCTTTAGATAGCATTCCAGAAGAGCGCGTTCTCCGCGGCCCGGTACAGCGGCCACGCACCGACCTTCTTGGGATCTCCCCCGGTCGCAAACCCCATTTCAAGCTGGCCAATGGATATCTCCAACGGTAAGTCCTCGTTGGCCAGGTCGACCACCTCCTGGGCTTGCGATGGATCCTTCGCCAGGATTTCACGAACCTTGTCGATCTTGCCGTTCCATGAGTAATACCAAGTCGGAACGGGTACGCCCCGGCTCATCAGCAGATCGACCATCTCCTGGTTGTCATGGTCCAGCGCCAGCGACAGCGCGTTGCCCGCCGAGTCGACCATTCCATCGGGCCGGCTGCCGTATTCCAGCAGGAGCTTGACCATCTCCAGGTTATTGTTCCGAGCGGCCAGGTAAATGGGGTAGCGCTCGACCACTTCTTCTTCCTGCGCGTTCGGGTCGGCGCCGCGCTCCAGGAGCACGCGGACGACCTCAATGTGATTGAAAGCCGCTGCGCAACTGAGCGGACGCCGCTTGTTGGCGCCCGCGTGATGGACCAGTTCGGGGCTGCCAGCCAGCATCGCGTGGACCTGTGCGATATCGCCCAGCGCGCTTGCCAGATTCATATCGTAGGCCGCGCCCTTACCTGCCAGGTAGCGCACCAGATCGGGCCTCGGGTTGGCCGGAGAACTCCCCTCGTGATTGCGCCAGAGCGCCAGATCCACCGGCCGAAAACCGAGCGCGTTGACGGCATCGATCTTCGCGCCCTGCTCGACCAGATAATCGATCAGGGGCGACGGCCCCTCGCTCCTTTGAACTGCCCGATGTAACGCGGTATTCCCATCATCGTCAACCGCCTGAACGGCCGCCGGATTGGCGCGCACGAGAGCCTCGATCTCAGCCAAATCGCCCTGTTGGATCGTCTTGGCCGCTTGCTGATCGGCCAGCGGCGCGCGATACCGATCCGCCAGCGCGCTTTCAATCAACGCGACGATCTGGGTGAAGCCCCGCACGCGGGCAATCTCCAGCGTGGTCGTGCCCAAGTGATTGCGTAGCATATGGTCGAAGGGCGCCGCATCCGCACCGGCCTCCAGCAGCAACTTGACGATCTCCGTGTGGCCCGCGCGCACGGCGTAGTGCAGCGGCTGGAATCGCCCGGCCGCGTCGTTTGATGCCGCTGCCAGTTTCCTGTCGATTGTCAGCAGTTCCTGCACGGCCTGAAGATCTCCGGATTTACACGCAGAGACCATGCGTGCCGCGTTTGCCAAGCGTTCCATTGTGATCAGCGCCTCCTTCAATCGATTTCGCGCAGAGTCGATCAACGTAAATTCTAACTGATTTCTCGGTGCCGTAAACATCAGTGCCGCGAACGGCGGTGCCGCGACCGTCAGGGAGCGGGCCCGTTCGGCCAGTTCGAATCTGCAGTGCCCCGTGACTGGTAGTCGTCGGGCCCGCTCGCTTACGCGCGCGGCACCGCCATCGTTTTTTTCATAACAACGCTCATGAATCCGAAGATTCACCACACTGAATGAAAAGAAGCGCCCGTCCGGGCACTGATGGTCGCGACCCTGAGTTTCGCGGCCAGACTAGCCAAATGCTCGAATGCCGCTAACATCAAAGTATTTGAGTAGTGAGGGAGGCGGGCATGAAAAGAGTGGCGCTGTGTTTTGTACTGGCTGTTTGCGTTGGACAGGCGGCTTGGGCTGATCAGGTGTTTTTGAAGAACGGCGATCGTCTCACCGGAACCATCCGCAAGCTGGATGGAGACAGCTTGCATGTGGAGAGCTCGTATGGGGGCAGTTTGAAGCTGCAGTGGAGCGCCGTCGAGCGCATCCAATCCGACCAGCCGCTGCACCTTACGCTCAACGACGAACAGGTCGTCGTGGGAACGGTGACACCGCGGGGCGGCGTGCTCGAAGTGGAAACACGCGAGGCGGGCCGGGTGCGGGTCAACACTTCCGTGATCAGATCGATCCGTTCGTCTGCCGAGCAGGCTGTCCTGCAGGCGGAGATCGACCGGCTGAGGAATCCACGCCTGCGCGATTTCTGGAGCGGGACATTGGACTCGGGCCTTAGCACCACCCGTGGAAACTCCGAAAACCTGACTTTCACCACCGGAATGAGCGCGGCGCGGACGACGCCACGCGACAAGATCAGCACCTACATTATGACGCTGTTTGCCCGCAACTCCTCGGGCGGCGTCAGTGTTACAACCGCCGAGGCTGCTCGTGGCGGAGTCCGTTTTGATTTAAACGTCAGCCAGCGAACCTTTGCTTTCGGATTCACGGATCTGGAATATGATAAATTTCAGCGCTTAGATCTTCGCAATGTGATTGGCGGAGGCGTGGGCTGGCACGTGCGAAAAACCGAGCGTACGGCTTTCGATGTTTTTGGCGGCGCCGCGTTCAATCAGGAGTTTTTCGCCGAGGATCCCGCCCGGCCGCTCCTGGACGTGACACGGCGCTCCGCCGAGTTGTTGGTCGGCGAAGAGTTGTCCCACAAGGTGTCGTCCAGCACGGTGTTGCGCCAGCGCCTGGTTTTTTATCCGAATTTGAGCCAGAGCGGGGAGTTTCGACTCGGATTTGACGCCGGCGTCGTCACGCAACTGGCCAAATGGCTGAGCTGGCAGATCACCGTCAGCGATCGTTATTTGAGCAATCCTCTGCCGGGGACGAAAAAAAATGACTTGTTGCTGACAACGGGGGTGCGGGTGTTGTTTGGGGCGGGGGCATTCTGAGGAAGTTTCAGTGCCGCGAACCTCGGGCTCCGGGCTGCAGGCTAGGGAATTGCCGATCGCGAATCACTACGAATTGCTGACCCCTGAAGCTCGGAGCCTGAGTTCGCGGCACTGAAATCTGCCCCGCACTGGAGCGCTGCTGCAGTCCGGTTGACTTTTTTATCGCGTCGGCGGCAACGGAGACCCCTATCTCCTTGGCGGCGTTCGCGGCTCTGAGTTGAGCAGCTCGGATAAGGCTGCGAGATCGACGGGCTTGACCAAGTGGTGATCGAAGCCGGCCTGAAGCGCTTTTGTTTTGTCCTTGTTCTGACCGTAACCGGTCAGCGCAATTAAGCGCAGGGGAGCGTCCGGCAGCAGCGTGCGAAGCCTCTTTGCGAGTTCGTAGCCGTCGATTACCGGCAGGCCGATATCAAGAAGTCCAGTGTTCGGCCGGAACCGGGCCGCGATGTCCAGGGCCTCGGGCCCGTCATGGGCGATGGCGATTTCATGGCCGCATCGACGCAGGCCTTCGGCATACATTTCGGCCGAATCTCGGTTGTCGTCGACCACAAGTATCCGCAAACCCGAGGGACGGGTTGTCGCTGCGACCGCTTCGTCTCTAGCCGGTTGCTGGGAAGTGCTCTTGACCAGCGCGGGCAAGCGCACGACGAATTCACTTCCCATCCCCACGCCGCCGCTATGCGCCGTGAGGGTGCCGTCGTGCAGCTCCACCAATCGCCGCGCCAACGTCAGTCCGATTCCCAGTCCGCCCTGCGAACGGTCCAAGGCCCGGTCTGCCTGGGAGAAGAGCTCAAACATTTTGGGAAGCAACTCGGGAGGGATGCCCATGCCATTGTCTTTTACCGAGACGACGACCTGATCGCCTTCTAGCCGGGCTGTCACGACGATCTCACCGGACGGGTCGGTATACTTGGCCGCATTCGTCAGCAAATTGGCCAGTACCTGGACGAGGCGGCCCGGATCGGCATCTACGAGGAGCCCCTTGCGTGCAACGTCAAAGGACAACGCATGCATGCGTTGCTCGTACAGCGGAGACGCGGTCTCGGCTGCGGTGGCCAGCACGCCGGCCAGCTCGACCGGCTCCTTTTTCAACTCCACCTTTCCCTTTGTGATGCGTGAGACATCCAGGAGGTCATCAACCAGGCGCGCCAAGTGCCGCGCTTGATGTTCGACAATCGCCTGCTCACGCCCGCCCTCAAACCCGCGAAGCTTCATGACCTGAAGCGCAGCCAGGATCGGCGCCAGGGGGTTGCGCAACTCATGGCCGAGCAGCGCCAGGAACTCATCCTTTCGTCGATCTGCGTCGCGCGCCTCCTGGTACAATCGCGCGTTGTCGATGGCGGCGGCCGCGCGACGGCCCAATTCCTCGGCCATCGCCAAATCCGCCGGCCCGAAACGGCGATTGGGGTCCGCCGACATCAGCGCGAAAGCGCCGAGTATCCGGCCACGCGTCGTCATTGGCGCCACAAGGGACGACGTCAGCCCGAGTTCTTGCAGCATCTGTGCCTGCAGAGGGTCGAGCCCCGCCGATTCGAGCATCTCGGCTGTGATCTCCTCGTAGAGCTCCGACTTGCCCGTCCGGATGACATGGCTCACGCCCGCGGCGGCGTCGGGCTGAGGCGGGAAGTTCCGCCTGTAAGCGCGAACCAGGTCGACCTTCGACGGGTCTGCATGCGCCACGGCCAGCTGCCGGCTTGAGATCTCAGGATCGTCGGCCAATTCCACCAGACACCAGTCTGCGATGCGGGGAACTGCCAGGTTTGCGACACTTGCCAGCGTAGCCTCGTATTCGAGCGAAGAGGAAAGGATGGCGCTGGCATCTGCCAGGAACGCTGCGCGGCGCTGAGCGTCCTCGGCCTGCCGTCGAGCGCTGCTTTCCCCCTCATAGAGGGCCTTCAACTCCTGCTGGATGCTGCGCTGCGCCTCCTCGGCCCGGCGGCGTTCCCGCAGGGCGTCGCGAAGCGCGTCCTCGAGTTTCCGGCGATGTTCTATTTCGCTTTCCAGCGCTCGCGAGCGCTGTTGAAGCAAACTGATCTCGCGCAACTGAACGCTCTGGTCTTCATTCCACGAGTAGCGCTCGGTTGGAATGACGTGATTGTGGACCTCGCAGATGCGGTGGAATTTCTGCGTACAGGCTTCGTTGTAGAAATTCGCCATGACATAGGCGCAGAGGAGGGAAAAGGAGTGCCGGCCTCCAAGCTCGTTCCACAACTCTTCGAGGTAAATGGCCGCGTCCGGACTTCCGTCCTTCCACAGCAGATCGACCATCTCTCCGTAGGCGTGCAGGCGTGCCTGGCAGCCTCCTGCCAGGATGCCCTCGATGACGCCGCCGACGGTACTCTCGAACAGAGCCCGGTCGGGCATGCCATCGACCAGGAACTTGGACAGAGTTTCTCGCGCATCCAGCAGCGTGATCTTACCCGCAGCGCACAAACTTTCGACATCAAAGCCGTTTGATTCCAGCCGCGCGTTGAATGCCTGCCGGTGGGGCTCAGTTGCGATGACAACCACGGGCGCGCCGGCAGTCAGGCCAGTGCTCAAAAAACGGGCTACTATCTCGTAAAGAAACTCTTCACTCTCGTAGAACTGGACAATGTGTTCCGATTCGGCGGACTTCCCGAATTTTCGGCTGCCATCAATAACGGATGGGTGTGGATTTGATTGCATGCTTCTCCCAAAAAACTTTCGTCATCGGATAACAGTAAGACCTACACCCACATCAGTATTTTATCAGCGACCATTTTCCCGTCAAGGCTTCCCATTCAGGGGTCAGGAGTTAGGGGTCAGGGGTCAGGGAATCGCGGATTGCGGATTGCGGATTTCGGATTGATTGCGGATTAAGGGCTCCTTTCCCTGACCCGTGGCTGCTCGTGGACAGGCTCGTGCTCGTGGACGTGGGCGGCTCTTTGTTTGACTATTTTCAAAGTTCGTTGCTGCCAACCGCAGGCGAGGATTGAGTCGCAGCTTTGCTGTGGGGCCGCTCGCTTACGCGCGCGGCACCGCCAGCGCCGTCCGCAATCGCCGCATGATTGCCACGAGCGCGTCCACGTACGAGCACGTCCACGGCCACTGACCACTGACCACTGGCCACTGGTCACTGGCCACTGGTCACTGGCACTGCCAGATCACTCAGAATTCTGATAATCTCGCATCTTCCAGGGGAGGATTTGCATGACGTCTTGGCGTGGGAGTGGACGGCGTTTCCTGCTCCTGGCGCTGTGTCTGTCGCTGACGGCTGCGGCCGCGGCGCAAACCCACATCACCACGCCCAAGGAGGAATTCGGAGCAAACTTCGGCGACGATTATTTCCTGGCCAGCTATCGGCAGATTGCCGCCTATTGGCACAAACTTGACGGCGAATCAGATCTCATGGTCGTCGAGGAAATCGGCAAGACCGCCGAAGGCCGCCCCCACCTAATGGCCATTGTCACCTCGGCTGAAAACCATCGGACTCTGGCACGCTACAAGGAGATCTCGCGGCGGCTTTCGCTGGCCGAAGGGCTCTCAGACGACCAGGCGCGGGCGCTGGCCAAAGAGGGCAAGGCCGTCGTGTGGATCGCCGGCGGGCTGCATGCCACCGAAACGCTCGGCGCTCAGCAATTGGGTGAGATGGTCTATCAGATGGTAAGCCGAAACGATGAGGAGACGCTGCGCCTTCTCAACGACGTGGTCATGCTATTTGTTCACGCCAACCCCGACGGCAACGACCTGGTCGCCGACTGGTACATGCGCCATCCCACTCCGGAACAGAGGAGCGTTGCCAACCTTCCACGGCTCTATCAGAAGTACATTGGGCACGACAACAACCGCGACTTCTTCGCTTCGACGCAGGCCGAGACCGAGAACATCAACCGCATCCTGTACCACGAGTGGTTTCCGCAGATCCTCTACAACCATCACCAAAGCGGACCCGCTGGAACTATCCTGTGGTCGCCGCCGCTGCGGGATCCGTACAATTACAACCTGGATCCGATTCTGATCCTTGGCCTGCAGTCGCTCGGCGCCGCCATGCACACGAGACTGGCCGTCGAGGGCAAGCCCGGAGCCACCATGCGCAGTGGCGGTCCTTATGACGGCTGGTGGAACGGCGGCATCCGCAACACCGCGACGTTCCACAACACCATCGCCCTGCTGACCGAGATGGTGGGCAGTCCGACGCCGATGAAGATCCCGCTGGTAATGCAGCGGCAACTGCCCTCGTCCGATCTCGCCTACCCGATTGCTCCGCAGAGCTGGCACTTTCGTCAATCGGTCGATTACTCGATCTCGATTAACCGGGCTGTCCTCGACTATGCATCTCGAATGAAGGAGAACCTTCTCTTCAACATCTACCGGATGGGGAACAATTCCATCGCGCGCGGAAGCCGCGACAACTGGACCCCAAACCCAAAGCGCTACGCGGAAATCGCCGCAAAAATGGCAGCCGAAGGCAGCGGCCGGGGCCGACCCGCCGAGGGCGTCGATGTTCCACCGGACGCGTCCTACTGGGCAGAGTTGCGCAAGCCGGAGTCTCGCGATCCACGCGGTTTCATTATTCCTTCCGACCAGCCGGATTTCCCAACGGCCATCCAGTTCATCAATGCGTTGCTTGAAACCGGCATCTCCGTGCACCGAGCCTCGCGCGACTTTGAGGTGTCGGGAAAGGAGTATCCGTCCGGCTCCTACGTTGTGTCGACAGCTCAGGCGTTCCGGCCGCACGTGATGGATATGTTTGAACCGCAGGTTCATCCCGACATCGTTCCCTATCCCGGCGCGCCGCCGACACCGCCCTACGACAATGCCGGTTGGACGCTGGCGTTTCAAATGGGCGTGCAATTTGACCGCATCCTGGAGGGTTTCACGGGCCCGTTTGAGAAGGTCAACGCGTGGAATATTCGCCCGCCGGCTGGAAGGGTCGCTGCCGTGGACAAGCCGATTGGTTTTTTGACCAGCCGCCGCGTCAACAACGCATTTATCGCAACCAACCGCCTCCTTGCGTCCCGCCAGGAAGTGTATTGGCTGCAGAGTCCGCTGGCAACCAATGGCAAGATCTATCCTGCAGGAACTCTCTATATAGTTGCGAAGAGCTCGACGCGCGCCGCGCTCGACCAGAGTGCCGCAGAACTTGGGGTCAACTTCGATGCCGCCCCGACGGCGCCGCCCGGCGATGCGCTGAAGCTGCGGCCGATGCGCGTCGGATTGTGGGACCAGTACGGCGGCTCCATGGATTCGGGCTGGGCCCGCTGGATCCTGGAACAATTCGAGTTTCCATTCGAGCGTGTCTTCTCCCCGGCGCTCGACGCGGGTGGCCTCAATGCCAGGTTCGATGTCTTGATCTTCGTCGACGGCGGAATTCCGGGACCCAACAGGGGTGGCACAGGCAGGAGGCCTGCGACGGCTGGGGTTGGCGACAGCCCGCAGATCTACGCTCTACCGGCCGAGTATCAGAATCAGCCGGGCCGCACAACCGTCGAGAAGACCTTGCCGCAGATCAAACAGTTCATCGAGAACGGCGGCACAGTGATCGCAATCGGCGAGTCGGCCGCCAACCTGGCCGCCTACCTACGCCTTCCTGTGGAGAACCACCTTGTGGGCGATGATCGCCCGTTGCCGCAAACCAAGTTTTATCTTCCGGGTTCGGTGCTGTCGGCGCGCCTTGATACCACTCATCCCGTTGCGCACGGAATGGCCGAGCATACCGACTTGTTTTTTGAGAACAGCCCGGTTTTCAAGATCGGTCCGCGAGGCGCGTCCGAGGGCATCAAGAGCATTGCCTGGTTTGACAGCAAGACTCCGCTTCGCAGCGGCTGGGCCTGGGGCCAGGAGCATCTGGAAAATGGAGTCGCGGCCCTTGAAGCCAGAGTCGGCAAGGGCAAGGCGCTGTTATTCGGCCCCGAGATCCTGAAACGCGCCCAACCCCACGGGACGTTCAAGTTCTTGTTCAATTCGATTTATTATGGTGGGAATAATTGAGCAAATGGGTAAATTGTATTCATCGCAGAGACGCAGCGCGGGATAGCCGCAACCGTATGCCGTATGCCGTATGCCGCGCGACGGAGCACCAACAGTGCCGCGGCCCTTATAGCTCTCTGCATTACCAATTGGTGAGATCTTGTTATTTGAGCAAGATTTTTGATCGCGCTTCCTATTTACCGGGCCAGCGGCCTTCCGGCAGCGGCACTGTTGGCGCTCCGTCGCCGGCATACGGCATACGGCATACGGTTGCGGCTGAACTGGCTGTGATCTATGACTAGAATTTCTATTCTCCGCAGAATGACTTGGGCAAGCCTGCTCGTGCTGGCGTTGTCGGCGGGTGTCCTTGCTCAGGACAATCTCCAGAAGCTGCCGGTAGCAGAATTTTCCAGGCTGGTCCAGGAGTTCTCCGAGGCGGACGGTTTTTTCCGCTCCGACAACTTCACCTCAAATGAAACTTCGTATCTCCACGTCGTAGATAAGCTGCGCGAGCTGGGCGTCTCCGGAGGCGCCTACATCGGCGTGGGACCGGAACAGAACTTCACCTACATCGCCAAGATCCGCCCGCGCATCGCCTTCATCGTCGACATTCGACGGCAGGCTGTGATCCAGCATCTTCTATATAAGGCCATCTTTCACACGTCGGAAAGCCGCGCCGAGTTCCTCTCGGGCCTGCTCAGCCGGCCACTTGGAGAAGCGGGTGTTGCGGGCAAGGGATCCTCAATCGAGCGCCTGGTGCAACACTTTAATTCCGTGCCCGCATCTGAACCAGTCTTTGCGGCAAATTTGAGCAAAGTGCGGAAGATCATTCAGGAGGAGTTTCAGTTTCCGCTCTCCGACCAGGACCAGCAGCGCCTGGAGTATGTGTACGCAACCTTTCACAAGGAGGGACTCGGGATCATGTACCGCGCAGGTCCCACCAACTGGAGTGGTGGTTCCAGTTTTCCATCACTCGGAGACCTGATCGTTCAGCCTGACCTCAAGGGCGTACTGGGTAATTTTCTGGCAACCGATGAGGATTACCAGTTTGTCCGCAATCTTCAATTGAACAACCGGATCATCCCCGTGGTTGGAGACTTCGCCGGTCCCAAGGCCTTCGCATCTGTTGGCGAGTACCTCCGCAAGAACGACTACGTCGTCAGCGCCTTTTACACCTCCAATGTCGAGCAGTATCTGTTTCAGAACGAAGTCTTCGCAGCCTTTGCCGCGAACGTTCGAAAACTGCCCATCAACGCAGACAGCGTTTTTATTCGCGCGGTTGCCTCCCGAGGACAGGTTCACCCGGCCAACGTCGCTGGCCACCGGTTGACGACTTTGCTGCAGAAAATCGCAGTCTTCCTGAAAGATCATGACGCTGGTGCGTATACGGATTACAGAAGCCTTGTCACGACCAATTTCATCGTGGGACAGTAGGCAGCGGGCAGTAGGCAGCGGGCAGTAGGCAGCGGGCAGTGGGTAGCGGGAAGTGGGTAACGTTAAGTCGGAGAGGGCAAAAAGCTCAAGGAGAGTGGTGGCTGTTCTGCCTACTGCCTACTGCCTACTGCCTGAACGGAGCGATTCATGCCAAAAACCAAGTGTCACCGCTGGACATACGCGCTGCTGATTTGCCTGCTTGCCGCCGGGTCCGCGTGGGCGCAGACAAACGTCACCAGCCCGAAGGAGCAATTCGGCTTTAACCTGGGCGAGGACTACCAACTCACCAACTACACTCAGTTGGTCGAGTACTGGAAGAAGCTGGACCAGCAGTCCGAGCGGATGAAGTTGGTCGACATCGGCCGGACCGCCGAAGGTCGGACGATGTGGATGGCCGTTATTAGCGCCCCGGAGAACCACAAAAACCTGGATCGCTACAAAGGAATTTCGCGGCGGCTGGCCTTAGCTCGGGACTTGAGCGACGAGCAGGCGCGCGCGCTAGCCACCGAAGGCAAAGCAGTGGTCTGGGTCGACGGCGGCTTGCACGCCACCGAGGTGCTGGGCGCACAGCAGCTGATGGAACTGGTCTACCAGATGGTCAGCCGGGATGACCCCGAAACATTGCGGTTCCTCAAAGACGACATCCTGCTTGCCGTCTGTGTCAATCCGGATGGCATGGAACTGGTATCCAACTGGTACATGCGAGAGCCGGATCCGACCAAACGATCGACATCGGGGATTCCCAGGCTCTACCAGAAGTACATCGGCCACGACAACAACCGCGACTTCTACATGGTGACCCAGGCGGAGACCGAAGCCATCAACCGCGTCTTTTACCAAGAATGGTTTCCACAGATTGTTTACAACCATCACCAGACCGGACCGGCCGGCACGGTCTTGTTTGCGCCGCCGTTTCGCGACCCGTTTAATTATTACCTCGACCCGCTCATTCCGGTGGGGATCGATCTGGTGGGGGCCGCCATGCACGGCCGCTTCGTCGTCGAAGGCAAGCCGGGGGCCACGATGAGATCCGGGGCGTCCTATTCCACCTGGTGGAATGGCGGCCTCAGAAGTACAACCTACTTTCACAACATGATCGGGCTGCTGACGGAGACCATCGGCAATCCGACGCCCATGGAGATCCCGTTTCTCATCAATCGACAACTTCCGAAAGCAGACTTGCCCTATCCGATTGCGCCGCAGAAATGGCACTTCCGCCAATCGGTGGACTACTCGATTACAGCCAACCGTGCCGTTCTCGATGTCGCCTCAAAGCATCGCGAGGATTTTCTCTTCAACATCTATCGCATGGGCAAAAACTCGATTGAACGCGGCAGCCGCGATCACTGGACCGTCCATCCCAAGTTGCTCGCCGAGGTGCAAGCCGCAGTTGCAAAAGACAGGCCGCTGCAAACCGAGGAGCGGCAGCCCGCCGGCGACAGCCCTCCGGATGCGACGCCGTCGACCCGCGGCGGTGGTGGTGGTGGCGGCGCAGCGCGCGGTGTGCCGATCAAGTATTACGAGATGCTGCGCGACCCGGCCCGACGAGATCCGCGCGGCTACATCCTTTCGTCCGATCAGCCGGATTTTCTGACGGCGACGAAATTCATCAATACTCTGATCAAAAATGGAATCACCGTTCACCGTGCTGCAGGATCGTTTGCAGTGGCAGGAAAGAACTATCCGGCCGGCTCTTACGTGATCAAGACAGCCCAGGCGTTTCGGCCGCACGTTCTGGACATGTTCGAGCCTCAGGACCATCCCGACGACATCGCCTACCCCGGCGGTCCGCCCACGCCGCCCTACGACAGCGCCGGCTGGACGCTGGCCTATCAGATGGGGGTCGCGTTCGACCGCATTCTGGAGGGGTTCGAGGGACCATTCGAGACGATCAACGGCCTGGTCAAGCCTCCCGCGGGCAAAGTGACAGCGGCGGCAGGCACTGCTGGATTTCTGTTAAGCCACCAGGTCAATGATTCTTTCGTTGCGATCAATCGGCTGCTGGCCGGCAACGAAGAAGTGTATTGGCTCAAGCAGTCGTTTACAGTCGACGGCAAATCCTATGGGCCTGGGACGATCTTTATTCCTGCCAAGCCCTCCACGGCGCCCAAGCTGCAAAAGCTGGCCCACGAAATTGGTCTCGATTTTCAGGCCACGCCTTCCAAACCCGCAGGTGAAGCGTTCAAGCTTCGGCCCGTGCGGATTGGGTTATGGGATCGCTATGGCGGATCGATGCCTTCGGGCTGGGTTCGCTGGCTGTTCGAGCAGTTCGAGTTTCCTTTCAACGTTGTTTATCCGCAGACTCTGGATGCAGGCGATCTGAATGCCAACTTCGACGTGCTCGTCTTCGTTGACGGCGGGATTCCCGCGCAGGCAGGAGGAGGAGGTTTTGGCGGTGGCGGAGGCGGCGGTGGCGGCCGCGCGGCCGATGAGCGCATCCCCGCGGAATTTCGTGACCGTGTCGGCAATGTAACGGTCAGCAGGACCATCCCGCAGTTGCTGCGCTTTGTGCAAGCCGGCGGGACTCTGATCAGCATAGGAAGTTCGACCAGCATGGGCGCCCATGCGGGCCTGCCCATTGCGAGCGCTCTGCGCGAGAGGCTTGCCGATGGCAGCGAACGATCGTTGCCGAGAGAGAAGTACTATATTCCCGGGTCGGTCCTCCAGGTTCGCGTCGACAATACCCATCCGCTTGCCTATGGCATGGGCGACAAGCTCGACGTGTTCTTCAACAACAGCCCTGTCTTCCGGCTGAAGCCGGAGGCTGCGATCAGGGGCGTCCGGCCAGTCGCGTGGTTTGACGGGGACAGTCCGTTGCGAAGCGGCTGGGCCTGGGGCCAGAAGTATCTTCAGGATGGTGTGGCTGTCATCGATGCCACCGTCGGCAAAGGCAAGCTCTTTTTGTTTGGCCCGGAGATCGCGTTTCGCGCCCAACCTCACGGCAGCTTCAAGTTCCTTTTCAACGGGATCTATTACGGAGGAGCGGAAACCGTGCGGCTTCCTTAGGGAGATTGTTTTCACCGCAGAGACGCAGCGCGGCATAGCCGCAACCGTATGCCGTATGCCGTATGCCGGCGACGGAGCGCCAACAGAGCCGTGGCCGGAAGGCTGCGGGCCAGTAAAACGGAAGCGGGATCGAAAATCTTGCTGAAATAACAAGATTTCGCCAATAGGCAATGCAGTGGACGCAGAGGGGGCCTGCGGCATACGGCCTGCGGCATACGGCTTACGGCATACGGCATACGGTTGCGACTATGCGGTGAAGCCTCGTCCGTCACGGAGAACCATTGCCTTGGCAAGATCGATCTGTTTGCGATAAGCTCTCGATCCATTGGGGATTCACCAAACGATCGTCGATCACCTCCAAGGAGACTCATCGTGGCTGAAACAAAACCGCTGCACGACCGCCGGCTTTTTCTGCGCGGCATGACGCTGGGGGTTGCGGGAGTCGGCATTGCCTCGCTGCTTGACATGCCTGGCCTGTTCGCCCAAAAAGTCACGCTCACGCCGCAACAGACGGAAGGACCGTTTTATCCGAACCATCTGCCGCTGGACACCGACAACGACCTGCTCATCGTCAACGACGCCCTGAAGCCCACGATCGGCGAGATCACCCATCTCACCGGGAGAATCCTTAGCGCCTCGGGCGAACCCATGCGCAACGCGCTGGTTGAAATCTGGCAGGTGGACAGCAACGGAGTGTACCTGCACACCGGCAGCAACAACTATGCCGGCCGCGACAAGAACTTCCAGGGGTTCGGCCGCTTTCTGACCGGATCGACCGGCGAATACTATTTCCGGACAGTCAAGCCGGTCCCGTATCCCGGGCGCACGCCGCACATTCACTTTGCCCTCAAGACGAAAAGTCGCGAAAGATGGACGACGCAGTGTTATGTCAAAGGCCATCCGCAGAACGACAGCGACGGCGTCCTGAAGCGACTCCAGGATCCCAAAGGGCGCGAGGCCTTGATGGTGGATTTTGCCCCAATTAAGACTTCGCGCATCGGGGAGTTAGCCGGGCGCTTTGACATCGTGCTGGGGTTTACTCCGGAAGCCTGAGTACGAATTACGAATTACGAGTTACGAACTATGCTATCAATTGCCAAAATCGTTGAATTTTGATCATCGTCCTTCGGGCAATTTGAAGATGGCCCACAACAATGTAGCGCGGATTCACACGGATTCACACGGATTAAACGGATTAGGCGCATTGCAATTGAGTTGCACTTATCAACCCCGACGCATTGCTTTTAATCCGTGTTTAATCCGTGTTAATCCGATTAATCCGCGCTAAAGCGCAAGTACGACATCGCCCACAAATATTATTGGAACGACGTTCGCCACGAAGGACGAAAATTCGTTGGTAACTGTAATTCGTAACTCGTAACTCGTAACTCGTAACTCGTAATTCCGGAGCGGCAAACCCGAATTTAAACTCTTGCGAGAAAAGGAAAGGATTATCCCGTGACTTTGTGGAAGCCCGATCCAACCTTCTACCCATCGGCCCGAATGGCCGGCCAGGCTCCGGCCGAACGCCTGGGATACGTCGTCACTATTGACGTCAATGGCGCCGCCCGGCCCGACGCCTTGTGCGTTCTCGATCTCGACCCGCGCTCGCCCACCTATGCACAGGTGGTCAATCGCCTTGAGATGCCCAACGTCGGTGACGAGTTGCATCACTTCGGATGGAACGCATGCAGTTCGGCGCTGTGCCCCTATGCGCCCCATCCGCACGTCGAGCGGCGCTACCTGGTCGTACCCGGCCTGCGGTCCTCCCGCATTCACATCGTCGACACAAAAGCCGGCGATGGCCGCCAACCGCGCATCGTCAAAGTCATCGAGCCCGCGGAGATCGCCAACCGGGCTGGATACAGCCGGCCTCACACGGTCCACTGCGGGCCCGACGGTATTTACGTCGGGACGCTTGGCGCTCCGAACGGCGACGGGCCCGGCGGCGTTATGATCCTCGATCACGAGAGCTTTGAAGTCCTCGGGCGGTGGGAGGTCGAGCGCGGTCCCCAGTTTCTTTCGTATGATTTTGCATGGCATCTTGGCTATGACACGCTGCTGACCAGCGAATGGGGCACGCCCAACATGGTCGAAGACGGAATCAACCCGGATCTATTACTCAAGGGAGAATACGGACACCGGCTTCATGTCTGGGATCTGCGCAAGCGCCGTCACCTTCAGGCGCTCGATCTGGGCGCCGAACAGCAGATGGTACTGGAGCTGCGGCCCGCACACGACCCAACAAAACCGTATGGCTTTGTCGGCGTCGTTGTTTCCCTCAAGGATCTTTCGGCTTCCGTGTGGCTCTGGCAGCGCTCCAACGGCGGCTGGGCGATACGCAAGGTGATTGAAATTCCCGCTGACCCGGCCGATCCGGATCAGCTCCCACCGGCTTTGAAACCGTTCAAAGCCGTACCGCCCCTGGTCACCGACATCAATTTGAGCCTCGATGACAAGTTCCTCTACGTCTCGTGCTGGGGCACCGGGGAGTTCCGTCAATACGACGTGACCGATCCCGGAAATCCGAAGTTGACTGGTTCGGTTCGCATGGGAGGGATCGTCCAGCGCAGCCCGCACCCCAAGAAGGGAAGCCTGAATGGGGGACCGCAGATGGTAGAACTCAGTCGCGACGGCCGGCGCGTCTACATCACAAACTCGCTGTACGCCTCCTGGGACGCCCAGTTTTATCCGGAAGGAATGCGTGGCTGGGCCGTCAAGCTTGACGCCAATCCTGCCGGAGGCATGGCCTTCGATCCGAATTTCTTTGTCGACTTCGAGACGGGGGAGCGGCCGCATCAGATCCATCTCGAAGGAGGCGACGCCTCGTCGGATTCCTACTGCTATCCGTGAGCGAGTCTTGGCCTTGGCTGACCCTCGCGCTGCTGGGCGCCTATCATGGGATCAATCCCGCGATGGGCTGGCTATTTGCCGTAGCGCGGGGCCTGCAAGAAAAAAGCCGGGCGGCGGTCTTGCAGGCCCTGCTCCCGATCACCCTCGGTCATGGATTGTCCATCGGCCTCTTTATCCTTGTGATCAACGGCGCGCAGCTGGTCACCGCGCCGAACCTGTTGCGCGTGGGCGCGGCCGTCATCTTGGTTTTATTTGGAGCTTACAAGTTCTTCGCGCCGCGTTCGCATCCGCGCTGGGTGGGCATGCGCGTGAGCCGGTCTGAGCTGGTTCTGTGGTCGTTTTTGATGGCGTCGGCGCACGGGGCGGGCCTGATGCTGCTGCCCGTGATGTTTGCGCTGGCACCCCCCGAGCATGGCAGTCATGCGGGCGCTTCGAGCAGCAGCATACTGGCTCTGGACGGCGGAGCCATTGCCGTGCACATGCTCGCCATGCTGCTCGTCATGACGGCCGTCGCCATCATCGTGTACGAAAAGGTTGGCTTGGCGATCTTGCGGCGAGCCTGGGTCAACTTCGATGCGGTCTGGGCCGTTACGATCGTCGTGGCCGGGCTCTTGACGCTTTTTACTTCTTAGGCTGGATTATTCAAGCGCGGCATACGGCTGCGGCATACGGCATACGGCTATGCCGCACTAGGTCTCGAAGGATCATTCATGGGCGGTCAGGCTATCGAACGGCGGGACATGATGCGACTGCTGGCGCTTGCGTCGGCGGCCGCGCAATTCGGCGGCTTCGCGCAGTGGACGTTCGGTTGCGGGCACGTTGGACAGCCCGCTTCCCAGCCGGTGGCCCGGTATCAGCCGCAGTTTTTTTCGGCTCGCGAGTATTCAACCGTTGAGCGGCTAGCGGACCTGATTGTTCCCAGCGATGGGACGCCCGGAGCGCGCGAGGCAGGGGCAAGCGAGTTTATCGACTTCATGGTGGCCCACGATGAATCCGTGCAATATCGCTTCCGCTATGGCCTGGCTTGGCTCGATGCGCACGCCGTGCAACTCTCCGGCCGCCCCTTCGTCGAAACCAGCGCGCCCGAACAATCCGGCATTCTGGAAGCGCTAGCCTACCGCGACCGTCATCGTCCGGGCCAGGACGAGGGCCGCGCGTTCTTCAGCCTGATGCGCAGCTACACGGTCATGGGCTTTTACACATCGCGCATTGGTTTGGAGCAGCTCGATTACCCGGGATTTCAGTTGTATGCCCAGTCGCCCGGCTGCCCCAATCCGGACGATCCCGATCACCGTCACGAGGCGCCGCGCCGCCCCGGCAGCGCTTCCAGAGAGGGCCATGGCGAGGATCTATGATGCCGTAGTGATTGGAACCGGCGCGGGCGGAGGCATGGCGATCAAGACGCTGTGCGAAGCCGGGCTGAAAGTGGTCGCGCTCAATCCCGGGCGGCGTGTCGATCCGGCGCGGGATTTCCGCGGACACCGCCAGCGCTACGACATGAAGTTTCGCGGCTTCGGAGATCCGCGCACACGCCACATCCGCTATCACGACGAAAACGAATACACCGAAGGATTGTGGGAGCACGACGTCGCTTACACGACCGCCCCCGGCACGCAATGGGAGTGGCTGCGCGTGAAAGTCACCGGAGGCAAAGCCAATTTCTGGGGACGTTCGTCGGCGCGCTTTGGCGACATCGATTTCAAGGCGGCCAGTCTGGACGGATTTGATGTCGACTGGCCCGTATCGTACCAGGAGATCGCGCCCTACTACAGCCGCGTTGAACGCTACATGGGCGTGGCCAGCACGGTGCAGAACCGGCCGAGCAATCCTGACGGCGAATACCTGCCGCCGATGAAGTACCGCTGTCTGGACCATATCCTGGCCGGCGCGGCGGAAAAGATGGCAATCCCCTATCTACCCGATCGGATCGCGCAGTTGACGGTGGCGCACAACGGCCATCCCGCCTGCCACTTTTGCGCCAGCTGCAGTTCAGGATGCGAAATCGGCGCCTTCTTCTCCCCGCCGTGGTTCACGCTGGCCGATGCTCAGAAGACCGGCAATTTGGAACTGCGAACCAATGCCATTGCAAGTCACGTCACCGTCAACCGCGATGGGCGCGCTTCGGGCGTTGCTTACGTCGATCGCGATACGGGCCGGCAGGTCAACGTGCGCGCGCGCGCCGTCGTCGTCGCGGCGTCGTGTCTGGAGACGACTCGCATCCTTCTGAATTCGCGCTCGCGGCACTGGCCGACGGGCATCGCAAATTCCAGCGGGGAACTGGGCCGGAACTTGTGCGACCATCTTTACGGAGCGTCGGCCTACGGTTGTTTGCCGCAACTGGTCGGCCGGCCCAGTTTCCCCGACAATGTATCCAACAGCACGATCGCCTGGATGCCGCGCTGGCAGAACCTCGATTCGCCGCGCCGGGAGCGTTTCCTGCGCGGCTACGCGGTTTATCCCGGAGGCGGCTGCGGCGAATTCCCTTACTACCATGGGCGGCTGGAAGGCTTCGGCTCGAGCTTCAAGAAGGAGATCAAACGGTACTATCCGGCGCCGGTCAGTTTTACCATCCAGGCGCCTTCGCTGCCGAGCCCGGAAAACTACGTCGACATTGACCCGCAGGTACGCGACCGCTTCGGGATCCCCGCGCTGCGTTTTCATTTCAAGTGGGGAACCAACGAGCTGCAGATGTGGGAGCATTCCAAGGCGGTCTGCGCCGAGTTGCTGCGCACAGCCGGAGGCGAGCTGTGGGGCGCCGGTGAGCCCGAGATGCCTGGCTATAGCCAGCACGAGACCGGGACATGCCGCATGGGCAGCGATCCCAAGAAGTTTGTGACCAATGGCTGGGGACAATGCCACGACGCGTCGAATCTCTTTGTTTGCGACGCCAGCATTTTTCCCTATCAGACCGACAAGACTACGACGCTCTCGATTCTGGCCTTCACGCTGCGAACCTGCGAGTACCTGCTGGACAGGTTCCGCCGCCGTGAGATCTGAGCGTTTGCTTTTCACTGCACCGCAGTGCGTCACTAGTGGCCTGTTACATCTGAATTGGCGGCAACAACATTGATCCGCCTCCGCAGTAATGGCAACGTCGACTCTACATCGCCCGCTGAGACGGTTTATGGCTGGATGATTGAAAAGAAAAGCAAAAGCAGTCACGAATTACACGAATTAAACGAATTAACCCGAAATCCCCTGATAGGGATTTGCGCTGTGGTTCAAAAAGGCGTTGCCGGCCGGGTACGATCAACCTACGAGCGTTCGGGCCATTCGGGTTCATTCGTGTAATTCGTGACTGCTTTTGCTTTTTGCTATGAAGCCGCTTTTCACTGCATCGTTAGATTGTGATCGAAGGGTGGTGGCGCCGGCTTCCAGACGGTGGCTTTTCTGCAGCGCTGTCATCAAGTATGCGAATCGCGACGTTTTTGCTTTCACTGCTGGTATCGTTGCTGCCTGAAAAAGCAAAGGCAGGCAGGCTGCAGCCGTGCAATACGGTTGGCGCTCACATTGTCTCCGGGATCGTTGAGGCGGTTGCAGCAGGCGGGTTGCTGGTCAGAGAATATCTGGCCTTCATTATCCGGTTCACCGACCTGGAAGCCGGGCGCCTCATGGACTCAACTTTTGAGGGCACTGAAGCGCAAGTCCAGCACATGGGTGTGGTCGGATGGTTTTCCTTCTTATTCCGGCCCTGGACGTGGATTCTTGCCTACCATCTTGTCGAAGGCGGCGTGCGCGCCATCGAGGCGGCGATCAATGGCGGCACGCGCGGAACGGCGTTGTTGTATTTTGTTTTTCGAATCGCGGGCCTGTTCACCGGGACTGCGGAGCATGCCGGAAAGCGTGCGGCAATCGGGCCGCGAGTTAGCGACAGGGTGCTGCTGTACCGTGAGGGCGCCGCGCTGTTAATTGAAAGTGTCGATGACTTTCCCTGGTGGGAACACCAAGTGTTGAGATACCGCGACACTCTTTATCAGATGACTTCGCGCAGCTTCGAAAAGACCGGCCAGCACCATCGACATCGCTACCAGTTTCGACTGTTGCAACCCAACGAGATTGTGCGCGGCGCAGTCATCGAGTACCCGCCTGCCCCTGGCGATGTCACACGCCATCGTAAATAATGCGAGTCGCAACGTTTTTGCTTTCACTTCTCGTGTCGTTGCTGCCTGAAAAAGCAAAGTCAGGCAGACTGCAGCCGTGCAACACGGTTGGCGCTCACATTGTCTCCGGGATGGCCCAGGCCCTTGTGGCAGGCTGGCTGCTGATCTTCGACTACCTGGCATTCATTGTGTGGCCTTCACTACAGTTCGCCGATCTGGAAGCCGCTCGCTTGAGGGGCTCAACTCTTCAGGTGGATGCAGCGCAGGTCAAGACCATCGTGTTGCTCGGATGGGGTGCGTTCTTATTTCGTCCCTGGACGTGGGTTCTGGCCTACCATTTTGTCGAGGGCGGCGTACGCGCTATTGAGGCTGCGATCACCGGGGGCACACGGGGAACGGCGCTGTTGTATTTTGTTTTTCAAATTGCGGGACTGATTACGGGAACCGCCGGGCGTGCCGCAAAACGTGCGGCAATCGGTCCGCGGGAAAGCGACAAGGTGATAATGTACCGTGAGGGCGCCCTGCTGTTGATTGAGAGTGTCGATGACCAACCCTGGTGGGAGCATCAAGTGTTGAGATACCGCGACACTCTTTATCAGATGACTTCACGCAGCTTCGAAAAAAGCGGCCAGCACCATCGACATCGCTACAACTTTCGACTGTTGCAACCCAACGAGATTGTCCGCGGCCCGGTCATCGGGTATCCGTATCCGCCCGATCCAGCCGGTGCCGCGCCTCCGCGATAAATTGTCTGCAATTGCCGGCCGCCGGTGATATTTTCTGTTCAGATTTGCAGGGAGGTAGCCAGCATGGCAGTAAAGCCGATTCCGGACGGGTATCACACGGTGACACCGTATTTGATTGTGAGCAATGCAACGGCCGCCATCGAATTCTACAAGCGGGCTTTTTCGGCCAAGGAATTGATCCGCATGTTAGCTCCGAACGGCAAGGTGGGACATGCCGAAGTCCAGATCGGCGACTCGCGGATCATGCTGGCCGATGAGTTTCCGGAAATGGGTTTCCGCGGCCCGCAGTCGCTTGGCGGCACAGCGGTCAGCCTTTGCCTTTATGTTGCAGATGTTGACGCCATGTTCGGTCTGGCGTTGTCTGCGGGCGCCAAGGCGCGCCACCCGGACACCGATCAGTTCTACGGCGATCGAGCCGGAACCCTGGAAGATCCTTTCGGACATGTTTGGACGATTTCCACGCACAAGGAAGACGTCTCACCCGAGGAAATCGAGAAACGCTTCGCAGCTATGTCCAAAAAGGACGGGTAGCCGATTGGGGATTGGAGATTGGGGATGGGTTGAACTGCGTCTCTTCAGTTCTTTCTCCTTTGGTTTGAGCAACACTTTTCGGCCAACGTCAGGGTGGCGCCGGCTTCCAGCCGGTGATTGTTGCGAACGGACCCGCGAGCGACCGCGAGCGGCGCCGTTGATTGTGGCCCCGCCGGCAGGCTCGGTGACCTTGGTCAGCTACCGCGCCTCTGTGGCCGCCGCAATTAACGGCGCCGCGAGCGACCGCGGGCGGGTCGGCTGCGGCCATTTGACCAGAAGGTGTGGAGTTATGGAACACGCGCGGCGCGGTCAATGATGGGCATACGCTACGCTTTCTAGCTTGAATAGCCTCATAAACATAGCTATTATAGCTTGAATGAAAGCCTATTCGATATCCGAAGCAAAAAATCGCCTCAGCGCCATTCTGGAACTGGTACGCAATGGCGAGAGCGTTCTTATACTGGATCGCAATCAGCCGGTTGCGCGCTTGGAGCCGATTGCGGCCGCCAGCGTGGCCGGCGGCAAAGCCAGACTCAACCGCCTGGAGAGGACCGGGGTAATACGGCCGGCTGCCGAACCTATTCGTAAGCAATGGTTGCGCCGAGGCTTGCCTTCGACAAAGGAGGGGGCCAGTATTCTCGGGGCGCTGCTCGCTGAACGGGATGAAGGACGATGAAGTATTGGGACAGTTCCGCCCTGGTGCCCATTGTGGTGAAAGAGGCGTTCTCTCAGCGGCTGATCAAGCTGCTCGCCGATGACTTAGTGGTAGTGACATGGTGGGGCAGCGAGGTCGAGTGTGCCTCGGCCATCGCGCGCCTCGAACGTGAGAACAAGATGGCCAACGCCGCGGTAGCGGAAGCGTTCAATCGTCTCGATCAGTTTCAGAAAGGCTGGCATCAGATCCAACCATCGGCGTCGCTGAAACCGACAGCAAAAACGCTGTTGCGGCTCCATGACCTGCGTGCGGCCGACGCCCTGCAGCTGGCAGCTGCGATTGCAGCGTCGGAGCAACAACCTCACACTCTGGAGTTTGTCTGCCTGGACGAGCGTCTGGCCCACGCCGCCGAAAAGCAGGGATTTTCGGTGATTCGCACTTGACGGTGACTGCTAAAGGGCAACCAATAACAGTGCCGCGAGCGACGCGAGCGGGTCCATGCCAAAACCTTTGGATCGAAACGAACGACCGGAGGTAGTCGCGTCTATTGGGTGTATGGCTTCCCGCCCACTCCGGCGTCCAGGCGATGGATGGCGTGATTTCCAGCGACGGTCACGTAGACGCTCTTTTCCCAGAAACACAAATTGGTAACCTTGGTTCCTCCGGCTGGAATCGATGCCACGAGTTTGCCATCGAGCGTAATTACGTCGACGGTCCCGTTTAGCCAGCGCGCTACCCAAAGACGATCGTACTCGTCAAACATGATTCCGTCGACCGACCTGGAGGAAAACTGATGGAGCGTCGCAGCGGGTCCCAACGATCCGTCCGATTTGAAATCGAACGCAAGAATCCGATCCGTCATCGTCTCCGCAACGATCAACTGCTTCTGGTCGGGGGAGACCGCCAGACCGTTGGGATACTTCAACCCTGTTACCAGCCGCGTCACTTTGTGGGCCTTGTCAATCCGGTAGACCGAGCCAATCGGAGCCGCTGGAGTGTCGTTGGAAGGATCGGTAAAGTAAATGTTGCCCGCAATGTCCAGACACACGTCGTTGGGGCTCAAGTAGGGCTCGCCCTCGTATTGGTCCGTCAAAATCTCGATGGGTTTGCCATTTGGATGAACTCGGATGATTCGTTTGGCTCCGGTATCGGCTCCGATCACGTAGCCTTTGGAGTCGACTTTCAACCCATTGACCTGCCCTCCCGTCTCGCACCAGATCCCAACCGTCCCGTCCGGAGTCATCTTGCCCAGGGTTCCATTGCGCACGTAGTTCACGAAATAGAGATTGCCCTGGGCATCGAAGATCGGCCCTTCGGCAAAATCGATGTTAGCGACAACGGGATAGGGGATGATGTTCTCGGGCAGCGGTGGAACCGTCTTAGTCACCAGAGCCAGACCTAGAAATGAAGATACCGGTGGTCAAGCCCTTCCTCCTCTTGAAAGCGCATTGCAGTGGGATCGGCCTTTTGTGCTCGGATTAGTTTCTACCACCAGCCTAGCAGTTTCCACCAGCTAAAACCCGCGACCGCCCAAATGACGATGTTTACTAGAGAAGCTACGAGACCTATCCGCCACCACGTGCTCTGTCGGACATAGCCGGCTCCGTAATAAATCGGAGCCGGTGTGGTACCGTAATGCGTAAGACCGGCCGCAAAATTTGAATAGTAGGCGAGCGAGAGAACTGCCAGCGCTTTCGGCGCTCCTGCAGAAATAATCACAACCAAAAAAGGAATGTACATTGCCGATACATGGGCCGTGATACTGGCAAAACCGTAGTGGGAATAAAAGTAAACGAGAAGTAGAGCACCCAACGCGATCCACCAGCTCCATCCCAATGTGACTCCCGCCGTCGACTCGGCAAACCATTTCGTGATGCCGGTTTCGCCTATAAGCTTTCCCATTTGTACGAGGCCTCCATACCAGATGAAGACACTCCAGGCGGCACGCTCGGACATAATGTCATCCCATTCGAGAACTCGCGTGACGAGGAGCACACAAACTCCCAAGAGCGCTACCACAGCGTAATCAATTCCATGCCACAGCGTCGTCATCCACAGAAGCGTCACAATACCGAAAACGAAAAGCATCAACTTCTCACCGCGCGACATGGGTCCAAGCCGCTCGAGTTCACGTGCGGCAAACTCTGCCGCTCCCGGAGTGTGTTTTATTTCCGGCGGATACGTTCGATAGATCAGGAGCGGAACCAAAGCGAGCGAAAGTATTCCTGGAACTAGAGCGCCTAGCGCCCAACGACTGTAGCTGAGCTCCACTCCCGTTGTCTGTTGCGCAAATCTTGCAATGAGAACGTTGGATGCTTGTCCGGTAAGAAACATGGCACAGATGATGACGTCGCATTGGTACACGAGACTCATGAGGAAGGAACCTAACCGGCGTGCAGTGACTCCAGGCTCTGAGGCATACGCTTCGCAAAGGCTCTTCGTGATTGGAAAAATGATACCTCCAGCTCTGGCGCCATTCGAAGGAATAATCATGGCCAGAACCATGTCAGTTGCGGCCAGTGCATAACCCAAGCCAAGTGACGTGTGTCCTATCGTACGGATAAAAAGAAACGCAATACGGCGTCCGAGCCCCGTCTTGATCATTCCTCGTGAAATAAAAAAAGCCGCAAGCACGAGCCAAACGATGGGATCTGCAAATCCCGCCAAGGCTTGTCCTGGAGGAAGTGTCCCGGTCAGTGCGATCGTTAAAATACCGATCAAAACGATCGCGCCGGAAGGAAGAGGGTGCGCGATCATTCCAGTAATAGTGGCGATAAAGATCGCAAACAGGCGCCACGAAGAATCGGTAATGCCGGCGGGAGCGGGGAGTAGGTACACTCCGATGCCTACAATTGCAACAATCCCCCAACGAATGAAGGTACTCACGTGTAAACCCCGTGGCCTCGATTGGGTTTCAAAAGTTCAATTCTGGAGATGGTGCTGCCAGCCTTCCGTGTATTCCTGCCACCGATCACACTTGCCACTTAAACGCACCCTGGGGCGCGAGATTCTGGACTGACCAGCTGCCCCGACTCAGGCTCCCACAGCCAGCGTGTTTGCAGCGGCGCGAACCTGACGCGGGTCTCTCAGGGCCTCGGCGGTGCTGGCGGCGCCGGCGACCGAAGACACCGCCTTGACTTCGTGGCCGAGCGCCGCCAGATCCCGGAGGATGGATGCGCCGGCCGAGGTGGTGATTTCCACGGGCTCCTGGACTTCCACATGAATTCGCGGCGCCGAGACGGACTGCAGCGGCGTGGCGCCGTAGTCGACGATGCGCTGCGCCATCTCGGCGCTGACGTTTACAATACGGCGGCCTCCGGCGACTCCGATTGCGATATCTCGATCGGGCAGGCCGATCAGCAAAGGCGCCAGATTGTTAAGGGGACGCTTGCGCGGCCCCACCGAGTTGGCGCGCCCCGGACGCGGATCCAGCCGGCACATGCCATGGCCCAGGATGATTCCAGTCTTCGGAACGGTGACGCAGGAGCCAAAACTTCCTCCCTGCGTGAGAGTCACAGAGACCACATTGCCCTGCGCGTCGGCCGCTGAAAGATGCACCGTTCCGTGCGGGGACTCTGAGGCGGGGAGCACTACGCGATCCACGTTGTGCGGGAACTGGCGAAGAGCCTCCACTCGCCCCGCCGCATAGTCCCGGCTCAGCAGTCGTTCCACGGGAACGTCCACAGCGTCGGGATCCGCCGCATAGAGCATCCGATCGCGCCAGGCGAGCTTCAGCACTTCGGCCAGACGATGCCAGTAAGTCACCGACGAATCGGGGACCGCTTCAAAACATTCCAGCATGTTCAGGATCTGAAGACTGGTCAGACAACCATTGGCGAGAACGGCGCCGTACACTCTGGCCTTGCGATAGGACACCGCATACGGGTCGGTGACGCGCGCCCGATACTGCGCTATGTCCTGGCGGGTCAGGATGCCGCCGCTGGCGCCGATAAAATCGGCAATGGTTCGCCCCAGTTCGCCCGCATAAAAATCCTGCCAGCCGGCCGACGCCATACGCCGCAGCGTTGTTTCCATGTCGCGGCGATGCCACCGATCGTCGGCTTTCGGTATTTTTCCGTGGGGCATCAGGTGCTGGGCCGTAGGCTGGTACTTTCGGATGACGGCTTCTTTGGAGGCAATGTCGCGAGCCACCGGGCCATACGGGAAGCCTTTTTCGAGCAACTCCAAGGAGGGCCCCACAATATCGGGCCATTTCAAAACGCCCCATCGCTCCCACAAAACGCCGATACCGGCCATCACTCCGGGGACCGCCACTGCAAGCGGGCCGAAAACGTTGGCATCGTCTTTGACGCGGCAAGCGTACTCCCGTTCGTTGATGCCGGCGCCTCCCGCCGGAGGCAGCACTTCAAACATGCGCTCGCTGGCGGCGGCGGGAGCGATGGCATTAGCGTCCAGCGACCAGACTTTCCTCGATTTGCCTTCCAGCACCACGGCGCAGCAGCCGTAGCCTCCCACGTCAACCATGTGCGGCTGCAACATGCAGGTCGCCAGACACGCCGCGGCCGCGGCGTCCATGGCGTTTCCTCCCCGCTGCAGGATTCTGGCGCCCACGCGCGCCGCCTCCGGAGGCCCGGTGGCCACTGCGCCGGTCGTCGAGCTGACTTCTTTTCCTTCCCGGAGGGAGGGGGCGCCAAACACTGCCGACAAAGACCCGCCCGATGCGAGCGTGACTCCGGCGGCGGCCGCATGCGAGGACTGTTGGAGGAACCTGCGCCGCGTCAATCCGTTTTTCTTCGAGCCCATTTTTCCGCTACCTTTGTGTCCTCTGTATTACCAATTGGTGAAATCTTGTTATTTGAGCAAGATTTTTGATCGCTTCCTATTTACCGGCCCGCAGCCTTCCGGCCGCGGCTCTGTTGGCGCTCCGTCGCCGGCCCGCGGCATACGGCATACGGCATACGGTTGCGGCCTTGCCGCGCTGTGTTTCTGTGGTGAAGCCGGTCAAAAATCGGCCCCAGTTTTCCCGGGCCGCTAGGAATCCGCCCCCGACTTTAGCTGGCTGCCCGCCAGGGCCCGCTCGCCGACGCTTGCCGCACCGCCGCTTGTCATCGACTTGAGCACCTTGCGGCAGGCCTCAAGCGTGCGATCGATGTGCGCCCCGGTGTGAGCGTAGCTGATGTGGTTTCGCTTCAGATTCATCGGGAGCTTGAAGATCCCTTCCTTCAAAAGAGCCCGGCGGTAGGCGACAAACAACTCCTGGTCGTTGCGCATCAGGTCGGTGTAGTTTCGGATTTCTCCTTCCATGAAATACGTCAGGAAAACCGAACCGAATCCGGCCACCGTGGAAGGGATCTGCAGTTCCCTGGTAATTTCCTTCAGCCCCGCCCGCATTCGCTCGCCCAGATCGAACACGTGCCGGTGAACCGGCTCGCGCTCCAACACTTCGATGGTAGCCAACGCCGCGGCGCAGGCTAGGGGATGCCCGTTGTAGGTTCCCGCAAAAAAAACGTCCCCGCCGGGCCGCGTCGCAAACCGTTCCATGATCTCCCGCCGTCCGCAGATAGCCGCCATGGGAAAGCCGTTGGCCATCGCTTTGCCCAGTGTGGTCAGGTCCGGAGTCACGCCGCATATCTTCTGATATCCACCCAGGTGATGGCGAAAGCCCGTGATCACTTCATCAAAAACCAGCACGATTCCTTTGTCGCGAGTGAGCTGGCGCAGGCCCTGCAGGAATTCGAGCTTCGGCATCACACATCCGATGTTGTGGGGAATCGGCTCGAGGATGATGGCGGCCACGTCGTCCTCGTTTTCCGAAACAAGGCGGCGCACTTCTTCCCCGTCGTTGAACGTGGCGACAAGCGTATTATCGACCGCTTCGTCCAGGATTCCAGCCGACGCCGGATCCCTCGTTCCGATGCGCTCGGGCGGGCTGAGAATGTTGCGGCACAGGTAATCGTGCCAGCCGTGGTAGCAGCCCTGAAATTTCAGGACCTTGCGCCGCCCGGTAACGGCGCGCGACACGCGGACCGCATGAAAGGTCGCCTCCGTGCCGGACGTGCAAAACAAAACATTTTCCGCCGAAGGGACGTGCTGCACGATCTTTTCCGCCAGTTCCGCTTCCAGCGGCGTGGTCCCCACTCCCACCATTTCGACGCCGCTGCCGAGCGCCTCGATCAGGCGCTGCCGCACCGCCGGATGGCCATAGCCCAGCAACGGCGGACCGAATCCGGCATGGTAGTCGATGTACTCTTGTCCCTCCACGTCGACGATCGTTGCGCCCTCGGCGCGGGCGAAGGCGACGCGGGGCTCGATATTCCGTATCGAAGAGTTCACTCCGCCGGGGATGACCTGGCTAGCCCTTTGATACAGTTCATCGGTGTTGATTCGATTTTGCATGTCCGTTCCTCGTATTACGCATCGATGAAGTCTTCACATTTCGCGGTGATTCTCCATTGTGCCTTCGATGGCAGGACCGCTCCCTTCGGTCGCGGCTCTGCTGGTGCTCCGTCCTGATGGCAGGGCCGCTCCCTTCGGTTGCGGCTCTGCTGGTGCTCCGCCCTGACGCAGGGTATTTTTGGTCGCCCTTACCGGGTTGTCAAGCTCGGTTTGACATACCGAATCTCTGTTCATTATACTGAACATCCAGGGAGGCTGCCGCCTCCGTCCCGAAGGAGCCTTGATTGGCGAAATCCCATCCGGCCAAGCCGTATTCTGTTCCCGCCATACAC